>NZ_JBVHLW010000055.1:0-31776 GCF_055558795.1 Streptomyces sp. NPDC025618 | reverse complement strand
CCCCCCCCCCCCCCCCCCCCCCCCCCCCCCCCCCCCCCCCCCCCCCCCCCCCCCCCCCCCCCCCCCCCCCCCCCCCCCCCCCCCCCCCCCCCGCCACCGGGCTGGTCCTGCCCCGCGTCTCGCTGCCCCGCTGGGAGTTCCAGGCCCTGCCGGCTCTGCCGGAGGGGCCGGTGCTCGGGGTGTTCGCGGCCGTCCTGACGGTCACGCTCGTCGCGAGCATGGAGTCGCTGCTGTCCGCCGTGGCGGTCGACCGGCTGCGGTCCGAGCGGCCGGACGCTCCGGCCGACCCTGCCGCGCTCGATCGGGAGCTCATCGGTCAGGGGGCGGCGAACGTGGTCTCCGGGCTGCTCGGCGGGCTGCCGATCGCCGGTGGCGCGCTGCGGGGCTCCGCGAACGTCCGGGCGGGCGCGGCGACCCGCAAGTCCACGGTCCTGCAAGGCGCATGGGTGGTGCTCTGCGCGGGGCTGCTCACCTCCGTGCTGGAGTTGATCCCCCTCGCCGCGCTCGGCGCGCTGGTCATGGCCGCCGGAGTCCGGATGGTGAGCTTCGCGCACATCAAGCATGTGCGGCGGCAGCGGGATTTCCCGATGTACGTGGCCACTCTGGGGTCGGTGGTGCTGCTCGGCGTGCTGCAGGGGCTCACGATCGGGCTCGTGGTCGCCGGCTTCCTCTCCCTGCGGAGGCTCGCACACACCCGCGTCACCGTCGAGCCGCGCGGCGGCGATCACCTGGTGCTCGTCAGCGGGCAGTTGACGTTCCTGGCCGTGCCGCGGCTGACCCGGGCGCTGGCGCACGTGCCCACCGGCGCGAGCGTGGTGGTCGAGCTGGGAGGCTCCTTCATGGATCACGCGGCCTACGACGCCTTGCAGTCATGGACCGACACCCATCGCGCACACGGCGGCCGGGTCACGCTCCGCGGGCGCGGCGGTCAGACCGTCGCCGAGCCCTCCAGCGCCCATGTGTGCCGCCCGTGGACCCCCTGGCGCAACCACCACTGCACCCGTCCCGCCACGGACATCGACACCCAGGATGACGGAGGCGGGCGGCAGCTGCTCGGCGGGGTCACCGCCTTCCAGCGCCACACGGCCCCCCTGGTGCGGGACGAGCTGGCCCGGCTCGCCCTCGAAGGGCAGCGCCCCACCCAGCTGTTCCTCACCTGCGCCGACTCCCGGTTGGTGACGAGCATGATCACCTCCAGCGGTCCGGGCGATCTGTTCACCGTGCGCAATGTCGGCAATCTGATGCCTCCGCCCGGTTCTGACGGCACCTGCGATTCGGTCGGCGCCGCCGTGGAGTACGCGGTGGAGGTGCTGGAGGTCGGCACCATCACCGTCTGCGGGCACTCCGGATGCGGGGCGATGCAGGCCCTGCTCGACGCCGCGGACCAGGGACCGGGTGCCCAGCAGACCTCGCTCACCCGCTGGCTGCGGCACGGCCGTCCGAGCCTGGCCCGGATGCAGCGGATCGGCCGGCTCGGCCGCGGCGAGGTGGCGCTGGCCGACCGCCCCGTGGCGGACGACGCCGAACGCCTCGCGCTCGTCAACGTGATGCAGCAGCTCGACCACCTGATGGCCCACGTGTGCGTCGCCCGGCGTGTGGCGGAAGGAATGCTTCAGCTGCAGGGGATGTATTTCCACGTCGCCGAGGCACAGGCGTATGTGCTGGACCCGCGCTCGCGCACCTTCAAGGCCGTACGACCGGAGGTCCTCGACGCCGTCTGAAGGGGCGGCCGGCCCCGGAACGGCCACCCCTGCCGCCCCGGGGCGACGTACCCCTCGCCACCCCCGCATCACCCCGTCTGACCTCGGACAACCTCTCCGCGCAAAGGTCTAAACCAGTTTTTCCCGACAACCCTTGTCAGAGTGCACCCCGGGCTGATGAGCTATGGCCCGGGACGCAACGGGCAGCCTGGGAAAGGGAGATGTCGTGAGCAACGAAAGCCTGGCCAACCTCTTGAAGGAGGAGCGCCGCTTCGCACCGCCTGCCGACCTGGCCGCGCACGCCAATGTCACCGCGGAGGCGTACGAGCAGGCGCGGGCTGATCGGCTGGGCTTCTGGGCCACGCAGGCCCGGCGGCTGAGCTGGGAGACCGAGCCGACCGAGGTCCTGGACTGGTCGAACCCGCCGTTCGCCAAGTGGTTCGCCGACGGCCGGCTCAACGTGGCGTACAACTGCGTGGACCGCCATGTGGAGAACGGCCTGGGCGACCGGGTCGCCATCCACTTCGAGGGCGAGCCGGGCGACACCCGCACCATCACCTACGCCGAGCTCCAGCGCGAGGTCTCCAAGGCCGCCAACGCCCTGACGGAGCTGGGCGTCCAGGCGGGCGACCGGGTCGCGATCTATCTGCCGATGATCCCCGAGGCCGTCATCTCGATGCTCGCCTGCGCCCGGATCGGTGCCCCGCACTCGCTCGTCTTCGGCGGCTTCTCCGCGGACGCCCTCGCGACCCGCATCAACGACGCCGACGCCCGCGTCGTCATCACCGCCGACGGCGGCTACCGGCGCGGCAAGCCGTCCGCGCTCAAGCCCGCCGTGGACGAGGCCCTGACCCGTCCCGGCACCGAGAACGTCCGCAGCGTCCTCGTCGTCCGGCGCACCGGCCAGGAGGACATCGCCTTCACCGAAGGCCGCGACGTGTGGTGGCACGACCTCGTCGAGCGCCAGTCGGATCAGCACACCCCGCAGGCGTTCGACGCCGAGCACCCGCTGTTCATCCTCTACACCTCCGGCACCACGGGGAAGCCCAAGGGCATCCTGCACACCACCGGTGGCTACCTCACCCAGACCTCGTACACCCACCACGCCGTCTTCGACCTCAAGCCGGAGACCGACGTCTTCTGGTGCACGGCCGACGTCGGCTGGGTCACCGGCCACTCGTACATCGTCTACGGCCCCTTGAGCAACGGCGCGACCGAAGTGCTCTACGAGGGCACGCCCGACAGCCCCCACCAGGGCCGCTGGTGGGAGATCGTCCAGAAGTACGGCGTCACGATCCTCTACACCGCGCCGACCGCGATCCGCGCCGCCATGAAGTGGGGCGACGACATCCCCGCCAAGTTCGACCTGTCCAGCCTGCGCGTCCTCGGCTCGGTCGGCGAGCCCATCAACCCCGAGGCGTGGGTCTGGTACCGCAAGCACATCGGCGCCGACCGGACCCCCGTGGTCGACACCTGGTGGCAGACCGAGACCGGCAGCATCATGATCAGCCCGCTGCCCGGCGTCACCGCCACCAAGCCCGGCTCCGCCCAGGTGCCGCTCCCCGGCATCGCGGCCACCGTCGTGGACGACGAAGCCCGCGAGGTGCCCGACGGCCACGGCGGCTACCTCGTCCTCACCGAGCCCTGGCCCTCCATGCTCCGCACCATCTGGGGCGACGACCAGCGCTACATCGACACCTACTGGTCCCGCTTCGAGCACAAGTACTTCGCGGGCGACGGTGCGAAGAAGGACGACGACGGCGACGTCTGGCTGCTCGGGCGCGTCGACGACGTGATGCTGGTCTCCGGCCACAACATCTCCACCACCGAGGTCGAGTCCGCGCTCGTCTCGCACCCCAAGGTCGCCGAGGCGGCCGTGGTCGGCGCGACCGACCCGCAGACCACCCAGGCCATCTGCGCCTTCGTGATCCTGCGCGGCAACGTGGACGCGACCGAGGAGGGCCTGGTCGAGGAGCTCCGGGCGCACGTCGCCAAGCAGCTCGGCCCGATCGCCAAGCCCAAGCGCATCCTGCCCGTCGCCGAGTTGCCCAAGACCCGCTCCGGCAAGATCATGCGCCGGCTGCTGCGCGACGTGGCCGAGAACCGCACCCTCGGGGACGTCACCACGCTCACCGACTCCTCGGTCATGGATCTGATCCAGTCCCAGCTCCCGGCCGCGAGCAGCGAGGACTGAGGCGTCACACGGCCCTAGGGCAGCGAGGAAACACCTCGTACGAGTGAGGGGCACCCGGCGCCACGCCGGGTGCCCCTCACTCTTTCGGGCTAAGGTAAGTATTCGTCGCGTCAAAAACGCGACAAGAATCATGGGCGCGCCGGGAAGTCTGGTCGGCACACAGCACACGTGTATCCAGTCGACCCCCAGGAGGTCCTCCGCCGTGGCCGCGCCCAAGAACCGCCGCTCCGTCTTTCTCGGCCGGCTGCCGCTGCCAGAGCGGAATTACCTCGCCGATGCCCTGCGTACCGAGACCGTGGGCGGCGTGCTGCTGCTCGTCGCCGCCGTCGCCGCGCTGATCTGGGCGAACACCCCGCTGCGTGACAGCTATCAGTCGGTCAGCTCGTTCCACTTCGGTCCGGGCTCCCTCGGCCTGAATCTTTCGGTCCAGCACTGGGCCGCCGACGGCCTGCTGGCCGTCTTCTTCTTCGTCGCGGGCATCGAGCTCAAGCGCGAGCTGGTCGCGGGCGAGCTGCGCGATCCCAAGGCCGCGATCCTCCCGGTCGTCGCCGCGGTCTGCGGCATGGCCGCGCCCGCGCTCGTCTACTTCACCGTGGTGTCGGCCGGCGGCGGCTCGACGGCGGGCTGGGCCGTGCCCACCGCCACCGACATCGCCTTCGCGCTCGCCGTACTGGCCGTCATCGGCACCTCCCTGCCCTCGGCGCTCCGGGCGTTCCTGCTGACCCTCGCCGTCGTCGACGACCTCTTCGCGATCCTGATCATCGCGGTCTTCTTCACGCAGAAGCTGAACTTCGCGGCCCTCGGCTTCGCCGTGCTGGGCCTGGCCGTCTTCTGGCTGCTGCTCCACAAGGGCGTGCGCGGGTGGTACGTCTACGTCCCCCTGGGCATCGTCAACTGGGCGCTGATGTACAACAGCGGCGTCCACGCGACGATCGCGGGCGTCGCCATGGGGCTGATGCTGCGCTGCACGCGCCGTGAGGGCGAGGCGCACTCCCCCGGTGAGCACATCGAGCACCTTGTGCGCCCCCTGTCGGCGGGGCTCGCCGTGCCGCTGTTCGCGCTGTTCTCGGCGGGCGTCGCGATCTCCGGCGGCGCGCTGTCGGACGTCTTCACCCGGCCCGAGACCCTCGGCGTCGTCCTCGGCCTGGTCGCCGGCAAGGCGATCGGCGTCTTCGGCGGCACCTGGCTGGCGGCTCGTTTCACCAAGGCGGAGCTCAATCCCGACCTCAAGTGGCCGGACGTGCTGGCCGTCGCCTCGCTGGCGGGCATCGGCTTCACGGTCTCGCTGCTGATCGGCGAACTCGCCTTCAAGGACGACCAGCTGCTGACCGACGAGATCAAGGCATCCGTGCTGGTCGGTTCGCTGATAGCCGCGGTGCTGGCGAGCGTGCTGCTCAAGCTGCGCGACAACAAGTACAGGAAACTGTGCGCCGCGGAGGAGCTTGACGAGGACCACGACGGCATCCCGGACATCTACGAGCAGGACAACCCCGCGTACCACCTCCGGATGGCCGCGATCCTGGAGGCGAAGGCGGCCGAGCACCGCAGGCTGGCCGAAGTCGCTGCCGGGCGCACCACCGGGGACGATGGTCCGGCATGATCTGAGTGTCTTCACATCCGCTGGAGACCCGCAGACGACGAGCTGATGACGATGAGGGAGCAGCCGATGAGCGCAGCCGACGACGGCGCGGCGACCGGTGTGAACGGTGCCGACGGCGCGAACCGCAGCCTCGGCCAGCTGATGGCGACGGCCACCACGGAGCTGTCCGCACTGGTGCACGACGAGATCGCGCTGGCCAAGGCCGAGCTGCGGCAGGACGCCAAGCGCGTCGGCATCGGCGGTGGCGCGGTCGCCGCGGCCGGGACGCTGGCGCTGTTCTCGCTGCCCGTTCTGAGCTTCGCCGCCGCGTATGGCATCCACAACCTCGGCATGGGGCTCGCCTGGTCGTTCCTGATCGTCGGCGGCGCGTTCCTGCTGGTCGCGGCCCTTCTCGGGCTGCTGGCGGTGAACAGGTTCAAGAAGGTCAGCAAGCCTGAGAAGACCATTGCCTCCGCGAAGGAGACGGCTGCTGTCCTCGGCACCGTCAAGCCGCACCCGCGCCCGCTGGTCGACACGGGCCGCGCCGACGCATCTGTGACACGCTCGGCCGTATGACGGTGCCCGATACCTCCGCAGCGCCCGCGTCTCCCGACCCCGAGCCCACCCCCTCCGCCGGGCCTCCGGCGGCGCGGACGGGCCCGGCCCCGGTGGTCTCCGGGGCATCGGTGGTACGTCCCGAGGGTCCTTGGACCCACCGGGATGTGGCGGCGAACGGCGCGCGGTTCCACATCGCCGAGATGGGCGAGGGGCCCCTGGTGCTGCTGCTGCACGGTTTCCCGCAGTTCTGGTGGACGTGGCGGCACCAGCTGCGGGCGCTCGCCGATGCCGGTTTCCGGGCGGTCGCGATGGACCTGCGCGGGGTGGGCGGCAGCGACCGCACGCCGCGCGGCTACGACCCGGCGAACCTCGCGCTCGACATCACCGGTGTGATCCGCTCGCTCGGGGAGCCGGACGCCGCGCTGGTGGGGCACGACCTGGGCGGCTATCTGGCGTGGACGGCGGCCGTGATGCGGCCGAAGCTGGTCCGCAGGCTCGCGGTCTCCTCGATGCCGCACCCGCGCCGCTGGCGTTCGGCGATGCTTTCCGACGTCAAGCAGAGCGCGGCCGGTTCGTACGTCTGGGGCTTCCAGCAGCCGTGGCTGCCGGAGCGGCGGCTGGTCGCGGACGACGCGGCACTGGTGGGACGGCTGGTGCGGGAGTGGTCGGGCCCCCGGCTGCCGGACGACGACGCTGTCGACACCTACCGGCGGGCCATGACGATCCCCTCCACGGCGCACTGCTCGATCGAGCCGTACCGCTGGATGGTGCGGTCAATGGCGCGCCCGGACGGTCTCCAGTTCAACCGCCGGATGAAGCGTCCGGTGCGGGTGCCGACGCTGCACCTGCACGGTTCCCTCGATCCGGTGATGCGTACGCGCAGCGCGGCGGGCTCCGGGGAGTACGTGGAGGCGCCGTACCGCTGGCGGCTCTTCGACGGGCTCGGGCACTTCCCGCACGAGGAGGACCCGGCAGCGTTCTCCACGGAACTGGTCAACTGGCTCAAGGATCCTGAACCGGACCGCTGACCTCCGCGGAGGGCCCGCGCCCCGGCCGCGGATCCCGCCCGGCACGGCAGCCGGAGCACCGCCGCACGCATGGGAACGGCCGTTCCCCCGAACGGCCAATTGCCCGGCGCATAGGCCAATTGAGCGACCCCTGGGCGATTACCGACCTTTGGCCCCGGGCACAGAGCTCTGTATGGGCTGGACGCACGACTACCGTGACGCGACACAGGAGCGGGGCGCCGAGGGCGACTCCGCTGTGGCTGTGAGCGAGGTGACCGACAGGGCGCCGAGGGCGGAGCACCGGCCGGTGGCCGGACCGGATCCGCTCATCGGCATCCCGCGCATCATCCGCCGTCGCGCCCGCTGGGTGTCGGCGCGGCTGCGCCACCACCCGCGCGGCCGCTGACGCGCCTCTCCCGCGCCCAGGTGATCCCGGGGCGCGAAAGGGCGTGAAAGGCCCTCAGGAGCCCGCACGGGCCCGTGCGAGGGCTCAGAGGGCGCAGCTCTGGGTGTTCACCCGCTCGACCGCCTTACGGCCGCTGAGGACGTCAGGACGCACCTCGTCGGCCGTGAGGGCGTAGCCGGTGTCGGCGTCGTCGAGGGACTTGGCGAAGACCACGCCGTAGACCCGGCCGTCCGGGGTGAGCAAGGGGCCGCCGGAGTTGCCCTGGCGCACGGTGGTGTAGAGCGAGTAGACGTCACGGCGGACGTTGCCGCGGTGGTAGATGTCCGGGCCGTTGGCCTGGACCCGGCTGCGGACGCGGGCGGCGCGCACGTCGTACGACCCGTTCTCGGGGAAGCCGACGACGATGGCGCTCCTGCCCGTCTCGGCGTCGTTCTCGGCGAACCGCAGGGCGGGCGCCTCCAGCTGGGGCACGTCCAGGACGGCGATGTCGCGCTTCCAGTCGTAGAGGACGACCTTCGCCTCGTACTGCCGGCCCTGCCCGCCGACCTGGACGGTCGGCTCGTCCACGCCGCCGACGACGTGGGCGTTGGTCATCACCCGGTGCCGGTCGAAGACGAATCCGGAGCCCTCGAGGACCTTGCCGCAGCTGGGTGCCGTGCCGACGACCTTGACGACGCTGCGCTGGGCGGAGGTGGCGACGGGGCTCTCGGCGAGCTGGGGGTCGGGCGCGGGCACCGAGGTGATGGGCTCGGTGGAGAAGGGCGCGAAGACCTGCGGGAAGCCGTTCTGCGCGAGGGCCGAGCTGAAGTCCGCGAACCAGGTGTTGGCCTGCGAGGGGACGACCCTGGCGACGCCGAGCAGCACCTTGGAGTTGCGCACCTCCTTGCCGAGCGTCGGCAGGGACGTGCCGGCGAGGGCGGAGCCGATCAGCCACGCGACCAGCAGCATCGCCAGGACGTTGACGAGCGCGCCCCCGGTGGCGTCCAGCGCGCGGGCCGGTGACCAGGTGATGTGGCGGCGGAGCTTGTTGCCGAGGTGGGTCGTGGCGGCCTGGCCGATCGAGGCGCAGACGATGACGATGACGACGGCCGCGATGGCGGCGGCCGTGCCCGGGGTGGCGTCGTCCGTGGCGCTGTCCCAGATGACCGGCAGGACGTACACGGCGGCCAGACCGCCGCCGAGAAAGCCGATCACGGACAGCACACCGACGACGAAGCCCTGGCGGTAGCCGACGACGGCGAACCACACGGCAGCGATCAGCAGCACGACATCCAGCACGTTCACCGGGAAATGCCTCGCAATGATGTTGTCGGTGGGTTCGGCGGCCCCGCGCCCGGGGGGTGGGGGCCGAGGTCACCGTCTCATGCCTGTCAGGCGTGCCGGTCCAGAGGTACCTGGCGGGCACGGTCCCAGGGGCGCTCCCAGCCGGAGTAGTGCAGGATCCGGTCGATCACCCCTGCGGTGAACCCCCATACGAGCGCTCCCTGCACCCGGAAAGCGGGCCCTATGTGGCCGCTGGGGTGCTTGGCCATCGCGCGGTTCGCCGGGTCGGCCAGATCGGCCACCGGCACCGCGAAGACCCGCGCGGTCTCCGCCTCGTCGACCGGCCCGACGGGGCTGGGCGCGCGCCACCAGCCGAGCACGGGGGTCACCACGAAATCGCTCACCGGGATGTAGAGCCGGGGCAGCACGCCGAAGACCTGCACCCCGGACGGGTCGAGCCCGGTCTCCTCCTCGGCCTCCCGCAGCGCGGCGCGGACCGGCCCGCCCTCGGCCGGGTCGCCGTCCTCCGGATCGAGCGCGCCGCCGGGGAACGACGGCTGCCCCGCGTGCGAGCGCAGCGTCCCCGCGCGCTCCAGGAGCAGCAGCTCCGGACCCTTGGGGCCGTCGCCGAAGAGGACGAGCACGGCGGACTGCCTGCCGCCCGTGTCCGGCGGCAGGAAGCGGCTGAGCTGGTGCGGCTCGATGGTCTCCGAGGCGCGCGCCACCGGCTCGAGCCACTCGGGCAGCCCCTCGGCGGTGACGGCGGCTCCCCGGCCGTACGTGCTGGTCATGCGCTTCCCCTCGTACGTGCGCTCATCCGGCTCACTCCGTGCGTGCCCTCGGCACGCTCACTCGGCGCCCAGCGGACTGGCGGGCAGGCCCGGGTAGTCCGGCGGGGGCTTCAGCCGCTGGCCCGGCAGCCCGCCCTTCTCGTACTTCAGCAGCTTCTTCGCCTTCTCCGGGTCCGTCTCGCCCTCGCCGTACGACGGGCACAGCGGGGCGATCGGGCAGGCTCCGCAGGCGGGCTTGCGGGAGTGACAGATGCGCCGCCCGTGGAAGACGACCCGGTGCGAGAGCATCGTCCACTCGCTCTTGGGGAAGAGGGCGCAGACGACGGCCTCGACCTTCTCGGGGTCCGTCTCGTCGGTCCACTTCCAGCGGCGGACGAGCCGGCCGAAGTGGGTGTCCACGGTGATGCCGGGCACCCCGAAGGCGTTGCCCAGCACGACATTGGCGGTCTTCCGGCCGACGCCGGGCAGCGACACCAGATCCTCCAGCCGCCCCGGCACCTCACCGTCGAACCGGTCGCGCAGCGCCACCGAGAGCCCTATGAGGGACTTGGCCTTGGCCCGGAAGAAACCGGTCGGCCGGATCAGCTGCTCCAGCGCCTCGGGGTCGGCCGCGGCCATGTCCTCCGGTGTCGGATAGGCGGCGAAGAGCGCCGGGGTGGTCTGGTTGACCCTCAGGTCCGTGGTCTGCGCGGAGAGGACCGTGGCGACCAGCAGCTCGAAGGGGTTCTCGAAGTCGAGCTCCGGGTGGGCGTACGGATAGACGTCGGCGAGCTCCCGGTTGATGCGGCGCGCGCGGCGGACGAGCGCGGTCCGGGACTCCGGCTTGGCGGGCTTCACCGCGGCGACGTTCTTTGTCACCGGGGCGGCGCTTTTCGCAGGTGCGGCGGCGGCCTTCACCGTTCTGGCGGCGCGCTTCGCGGGCTTCTCACCACCCGACGGCGCGCCCGGCGTTTTGTTCTGCCTCGCGGCATTCGCCTGCTGTGCGGACGGACGTTCGCCCACAGCGGAATCGCGGCTCCCGGTCACCCTCCCGGCCCCCTTGCCCTGTGCTCTCACCGGCGTATTGGACACCCGGCCAGACTAGAGCCCAGCACTGACATCCGGCCCGTGCGCAGGAAATCCGCAGCCCAATCGGACCCCTGCCGTAGGGCTTCGGTCGACGATGCGCGACACTTGTGTTTGATCACACAGTTTTACCGACGGGCATCATGGGGACCACGGTCCTCTGTGCATGTCGACAAGGAGAGAACTCGTGGACGACGTTCTGCGGCGCGCCCCGCTTTTCGCGGCGCTCGATGACGAGCAGGCCGCTGAGCTGCGCGCCTCCATGGGCGAGGCCACCCTCGCGAGGGGCGACGCCCTGTTCCACGAAGGGGACCCCGGCGACCGCCTCTACGTGGTGACCGAGGGCAAGGTGAAGCTGCACCGCACCTCGCCCGACGGCCGCGAGAACATGCTCGCCGTCCTCGGTCCGGGTGAGCTCATCGGAGAGCTGTCGCTCTTCGACCCGGGGCCGCGCACCGCCACCGCCACCGCCCTCACCGAGGTCAAGCTGCTCGGCCTCGGCCACGGCGACCTCCAGCCCTGGCTCAACGCCCGCCCGGAGGTGGCCACCGCCCTGCTGCGCGCCGTCGCGCGCCGCCTGCGCCGCACCAACGACTCGATGTCGGACCTCGTCTTCTCCGACGTCCCCGGCCGTGTCGCCAAGGCGCTCCTGGACCTTTCCCGCCGGTTCGGCGTGCAGTCCGAGGAGGGCATCCACGTGGTGCACGACCTCACCCAGGAGGAACTGGCCCAGCTGGTCGGCGCCTCCCGCGAGACGGTCAACAAGGCGCTCGCGGACTTCGCGGGCCGCGGCTGGCTCCGCCTGGAGGCCCGCGCGGTGATCCTCCTCGACGTGGAGCGGCTCGCCAAGCGGTCCCGCTGACGCGAAGGGGCGCACGCCCCCTGGCGCGTCCCTGAGGGGCCGCGCCCGCAGACGCGCCGAAGGCCCCCGCCACACGGCGGGGGCCTTCGGCATGCGCTCACGCTTCACGAGCGCCCGTCAGATCAGGCCGTGCTCCCCCAGATAGTCCAGCTGCGCCCGGACGGAGAGCTCCGCCGCCGGCCACAGCGAGCGGTCGACGTCGGCGTAGACCGTGGCGACCACGTCCTCAGGCGTCCGGCAGCCGTTCTCGACGGCCGTCTCGACCTGCGCGAGCCGCTTCGCCCGGTGCACCAGATAGAAGTCGATGACGCCCTGGGCGTCGTCCAGCACCGGGCCGTGGCCGGGCAGCACCGTCTCCACGCCCTCCTCGACGGTCAGCGCGCGCAGCCTGCGCAGGGAGTCGAGGTAATCGCCGAGCCTTCCGTCCGGGTGCGCGACGATCGTGGTGCCACGGCCGAGGACCGTGTCGCCGGTGAGGAGCGCGCGGTCCGCCGGGAGGTGGAAGGCGAGCGAGTCCGCGGTGTGGCCCGGCGCCGGGACGACGTGCAGTTCGAGCCCGCCGGTGGTGATCACATCGCCCACCCCGAGCCCCTCGCCGCCCAGTCGCAGCGCCGGGTCCAGCGCCCGTACGCGCGTGCCCGTCAGCTCCGCGAAACGGCCCGCGCCGTCCGCGTGGTCGGGATGCCCGTGCGTGAGCAGCGTCAGGGCGACGCGCTTGCCCGCCGCCTCGGCCGTGGCGACGACCGCGGCGAGGTGGGCCTCGTCCAGCGGGCCGGGGTCGACCACGACCGCGAGGTCGGAGCCGGGCTCGGCGAGGATCCAGGTGTTGGTGCCGTCCAGCGTCATCGCGGAGGGGTTGTCCGCGAGCACACAGGTCGCGCGGGCGGTCGCGGGGCCGCCGATGGCGCCGCCGCGCGGCCTGCCTGGAAGGTCGGCTGTCGTGGTCATGAGTCGGCTCCCAAAGCTCGCGGGGTTCCCAAGGGGGCACCGGGCTCCGGCGGTCCCGGAGGGATGTGCTTGGTGAATTCCTCGTGCCCCGGCCAGCTCAGCACGATCTCCCCGGCGACGAGCCGGGCTTGCGCCAGAACAGGGGTGAGATCCTGCTCACCCGCCGCCGCCACCACCTCCCGCACGCTGCCGTACGGGCGCAGCGCGCGCAGGGTGGCGATGGTGGGCGGCATCATCAGCAGCTCGCCCCGGTCGTAGCCGTCCGCCGCCGCGCCCGGCCGGATCCACTCGGTGCGGTCGGCCTCGGTGGAGGCGTTGCGGGTGCGCTGTCCCTCGGGGAGCGCGGCCACGAAGAACCAGGTGTCGTAGCGGCGCGGTTCGAACTCCGGGGTGATCCAGTGCGCCCAGCCCCCGAGGAGGTCGCTGCGCAGCACCAGGCCGCGCCGGTCGAGGAAGTCGGCGAAGGACAGCTCACGGCTCACCAGGGCGGCGCGGTCGGCCTCCCAGTCGGCTCCGGTGGTGTCCGCGACGACCGTGTCGGGCGCCGGGCCCGCCAGCAGCACGCCTGCCTCCTCGAAGGTCTCCCGTACGGCCGCGCAGACGATGGCCTGGGCTCCGGTGGCGTCCACGCCGAGGCACCGCGCCCACTCCGCGCGCGACGGCCCGGCCCAGGGCACCTCACGCTCGTCACGCGGGTCGACGGAGCCGCCCGGATACGCGTACGCGCCTCCGGCGAAGGCCATGGAGGCGCGTCTGCGCAGCATGTGGACGGCGGGGCCGTCGGCCCCGTCACGGAGCAGCAGGACGGTCGCGGCGCGCCGGGGCGCGACGGGCCGGAGCTCGCCGCGGGCCAGCGCTCTGATCCGGTCCGGCCACTCCGGCGGGTACCACTGGCCGTTCGAAGCCGACATGGCCGGATGCTATGCGCTCATGCGCGGATGTTCGAGGGGTGGCCGGGCCGGTGCGCATCCCGCGCAGCGGCCCGTACGCGAACCTCGGGGTCAGTCCCCGACCTCCACCAGGATCTCGACCTCCACCGGGGCGTCCAGCGGCAGGACCGCCACGCCCACGGCCGAGCGCGCGTGCACGCCCTTCTCGCCCAGCACCTCGCCCAGGAGCTCGCTGGCGCCGTTGAGGACGCCCGGCTGGCCGGTGAAGTCCGGTGCGGAGGCGACGAAGCCCACGACCTTCACCACTCGGACGATCTTGTCGAGGTCACCGACGACCGACTTCACGGCGGCGAGGGCGTTGAGCGCGCAGACCGCCGCCAGCTCCTTCGCCTGCTCGGCGCTGACCTCGGCGCCGACCTTGCCGGTCAGCGGGATCGAGCCCTTGACCATCGGCAGCTGGCCGGCGGTGTGGACGTACGCGCCGGAGCGCACGGCCGGCTGATAGGCGGCCAGCGGCGGCACCACGTCGGGCAGCGTCAGACCCAGCTCGGCGAGCCTGGCCTCGACGGCACTCACGCCTTCTCCCGCTTGAGGTAGGCCACGAGCTGCTCGGGGTTGTTCGGGCCCGGGACGACCTGGACGAGCTCCCAGCCGTCCTCGCCCCAGGTGTCCAGGATCTGCTTGGTGGCGTGCACGAGGAGCGGCACGGTCGCGTATTCATACTTTCGGTGGCACGGCGTGCCCATAGTCGCTCCAGAGGTAGGCAACGGAAATGACCATTCACGCAGCAGGATACGGGCGGCAGTCCTACGGCCGGGCGAACGGGAGCGAGACGAGCCCGGCCGTGCAGCGCACAGCGCAGAGGAGCCGTTTCGACCAGATCCGCGACGAGTACGCCAGGAGGGACATCGACGCTGTCTGGCACGGCCACTACGAAGACATCGGCATCTCCGCGTTCAGCGGCAAGGAGCGCCCCGACTTCGAACGGATGCTCAAGGACTGCCGGAGTGGACGGATCAACATGATCATCGTCTACAACATCTCGCGGCTGTCGCGTCTTGAGCCCACCGACGCCATCCCGATCGTCAACGAGTTGCTGGGCCTCGGGGTAACCATCGTGAGCGTCAACGAGGGTGTTTTCCGCAAGGGGAACATCATGGATCTCATCCACCTGATCTTCCGGTTGGACGGCGCCCACCAAGAGAGCAAGAACAAGAGCATCGCCGTTCGCGGTGCCGTGAAGGCCGCCCGGGAACTCGGAGGCTACGTAGGCGGAAGGGCACCGTTCGGCCGAAAGCTCGTCCCCGTCACGGTATACAACTCCGAGGGCAAGCCCGTGGTGGTGCAGATCCTCGGTACCGAGAGGGAGCAAGCCGAACTCATCCAGGGCGTCTGGGACGAGATCAAGCGCCATAAGCGCACACCGCTCCCCAGCAAGCCGACCGGCCGATCCGTGCCCGGTTCCCTCGGAAGCGTCGTCGGCAGGCTCAACCGGGACGGAGAGCCGACGTCAGGGGCCCACAAGGGCAAGAAGACGAAGGGCGGTTCTTGGCACATTAAGACCCTCACCTCAATTCTTCGACACCCACACCTTGCCGGCTTCGCGACGGACCCTGTCTACGAACCCCAGAAAAAGGACCCGTCCAAGAAGCGGGTGGTAGGCCATCGCATCCGGCTGGATCACGAGGGACTCCCCATCCAAGCGTGGGATCCGATCCTTGAGCCTGGCGACTGGTTCGAGCTCCAAGAATGGTTGGACGAGCGCCCGGCCCGGAAATGGGAGAACCGGACTACATCGCTTCTGTCATCCATGGAAGTGCTGTACTGCGAGAGCACGTGCAACCGGCCCATGGGTGCCAACGACGCTGTCCGCCCCGCAGGCGGCTCATATTTCTGCTCCCGACCGTCCGGCTACCAGCCCAAGGAAGGCGAACACGCAGGCGGTTCGTACATCAGCAGGGCGGGTGTTGACGAGCACGTGGCACGTTCCATCTTCGCTCGTCTCATCACCTCAGAAGACGACCCTGAGACAACCGAGATCCTCGCTGCCGCCGCCGAACGATTCAGCCAGGCCACAGAGAACCCGGAGACGGCACAGGAGCGGCAACGTGTCATCGGGGAACGCGCCAGCGCCGTGCGAGCTCTGGAGCAGCTCTACGACGAGCGTCGGCTCTACGACGGAGACGAGATCGGCCGTCGTCGCTGGAAGGAGGATGTGGAGGCACAACAACGGCTCATGAAGCAGGCCGAGACGCGCATCGAGGAACTCGGCGAGCTGGACGCCCCCGTACTCCCTATCGCCGAGTGGCTGAGCCACGATCCGGATTGGGATGGCGATCCGATCGGGAAGGGCTCGTGGTGGGAAAAGGCTCCGCTTGAAGAAAAGCGCGCGCTCGTCAAGTGTTTCTTGGAACGGATCACCATTCGTAAGGCACGGGACGATGAGAAGAGTCTGGGCAACAAGGCCGAGGCTGTGATCGAACCCCGGGTCACACTGGAATGGGCCAAGCGGCGGAAGCGCGAGTCGTTGAAGACGACGTAGCTCCGACGAAGCTGACGTGACGCTACCCCGGCGAGCTGACCTTGCCGGGGTATTCCATTAGCTCACGATCTGCGAATTCAGGCGATGGAACACGATCCCTGGCTTGCGGTACGAGACAGTTCGGCCGCCACTGGTGGTCATCTCCGTGAGGTCCAGGCAGAGTTCGGCCACCACCGGACCCTTTGCCCGCCCAAGGATTTCAGCAGCACCACAGGCATCCTCAGCAAGCCTCCAGCTCATCGATCGAAGCAGGAAGAGACCAAGTCCCGGAGCGTCGGCCAGCCGGAAGGCGAGAGCCGTGATGGGCTGTGGGCCCCTGAACGCCTTCGCGGCAGCCTTGCGCTCCGCCATGGACGGAGGGCATCCGCAGGGGGTTCCCCGAAGCTCTTCAGGACCCAGCAAAGACGTTCCGTCGCAGTGGTGCACCAGCTGCGCTCGCTTCCATAGGCGCATTTCCATTGTCAGGGCCGATGGGCCTTCGATGATGACATCGGCCCTTGCCGCGCCCGTGAGAACTTCGAGGGAATCGCCACAGCTGGTGACCCACTCCTCCGGTAGCCCGCCCATGAGCCGAGCAACCTCCTTCGCCACCTCGGGATCGCCAGTCGTTATACGCCAGCCAGGAAGGGATTGCGGTCGGTTGTTGACCAGACGCCCCTGCTGAAAGTAGCCCACGAACTGGTCACGCATCCCGTCCCCCGTGCTCGCCTCGGGAGATGGCCCGGTTGGTGGCGAGATCTTCGGCGATTCCGGCGGCGATGAGGGCGGCGCCGGGGGTGTGGCCGGAGCCGAGGTAGCGCCAGTGGGCTTCGGTGAGCGTGTCGGGACCGTCGGGGGTCTGGTCTCCGGCGCGTTCGTGGGCGGCGCGTTCGGTGCGCAGGGCCGCGTAAGTGGTCGAGTAGGCGCGGGATTTGGTGAGGATGTGGCCGCGGTAGCCGAGGGTGTGGGCCCAGGAGCGGAGCCGGAGCGGGGCGTACTCGGGGAGGCCGCCGAGGCGCCAGCAGGTGCGCATGAGCGTCTGGACGTGCGGGGTTGCGGGGGTGGTGGTGATGTCGTCCCAGGTCAGGAGGCGGTGGTCGGTGCCGGCTGCGGTGTCGGCGGCGCCTTTGGTGACGTATTTGGCGACGTAGGCGGCGACCGCGTCGTCGGCCAGGCCGAGGGCTGTGTCGGTGGTGGCGCGGAGGGGGCGGGCGTCGAGTTCGGTGCCCCAGCGGAGGGTGTGTTCCCCGGCGGCCGGGCTGTAGGGGGCGCGGATGACGACGGACCGGGCCGCGTGCCGTACGGCCGTGGTGAGCAGGTCGGCCGATGCCCAGGACGGAGGCGGAGTTGCGGGCCCTTCGGGTCCGTCGAGGCGTACGACCGCGTGGACGTGGACGGCGGCGCGCTTCTGGTACTCGGCGACCTTGGCGAAGGAGAGCCGGGCGTGGTCGGCGAAGCGGGACTGCGGCAGCCCGGCTGTGGTGGCGAGGTGGCGGCGTACGGCGCGGGTGAAGCGGTCCCAGAGCTGTCCGGCGTGCGCGTGCCACAGGACGTGGGCGGGGTAGTCGTAGCAGCCGGGACAGAGTGGCTGGCCGACGAGCCGGTCACCACCCGCGTGGACGACGGTGCAGCCGAGGGGCTGGCCGTGCTCGCACTGGCCCGCGTCGCGCCGGGGGCGGCACCGCTTGCCGTCGGGGGTGGTGTGGTGGACGGGGCCGAAGGACGGGGCGGTGAGGGTGACGAAGAGCCGGGGGTACTCACGGACCTCTGCGGGAACGGTCTTGCCGCCGGTCAGTCCGGTGCGGACGAGGTGGAAGGTGTCTCCGGCGTGGAGGCGGGAGCAGGGGGCACAGACCGAGGAGCGGCGGTTGCGGCAGCGGACCAGGAGACGTTCGCCGGGCTCGGTGGCCGTGTCGTAGTGGTGAAGGATCTCGCCGGTGGCCGCGTCCCTCGTGGTCGTGGAACCAGTGAGGTGGACGGGGTGAGCGCAGCCGCCAGTGGCGGTGATCTGTTCCAGCCAGCGGGGGAACTGAGGGTCCTGGGCGAGGTGGAGGGCGTCGCGGTCGGTGTCGGAGAGCTGACGCAGGCGCGCCGCGCGGTCGAGAGTGGCGCGCCGGTCAGCCGCCGTGAGGATGGCGGTGGTGATGGTGGTGATCTCCCGGGGTGGGCCGCCGGAGCGGCACGGATGAGGGCGGTTGGTGGTCCGGGGTCGTCCATGGGGTGGTCCTCTCGGTCAGGGGTGGATCTTGGGTTCAGCGGATGGTGCCGGTCCCGTGGCAGCAGCGGCAGCGCCGCCAGCGGCCGGCACGGGTCTTGATCCGTCGTTCGCCCTTGCAGATCGGACAGCGCACGCGGCGCATGGGCATGGCCTGCCCTTTCAGGAGTGGGTGTGAGTGAAGCCGGACAGGCACCAGGTCACGAAGCTGTTGATCGTGAAGATGACCGGGGTCTGGCCGAGGTAGACGCCGAAGAGGCCGATCAGCACGGCTTCCCACCAGCGCACGTCGCGGGAGCGGACCAGGAGGACGGTGATGATCCCGAAGACCGCCACCAGCGGAAGAGCCGCAGCGCCGGTCATGCCTCCTCACCTGCCCCGGCCATCAGCAGCGCCCGCCGGACCCCGAGGAGGCTGGGGGTGATGTGCATGTACGCGGCCGCGGCCTTGCGGGCGTCCTCGACCGTCGTCAGGTGTGAACGGGCCCTGCCCCAGCCGCCGTCGGCGCCCGTGCAGACGGCTACGCCTTTCTCTTCGGAGGTGATCGACTGGGCGACGGTCACGGCGTCCTTGTTCAGGTCACCGAGGGTCATTTCGGCGGTGCCGGGGTCGTTGACGCGGTGGCAGACGCGGCCGGAGAGCTGGGCCCGCAGGGCGGTGACGCCGGGGCCGAGGTCGGAGCCGACGCGTTGGCCGGCGATGACGAGGTGGAGGCCGAGGGCCGCGCCGAGCTGGGCGATGCGCAGCAGGTAGGTGGAGCACTTCTCCGCCTCCGCCTTACCCTCCCGGGTGCCGTCGGAGAGGTAGAGCTCCGCCAGCTCGTCGACGAGGACGACGACGGGCACGGGGCGAAGCTTGTCGGGCAGTTCCCAGATCGAGCGGACCCCTTCGAACCGGCAGAGTTCCATCCGCGTCTGCATCTCGGTGACGAGGGCGCCGAGCGCGGCGACGGCTTCCCTGCGGCAGGTCGTCAGGGCCGACAGGCGGGGTTCGAACAGGCCCAGCTCCATGCCGCCCTTGCAGTCGATCCCGACCAGGGCCACCGGCTGAGGAGCGAGCTGCACCACCAGGCGTGCCAGGAGTGTCGACTTCCCGGACTGGGTCGCGCCGACGATCAGCCAGTGGGGCACCTGCCGCAGGTTCATCACCCACGCCCCACCGCTCTCCAGGATGCCGATCAGGGCGGACAGCAGCGCGGCGGGGGCGTGCGCCAGGCCCGGCCGCAGGAGCGGGTCACCGGCCGTCGCGACCAGAACCACGAGCCCGCGTTCGGGGGAGGTGACGCGTACGGCGTGGACCCTCCACGCATGGGCCAGGGCGTCCGCCGCCGCGATGAACGGCCCGGGGGTCTGCCCGGGGTGCAGCCGCACCACCACACTCAAGCCGGTCCGCGTCGCCTTCGGGAACGAGATGCGCGGGGCGACCGGCCGGAGCGCTTCGCCCTTGACGACGAGGTCCCCGACCAGGCCGCGGGACGGTCGAGGGGAGACGACGAGGTCGGTGTGCTGGGCGACCTTGCGCCAGGTCCGCACCACCCGCACCGCGGTGACCGGGTACCCGGTCAGGTACCAGAAACAGACGGGGTGCCGGTCGCGGAGGTGGAAGCCGGCGACCACGACCCAGGCCAGGGCCGCGAGTAAGAACGCCAAGGTCACGGGTCCCATCAGGCACCACTCGCCTTCGACGCCGCCGTCGGAGCGCTGGCGGGGGCGGGGGTGATGGCGGCTGCGCGGAAGCTGATCCCGTGCCGGTCGCCCATGGCCCAGGAGAACGCCTCCAGGCCCGTCACCCGCACCTCACCGCCCTCCACGACACCCTTCGGCTCGCCCGTGACGGCGATTTCGATGACCGAGATCCGGCGTCCTTCCTGCCGGACCGTGACGGCCACGGTGTAGATCGTGTTGCCCTCCTTGTCCTTCTTGATCTCCTTGGCCTCGAAGCCCGTGAGCTTCGGTTCCGGGGCGACAGCGCACCGCAGTACGCCTAGCCGGGACACATCAACCGGGATGGACTGCATGGGGTGTTGGCCTCCTTGGCCAATCGGGACGCCCTTCCCATCAGGACGTCACTCGTGCTGACGAGTGACGACTATGCATCTGTTGTGCCCGGCGCGCAAGCACTTATGCTGACGAGTGACGTAAGACCCAACCGAGCCTTCACACCAAGGGAGTTCGACAGTGGGAGAGATCCAGCGACCCGGAGCCCTGTACCAGCAGGTCGCCGCCGAGATCCGCAACGCCATCACCACGGGCGAGATCCCGCCCGGCGCGCCTGTCCCCTCCGAGTCCCAGCTCATGGACCGCTACAAGGTCTCCCGCCCGACCGTGCGCAACGCCATCGCCGCCCTCCGTACCGAGGGACTGATCGAGGTCATCCACGGCAAGGGCAGCTTCGTCCGCGCTCTACCGGCGCCGGTGAACACCATCAACCGGGCGGTGACCAGCAGCGGCCGCACGTTCAGCGTGCTCGGTGACGAGGTGTGGGAACCGGCCGAGGACCCGACCGCCTACCGCACCACCACCGACCCCGTCACCGGCCCCCAACTCGGCCTGGACGAGGGGGAAGAGGCATTCGGCTGTGACTGGCTGCTGGCCGACCCCACAACGGGCACCCGCCTGATGCACCGGGTCCTGATCCCGTTCGCCACGGCTGAGGAAACAGGGCTGGGCAAGGCGCCCGACAGCCCGCCGGCCGAGCTCTACGCACTCCTGTCCAAGGCCGGGCACAAGCTGTGGTGGTCGGAAACCGTCCGCGCCCGCATCCCCACCCCCGACGAACGCACCACCCTCCAACTCGGCGACGCCACCGCCGTCCTGCACGCCGCCCGCATCACCCGCGGCAACGACGACCGCCCGCTCCTCCTCGAAGAACTCCGCGTCAGCGCCGACCGCGCCCAGCTCACCTACCGCATCACCCCCGACAAGACCCCCGCCGCCCGCCGCAGCCGCGCCTGAAATCCGGCGACCGGTCGAAACCTTCTTCACTTACTCAAGGGCGCGCCTGCGGCGCGCCGGGCGGCCGGGCGCCCCGGACCGGGCTGCGGCCTGACGGCCGGTCCCGGCCGGACGCCCACCGCCCACACGACCACGGGCCCGCCACGGCGTGAAGACGCGGACGAGCCCGCTGACCGTCGGCCGCGGATGGACGGGGGCCGATGGGCGGTGGCCGGGCTCGCTTCGCGTGCGGCACCGTCGCTGTCTGCGGGAGGGGGACAGCAGCATCGCCGCGGAGTCTCGGGTGGTACCGGCCGTGACGTGGAGAAAAGACACTCGGCAGCATGGCTGAGACCGGCACCGGTGCAGGTGCACACGTGACGGGTGATCGTCCGGCCGCCCCACCGTCTGGGCTGACTTTCCGTGGCCGAGGCCCAAGCCGGCCACCATCCCAGCCCCCGCCGTCCTCCCAGCTCAGCTCGCCTTCCCGAACCGCGCTACCACACGCGTCACCTCACGCGCCGCCGCCGTCGACAGCTCCAGCCGCACCACCCCCGAGCCGTCTGCCGCCGAACCCGCCCGCAACCGCACCCCGGACGCCTCCACGCCCGCCGACACCAGCGCCTCCCCCAGCTCTGTGGCAACGTCGCGAGCCGCAGCCCAGCCCGCCACGTAATCGACCCCGCGCACCCACAGCACCGCGTCCGGGTCGAACTCCTCAGCCCCGAACTCCACGTCACCGATCTCGAACGCCTCATCGCCCGGCCCGGACATCAACTCTCCACCCCTCAAAGAATCTTGTCTGCCATCGATCTTGTCGGGGCGTCGCACGAACACACGACGAGCGCCCCGGTACCATCGGCACCGGGGTCGCTCGCTGATCCCTTCCGGACCACCCCCGCCCGCCAAGGTGTTAGGGGTGGTCCGGTCTCACATTCAGATGTGGTGCGCGGCCCCGCTCCGTCACCACTCGGAGCAGGGCCGCAGGCGGCGCATTGGACAACACCGCCCCCTCGCACGCAGCTCGCCGACCTGCCCAAACATCGGAGACGAGCCCGAGGGGCCAAGGACAGAGGCCGTCGTACCCTCCCAGGAACTGACGGCCCCTGCCCGGTCTACGGGGGCGACAACCGGCCCTCTGCCTCACGCCGGGCAGACTCATCAACCAGGCGCTGCAACCCGGCCCGAATGTCCTCTTCGGTCCGCCCGGTCCGCACGGCAGCGAAACGGCGGCGCGCGTCGTCCAGGAACCGATACAGCTCACGCTGCGACACGTGCCGCCGCCACCACTCCCCAGCCAGGAACCAGAACGACGCCACGACCTCTCGCACATCCCGGCGCTTCACGACGCATCCCGTACATGCCATCAGCCAGACCAGGGTCCACACGAAACTTGATCAACGCCCACTGATAGAACCAGTACCAGCTCTCATCCAGCCGCCGCAGCACACGCAACACGGCCGCCCGTACCGCCTGGCCACTCATCGCTCCTCCTCCACCTGCGTCGCACGGAAGAAGGACGTATTCACAGCCCTGAACATCGTGTGACCGGTCCGACCAGCGTGCTTCAGAGCCCACTCCTGCGGACCCGCAGGCACCTCGGACGCCTCGGACGAGGTATCGCACGAAGTGCACTCCATCTCGAAGATCGGCGGACTTCCCGTGACGTCGAACTTCAAATACCAGTCCACGAAACGGAACACCGACCGGGCCGCCATCACCGCGCCCCACGCCCGCCGCGCAAGACCTCAACGCGCTGCGTCAGGCCCACCCGCATCGCGTGCGCGCCCTTGAAGACGAGCACGATTTCCCGTTTGCCCAACCGGTCTCGTTCTTTGCGAACAGCCTTGACTTCCTGCCACTTGCCCCGGATGTTCACCATGTCTCCCGCCCGGACCGTGGTTCCCAGTACCTCCGCCATCGCGCGTCCTTTCTCGTCCGGGAGCCGTCAGCACGGCCCATACCGACTTGCCGATCCCGTCCCGATCGCTCACGCCCCACTGGTCCGACAGGCCCGCCACGAGCGCCAGGCCCCGGCCGCCCTCCGCGTCTGAGGCGCGCATCACGGGCCGGTTCTCGTCCGCGTCGTCGACCGCGATCCGCACGCCATCCACCACGTGCCGGAAGCACGTCTGAATCTCTCGTCCGGGTGAAACGCGAGCGTGTACGACCGCGTTGGTGAGGATCTCGGAGAGCACCAGGACGGCCGCGTCTTCGACGGCAATCAGCCCCCAGTCCGCCAACGCCTTGCTCAGCTCCGCACGGGCCAGGCCGACGCAGCGAGGATGGCGAGCCCAACGCCGCGTCACCTCTTGCCCGTTAGCGTCTCCCTGCCTTCGCTCCATGCCGAGGAGTCTCACGTGCAGGCGTTCGTGTAACTAGCCCAGCGTGGTTACCCACCATGGGTAAACTCGCAGGAAACGCAAGTCACATGGCCCCGAAGCAACTCCGTCCCTCCCCGGAGCGCCGCTCATGCCCGCATCAGATGTGCCGCAGGGTTTCCCGCCACGATTGCTGAGAGAGCCCCAGTTCGTGGAGGCGTGTCGTAAGCGCGACTTCACCACGATCTTCAGGGTGGCGAAGAGGGCCGGGTTCTACCCCTCGCTCATCGCCCGGAGCGTGGACCTCACACCGAGCGCGGTCGGCGAGGTGATCAAAGGAAACCGCGGGGTGATGGACATCCGCGTCATCGAGCGCGTGGCCGATGGGCTGCGTATCCCAGGGCACATGCTGGGGCTCGCTCGACGCGAGTGGGAATCCGGCGGCAACGAGGGATTCTCGGCGGCAGCAGCCGGGGTCGAGGCGGCAGCGATGACCCTGGCCGGCTTCCCGGACGGCTTGGACGAGAAGGGTCCGGACGGAGATGCCATCGACCCCGAGTTCGTCGCCGCGCTCGTGGACAGCCAACTGCCCGAGCACTACAAGGGCGCGAATTTCTTCGGTGCCCGCTCCACGATCCCCACCGTCGAGCAGCAGGCGCAGAGCATCACCAGCCTCCTGGAAAGCGCCACGGGAGCAACGCGGCAGACGCTTCTGCGCACCGGTGGCCAGGTGGCCGAGTTCATCGGATGGCTCTACCAGGATCTCGGGGACTTCCGACGCGCCGCCCTGTGGTCCGACCGTTCGATGGAATGGGCCCAGGAGGCTGCGGACGATCACATGCAGTCCTACGTCCTGTTCCGGAAAAGCCACCAGGCCACCGCGAGGTCCAGCGCGGAGAGGGCCGTCGGACTTGCGAGGGCCGCTCAGCGACTGCCCGGTCTCACACCCCAGATCACGGCACTCGCAGCTCAGCAAGAAGCCCAGGGCTATGCCTTGATGCGCAATCCCAAGGCCGCACTCGCCAAGTTCGACGAGGCGTACGCGCTCGCGTCCGAGTCGCCGTCCGACGGGCAAAGCTCGACGGTCGACACCTCGTACTGCACACCGACCTACATCGAGATCCAGCGCGCCAACTGCTGGATCGATCTTGGCAAGCCCCGGCGGGCGATCGAGCTCTTCGAGGGACAGCTGGCCGAGCTTCCCAAGGTCTACCGCAACGACCGCGGGGTCTACCTCGCGCGGCTCGCCCGGGCGTACGTCGCAGCCCGTGAGCTGGAGAGCGGAGCCGAGGCCGCGACCAAGGCGCTCGGGATCGTCAGGCATACAGGATCAGCCCGCACGTTCACCGAACTCTCCGCAGTGGCGCGCTCGGTTGAATCACAGCGCAGCGTGCCAACAGTGGCGACATTTCTCGATCGATTCGAGGCTGTTCGAGATCAGTTCGTGGCCTGACGAGCTCAGTTTTGATGAGGGATGCTGAAGCCATGGACGAATTGATCACGCAAGCCACCAGCGGCGACGAGCGGCGACGCGGCCCCGCCGTCGCCGTTCTTCCTGTGGGCAGCTTCGAGCAGCACGGCGATCACCTGCCCTTGATCACCGACACGGCCATCGCCTGCCTGATCGCTCGCCGCCTTGCCGATGACCACGGCCTGTTTCTCCTGCCGCCCATCACCATCTCCTGCTCCCACGAGCACGCGCCCATGGCGGGGACCGTCAGCATCAGCGCGGCCACGCTGTACGCGATGGTCAACGACATCTGGCGATCACTCGAAGCGTCGGGGCATCCGGGCCTGCTCATCGTGAACGGCCACGGCGGCAACTACGTCCTGTCCAATGTCGTCCAGGAACTCAACGTCAACGGCCCGCGCGTCGCCCTCTTCCCCGTCAGCGAAGACCGCGCCCAGGCCCGTGCCGACGCGGCGCTGGAGAGCAGCGGGGCGGAAGACATGCACGGAGGCGAGTTCGAGGTCTCCCTACTCCTGCACGGCGCGCCCCACCTCGTGCGCGACGGCATAGAGGCAGACGATCACTCCGCCCCCTGCCGCCCCCACCTGCTCACCCTGGGCATGACGGGCTACACGACCAACGGCATCATCGGCCAGCCGTCGCTGGCGACAGCGGCCAAGGGTAAAGCGATCTTGGACAGCTTCTCTCGCCTGGCAGGTTCCCACTTGGACCTGGTCAGCCAGCGCTGAAGCGGCCGCCCGCCAGCGCCCGAGCCGTGCATACGAAGCTCTGGCATCCGTTGAGGCCAGAGCTTCGTATGTGAAGGATCACATCGGGTCAAAGGCCCTCAGGCCCAGTTCAAGCTCCGGGTGAACGTCGTCGCCCCTCCTGCCTACGAGGGAGCCGCTTCGGGGAGACCCTTCTCACCCGACGCTTCCGCTTCCCCAAGGCGCCGACCATGGGCAGCACTGTCCCGTCGTCGCCGGCATCTGTCAGGCGCCCAGCGACCCGCCTTGAGGGTCGCTCACACCATGCGCACTTCACCCGACCAGGCCGACGCCTACTGCCTCATGCCAAGGAGTCTGGTATAAGGTTCGCGTATTCCCACTTCGTCATGGGCCCGACTGTAATGCCTGGCACCGACAGCCTCGTGCGTAGCCCGCGCGACGGTCCCGCGCCACCGGGTCAACGAGCGAGCACCGGGCCGGTGGTGGCCTCACGGAGAACACGCTCCCCCATGGCGTGACGGGCCTCACCGTTCGAACCAGGCCATGTCGCCATCTGACGCCACACGGCCGTTGCGAAGGAATTAGGCTCCGAATCATGAGCAGGCTCCATGTCGTCAGCGGCAAGGGCGGAACCGGCAAGACCACGGTCGCCGCGGCACTCGCGCTTGCCCTCGCCGCCGAGGGCAAGCGGACCCTTCTGGTCGAAGTGGAGGGGCGGCAGGGCATCGCGCAGCTCTTCGAGACCGAGGCGTTGCCGTACGAGGAACGGAAGATCGCGGTGGCGCCCGGCGGGGGCGGCGAGGTCCACGCGCTCGCCATCGACGCCGAGCGGGCCCTCCTCGACTACCTCCAGATGTTCTACAAACTCGGCAGCGCCGGGCGGGCGCTCAAGAAGCTCGGCGCGATCGACTTCGCGACGACCATCGCACCGGGCCTGCGGGACGTCCTGCTGACCGGCAAGGCGTGCGAGGCAGTGCGCCGCAAGGACCGCACGGGCCGTTACGTCTACGACCACGTGATCATGGACGCCCCGCCGACCGGCCGCATCACGCGCTTCCTCAACGTCAACGACGAGGTGGCGGGGCTCGCCCGGATCGGCCCGATCCACAATCAGGCGCAGGCCGTGATGCGCGTCCTCAAGTCCCCCGAGACGGCCGTGCACTTCGTGACGCTCCTGGAGGAGATGCCGGTCCAGGAGACCGTGGACGGCATCACCGAACTCCGCGCCGCGCAGCTGCCGGTGGGCAGCGTCGTCATCAACATGGTGCGCCCGGAGATCCTGGACGAGACCGCGGTGGAGGTCGCGGCGAACGGCCGCAGGGCCGACGTCGCCCGCACGCTGTCGCACGCCCTGGAGCGCACCGGTTTCGGCGGCGCACGCCACGCCGGCCTGGCCGAGCGGTTGGTCGGCCCCCTGGTGGCACAGGCACGCGAGCACACCGAGCGGCTCGCCCTGGAACACCAGGGCCGTACGGAGATATCGGGCCTCCGCCTGCCCACCTACGAACTGGAACTGCTCGGCGACGGCGTCGACCTGGCGGGCCTCTACCGCATGGCGCGCGAACTGAGGAAGCAAGGAGTCTCCGAGTGAGCCTGGACGCGGCGTCCGTGCTGGACGTGGATCCTGTCCTCGACAACCCCCGCACCCGCATCGTGGTGTGCTGCGGCTCCGGTGGCGTCGGCAAGACGACGACCGCGGCGGCCCTGGGCGTACGGGCCGCCGAGCGCGGCCGGAAGGTCGTCGTCCTCACCATCGACCCGGCCCGCAGGCTCGCGCAGTCCATGGGCATCGAGGAACTCGACAACGTGCCGCGCCGGGTGCACGGAATCGACACTTCCGCGGGCGGCGAGCTGCACGCCATGATGCTCGACATGAAGCGGACCTTCGACGAGATAGTCGAAGCGCACGCCGACGGTGAGCGCGCCCGCGCCATCCTGGAGAACCCCTTCTACCAATCCCTGTCGGCCGGTTTCGCGGGCACGCAGGAGTACATGGCCATGGAGAAGCTCGGCCAGCTCCGCGCGCGGGACGAGTGGGACCTGATCGTCGTCGACACCCCGCCGAGCCGCTCCGCGCTGGACTTCCTGGACGCGCCCGGCCGTCTGGGGTCCTTCCTGGACGGGAAGTTCATCAAGGTGCTGATGGCCCCGGCGAAGCTCGGCGGCCGCGCCGGGATGAAGTTCCTGGGCGTCGGCATGTCGGTGATGAGCGGCCCGCTCAACAAGCTGATGGGGGCGCAGCTCCTGCGGGACGTGCAGACGTTCGTGGCCGCCATGGACACGATGTTCGGCGGCTTCCGCACGCGCGCGGACGCGACCTACCGGCTGCTCCAGGCGCCGGGTACGGCCTTCCTGGTCGTCGCGGCCCCGGAGCGGGACGCGCTGCGGGAGGCGGCGTATTTCATCGAGCGGCTGGCCGCCGAGCGGATGCCGCTGGCGGGGCTCGTCCTCAACCGCGTGCACGGCAGCGAGGCCGCCCGGCTCCCCGCGGACCGGGCTCTCGCCGCGGCGGAAGCGCTGCTCGACGGCTCGCTCGGCGCACCCGGTGAAGCCTTGGCGACGACCGCGATGGAAACATCGGAAAATCTTGATTGCGGCGGCATTGTGGATCGTGACAGCGGGCAAGCTGCCTCACGTACCGTTGATGCGCCGGGCGCCGACGCTCCCACGGCCCCGTCCACTCCCGAGAGCGGCCTCCCCCAGCCCGCCCCCTCAGGAAGCTCAACGGCACAGGACTTCACCACACAGGATTCCACCGCACGGCTCACCGCCGGTCTGCTGAGGCTGCATGCCGAGCGGATGCAGGTGCTCGCGCGCGAGCGCCGCACACGTGACCGCTTCACCGCGCTTCACCCCGAGGTCGCGGTGGCGGAAGTCGCCGCCCTGCCGGGTGATGTGCACGACCTGGCGGGCCTGCGCGCGATCGGCGAGCGACTCGCCTGCCAGACCGCGGGTGACACAACAGGACCGCACACGACCGCATCGGACACAACTGCGGGGAGCGCACGGGAAGAACGCACCGAGGCGACCCCGGCTGAGTGCTGCGCCTTGCCCGCCGAGCAAAAGGGGGATCGAAACTTCGACCGACGTACCGAGGCCCCCGACTGACGGCGCCGTGGGTAATGCCGTCGGTGTCGGGGGGCTGGCGCTCGGCGCCCTCAGCGGCTAGCCGACTGCCGCGTACGCGTCGTAGTCCTCGTCGCTCAGCGGCAGGATTCCCGCACCCCGCTCGTATTCCGTACGAGCGGTCTCCAGGAGCCTGCGCCACGAGGTGACGGTCGGCCGGCGCCTGAGCAGCGCGCGCCGCTCCCGCTCGGTCATTCCGCCCCACACCCCGAACTCGACGCGGTTGTCCAGCGCGTCGGCCAGGCACTCGGTGCGCACCGGGCATCCGGTGCAGACCGCCTTGGCCCGGTTCTGTGCTGCGCCCTGAACGAATAGTTCATCCGGATCGGTAGTGCGGCAGGCTGCCTGCGCACTCCAGTCGGTTACCCAGCCCATGCTGGCGCCGTCCTCTCCCGAATTGAGGCTCCCCCACGGCGGCAGCGGCATATTCACCGTTGCCAGTTGAGGACGTTACGGAAGGCGGGCAGGGGACAACACCCCCTTCGGGCCCAATCTTGGATGGCCCGAACGGACTATGCGTAGACCGCAGATCACCCAACGGAGTGAGCTGGCGACATCAGCGACTTTCCCGATATATCGGGGCACTTCTCCCATGTCGCGGTGGTCACCGAGTGACACAGGTGGCAATACGGACACGTCTCATCACTCACAAGAGTGAAGGCGTAGGTGATGCTGAAACGCATCGCAGTGACTGGCGTGAAACAGCGTAGGCGAACACACGGGCGTCTGTCCGCCGAATGAGAACGTAGGCTTCCCTTCATGGCTATGAAGCGTTCGGGCGAGGGCCCCAGCAGGGCCCAGCAGGCCGCCAGGTTCCTCGGTGTCAGCGTGCTCTCCGGAGCGGTTCTTGCGGGCCTGGCCCTGCCTGCCGTCGGCGCCTTCGGCCTCGCGGCGAAGGGTTCGGTGGAGGGGTTCGACGATATCCCCGCGAGCCTCAAGACCCCTCCGCTCAGTCAGCGCACCACCATCCTCGACGCCCAGGGCGGCGAGATCGCGAAGGTGTACTCCCGCGACCGCACGGTCGTCCCGCTGAACGACATCTCGCCTTACATGCAGAAGGCGATCGTCGCCATCGAGGACGCGCGCTTCTACGAGCACGGCGCGGTCGACCTCAAGGGCGTCCTCCGCGCGCTCAACAAGAACGCGCAGACCGGCGGCGTCTCCGAAGGCGCCTCGACCCTCACTCAGCAGTACGTCAAGAACATCTTCATCGAGGAGGCCGGCGACGACCCCGACAAGGTCGCCGTCGCCACCCAGCAGACCCTCGGCCGCAAGGTCAAGGAGCTGAAGTACGCCATCCAGGTCGAGAAGGAGCTCGGCAAGAAGCGGATTCTCAACAACTACCTGAACATCACCTTCTTCGGGCAGCAGTCCTACGGCGTGGAGGCCGCCTCCCAGCGCTACTTCAGCAAGCCCGCCAAGGACCTCTCCCTGGACGAGGCCGCCCTGCTGGCCGGCATCGTGCAGTCGCCGAGCCGCTACGACCCGGTCAACGCCCCCAAGGAGGCGACGAAGCGGCGCAACACGGTCCTCCAGCGGATGGCCGAGCTCAAGGACATCACCCCGGCCGAGGCCGCCGCCGCACAGGCCAAGCCGCTGCAGCTGAAGGTCACCCGCCCCAAGAGCGGCTGCATCACCGCCGTCGACGGCGCCGGCTTCTTCTGCGACTACGTCCGCGAGACCTTCCTCCAGGACCCCGCCTTCGGCAAGACGAAGGAGGAGCGCGCCAAGCGCTGGAACGAGGGCGGCCTGACGATCCGTACGACACTGGACCCGCAGACCCAGAAGTCCGTGCAGAAGTCGATCAGCGATCACGTCTATCAGAACGACTCGGTGGCCACCGCGGTATCGATCGTCGAACCCGGCACCGGCAAGGTGCTCGGCATGGGGCAGTCCCGGCCGTACGGCTTCGGGGAGAACCAGACGCAGATCAACCTCTCCGCGGACCACGCGCAGGGCGGGTCGAACTACGGCTTCCAGACCGGCTCCACCTTCAAGCCGATCCTCGCGGCGGCCGCCCTGGAGGAGGGCATCTCGCCGAACAAGGTCTACTCCGCGCCGTACCAGATGCCCTACCCCGATTCCGTCGAGACCTGTGACGGCACCTGGCGCAACAGCGAGGGCGCGATGGTCAACAACGAGAACCGGAGCGAGGTCGGCCCGTACGGCATGCGGGAGGCGACCGCGAAGTCGGTGAACACCTACTTCATCCAGATGATCGGTGACACCGGCACCTGCCCGGTGACCAAGATGGCGTCGAAGCTGGGCCTGAAGCCCGCCTCCGGCAAGAAGATGGACCAGGTGCCGTCGATCGCGCTGGGCACCCAGGGCATGTCCCCGCTGAAGATGGCCGCCGCCTACGCCGCCTTCGCCAACGGCGGCAAGTACTGCACCCCGGTCCTGATCAACTCGGCCACCGACCCGAACGGCAAGAGCATCAACGTCCCCAGGACGCAGTGCTCGCGCGCCATGTCCGAGGAGACCGCCAACACCGTCAACACCCTCCTCAAGGGCGTGGTCGAGGACGGCACCGGCAAGCAGGCCGGCCTGGACGGGCGCGACAGCGCGGGCAAGACCGGTACGACGGACAGCCGGCACGCCGCCTGGTTCGTCGGCTACACCCCGAACATGGCGGGTGCCGTGTGGGTCGGCGGTCCCGGCAAGGACATCGAGATGGAGAACATCACCATCGGCGGCGTCTACCACGACAAGGTCTACGGCGGTGACACCCCGGGTCCCATCTGGCGCGACGCCATGACCGGCGCCCTGGACGGCAAGCCCGCGCCGACGTTCGACTCGGTGGGCACCATCAGTGACGCCGGGCCCCAGGGCAACGACAACGGCGGCAACACCACCGGCAACGGCACCACCGGTGCGAACGCGGATGCCCCTAAGGGCCACGGGCGGGGCAAGCACACCCCTCCGGGCGGCAGGGGCCACTGAGCCTCCGCACCTAGCGCACAGGGGGGGGGGGGGGGGGGGGGGGGGGGGGGGGGGGGGGTGGGGGGGGGGGGGGGGGGGGGGAAAAAAACCACCCAACCTCGGTCCCCCCCCCTTCTCCCCCCCCCCCCCCCCCCCCCCCCCCCCCCCCCCCACCCCCCCCCCCCCCCCCCCCCCCCCCCCCCCCCCCCCCTTCCCCGCTAGGTGCGGGCGGTGGCGTACCGGCTCAGCCCGCGAGCAGGCGCTTCACCGCGGCCGCCACGCGGCCGCCCTCGGCAC
>NZ_JBVHLW010000054.1:0-34108 GCF_055558795.1 Streptomyces sp. NPDC025618 | reverse complement strand
GGAAATAAACGGGAACGACACCCCCCCCTTCCCCCCCATCTTTTTTTTCAGGGGTGGGGGGTGGTGGGGGGGGCAAGCTTTCGGTGCGCCCCGTGCCCCCCCCCGCGGGGAGGAAGGCGAGGGGGTCGGCCTCGACGTCGAGGCAGCCGCGGCTGCCGCAGTGGCAGGGCAGGCCGACGGGGTTGACGGTGAGGTGCCCCACCTCCAGGGCGAGGCCCGAACTGCCGGTGTGCGGGCGCCCGTCGAGGACGAGGGCGCCTCCGACGCCCCGGTGGCCGGTGGCGACGCACAGCAGGTCCTTGGCACCGCGCCCGGCGCCGTGGCGGTGTTCGGCGAGGGCGGCGAGGTTGACGTCGTTGCCGGTGACACCGGCGGCGGGGGCGGCTCCGGCGGCGGGGGCGGCTCCGGCGCCGGGGATCCCCGCCGTGGCGAGGGCCTCGGAGAAGAGGTCGCGGACCGGTGCCCCGGCCGGCCAGGACAGGTGCAGCGGGTTGAGTGCCGTGCCCTCCGGTTCGGCGACGGCCGAGGGGACGGCGAGTCCGGCGCCGAGGCAGCGGCGGCCCGTCTCGCGCAGCAGCCCGGCACCGGCCTCGACGACGGCGCCGATGATGTGCGACGGGTCCGCGGGCACGGTCATGCAGCCGGGCGCGGTGGCGATCATCCGGCCGCCGAGCCCGACGAGCGCGGCACGGAAGCCGTCGGCGTGGATCTGGGCGGCGAGGACGACGGGCCCGTCGGGGGCGATGGCGAGCCGGTGCGAGGGCCGCCCCTGGGACCCGGCGGCCGCGCCGGGCCGCGCGTCGACCTCGATCAGGCCGAGGGCCTCCAGCTCGGCTGCGACGGCCCCGGCGGTCGCGCGGGTCACGCCGAGCTCGGCGGTGAGCACGGCGCGGGTGGGGGCGCGGCCGGTATGGACGAGCTCCAAGGCCGGGCCGAGGGCACCACGGCCCCGTTCCAAACGTGTTGTCCGAGTCTGGGTCACGCCCCTATTCTGACTTTGTGCCGACGCTGAACAAAATACGGACCGCCATTCGGGGCCCGCAGGCCCCGATACCCGTCGACCCTGCCCTGCGCAGCCTCCGTACCGCCCTGACCCTCTTCTTCGCTCTCGACGGCCTGCTCTTCGCGGGCTGGGTCGTCCGCATCCCCGCCATCAAGGAGCAGACCAGCGCCTCCGCGGGCGCTCTCGGACTGGCCCTGCTCGGGGTCTCCGCCGGTGCCGTCGCGACCATGACCGTGACCGGCCGGCTGTGCCACAAGTTCGGCAGCCATCCGGTGACGGTCGCCGCCGGCGTGCTCATGTCCCTGGGCATCGCCCTGCCGCCGCTCACCCACTCGGCGCTCTCCCTCGGGCTGGTGCTCCTCGTCTTCGGCGCGGCCTACGGCGGCATCAACGTCGCCATGAACAGCGCGGCCGTCGACCTCGTCGCGGCACTGCGCAGGCCCGTGATGCCCAGCTTCCACGCCGCGTTCAGCCTCGGCGGGATGCTGGGCGCGGGGCTCGGCGGACTGGTCGCGGGACACCTGTCCGCCACCAGCCACCTGCTGCTCCTGACCGTGATCGGGCTGGTCATCAGCGCGGTCGCGGGACGCGCGCTCCTCGCCCACCCGGCGCCGCGCCCCGAGCCGCGCACCCCGGCCGCCACGGCCGGCTCTGGCACCGGCACCGGCAGGGGACGGCGGCTGGTCGTCGTCTTCGGCCTGATCGCGCTGTGCGACGCCTACGGCGAGGGCGCGCTCGCGGACTGGGGCGCGCTCCACCTCCACCAGGATCTCGACGCCCGGCCGGGCGTCGCGGCCGTCGGCTACTCCGTCTTCGCGCTCACCATGACGCTGGGGCGCCTGTCGGGCAGCGTGCTCCTCGAACGCCTCGGACAGACCAGGACGTTGGTCGCGGGCGGTGCGGCCGCCGCCGCCGGCATGCTGCTCGGTTCACTGGCCCCGACGGTCTGGGCCGCCCTGCTGGGCTTCGCCGTCACCGGGTTCGGCCTCGCCAACATCTTCCCGGTCGCCATCGGCCGGGCCGGGGAACTCGCCGGTCCCGGCGGCGTCGCCACCGCCTCCACGTTCGGCTACGGCGGCATGCTGCTCGGGCCTCCGGCGATCGGCTTCCTCGCCGAGACCTGGTCCCTGCCGCTCGCGCTGACCACGGTCGCCGCACTCGCCGCGATGGCCGCGGTGATCGCGTACGGAACACGGAACGTGGTACGCGCCGCCGCTCGGTGACCCGGGAAGCGTTGTCAGTGGTCGCTGACACAATCCGAAGGAGAGGCGTCCGGGAAGCCGGACGGGACCGCCGTCGAGGGGTGACGCGGGCCGTCCGGGAGGCGAAAGGCGGGGTGGGCATGAGCGGAACGCGGCAAGAGTGGCGGTGCGCCGGGCTGCGCTGGGCACCCTCCGGGCCGTCGCTGGCCTGGCTGCACCCGGCCCACGGGCTGCGCTCCTCTCCCTTGCCTCCGGGGCGGCCGCTGGCGTTCACGACCGGTGCCGCACGGCGGTGCGTCGGAGTGCGCAGGGGCACCCGGCACACTCCGTGCCCGGCGGGCGCCGAAGTGCCCACGGCAGCGGTCTCGGCGCAGTGCCCCGAGTGCGCGCGGCTGGACCGCTCGCACTCCGTGGCCGCCGACACCGCTGTCGACGACCCCCGGCCGTACGACGTCTACCTGGCGTGGTTCGGCCCCGGCGTGATCAAGGTCGGGATCACGGCCGCCGAGCGCGAAGGCGTCCGGCTGCTCGAACAGGCCGCGCTGTCCTACGCCCTGCTCGGGCGTGGCCCGTTGATGGCCGCCCGCCGGGCGGAGGCCGTGCTGGGCGCGGCGCTCGCGGTCCCGGACCGCTTCCCGTACGCGGCCAAGCGCGCCGCCCGCCATCCGGTGCCGCCCCGCGAGCAGCGGGTGGCGGAGCTGGCCGCGCTGCACGAGCGGGCCCGCACGCTCGGCACCCTGCCGGAGTCCCTGGCCGTCCGGGCCTTCGCGCCGGTGCACCACGACGAGATGTTCCGTCTCGACCGCGTCGGCCCAGACCCTCGTCTGGTGGAGCTGTCCGCGGGGCGCACGCTGTCGGGCGAGGTCGCCGCGGTGGCCGGCCCGGACGTGTATCTGGAGACGGCGGACGGGCGGCTCCTGTTGGCGGACGCCCGGCGGCTCGCGGGCTGGCCGCTGCTGGCGGCGGCTGCCGGAGCGAGGACGACGGTGTCCGTACGCATACCGGAGCCGGCCGGTCCGCAGTCGCTCTTCTGACGTCCTCTCTCAGCTTCTGACGTTTTCGCGTCAGCTTCTGATGTCCTCGTGTCAGCCCAGCCAGCCGGGCCGGACGAGGCCGGACTCGTAGGCGAGGACGACCAGTTGGGCCCGGTCCCGCGCCCCCAGCTTGACCATGGCACGGCTGACGTGTGTCTTGGCGGTGAGGGGGCTGACGACGAGACGACGGGCGATCTCGTCGTTGGACAGGCCGATCCCGACGAGCGTCATCACCTCGCGCTCGCGGTCCGTCAGCTCCGCGAGGGCGTCGGCGGCAGCGGGTTCCTTGGAGCGGGCGGCGAATTCGGCGATGAGGCGGCGCGTCACGCCCGGCGAGAGCAGCGCGTCACCGGCGACCACGGCCCGCACGGCACGGAGCAGTTCGTCCGGTTCGGTGTCCTTCACGAGAAAGCCGGAGGCGCCGGAGCGGATCGCCTCGAAGACGTATTCGTCCAGCTCGAAGGTGGTCAGCATGATGACCTTCACGTCCGCCAGGTGCGGGTCCTCGGTGATCCGGCGGGTGGCGGCGAGCCCGTCGAGAGCGGGCATCCGGATGTCCATGAGGACGGTGTCGGGGCGCAGTTCGCGGACCAGCGCCAGGGCCTGCGATCCGTCCGACGCCTCACCGACGACGGTGATGTCGGGCTGCGCGTCGAGCAGGGCGCGGAATCCGGCGCGCACGAGCAGCTGGTCGTCGGCGAGCAGGACGCGGATGGGTGCCGCTCGGTCGCTCACGGCTTCTCCTGGGGCGGGGTGGTGAGGGGCAGTCGGACGCTGACGCGGAAGCCGCCGCCGGGCCGGGGGCCCGCCTCGACCGCACCACCGAGGGCGGCGGCCCGCTCCCGCATGCCCACCAGCCCCCTGCCGCTGCTGGGGAGCGCGGCCCCGGTGGCGGGGCCGTCGTCGTCGACGCGCAGCAGGAGCGCGTCGGGACGGTAGGCCAGCAGCACCCGGGCCGTGCGGGAGCCCGAGTGGCGGACGATGTTGGTGAGGGCCTCCTGGACGATCCGGAAGGCGGCGAGGTCGGCACCGGGTGGCAGGGCGATGCGCGGGCCCTCGGTGGTGATGTCCACGGCGAGCCCGGCGCCGGCCGCCTGTTCGGCCAGCTCGGGCAGGCGGTCGAGGCCGGGGGCGGGCGAGCGGGGCGCGTCGCCGGGGGTACGCAGGGTGTCGAGGACCTGCCGGACCTCGCCGAGCGCCTCCTTGCTGGCGGCCTTGATGGTGGTGAGCGCCGTGCGGGCCTGTTCGGGGTGCTCGTCGAGCAGGGCGAGACCGACGCCGGCCTGGACGTTGATGACGGAGATGCTGTGGGCGAGCACGTCGTGCAGTTCGCGGGCGATGCGCAGTCGCTCCTCGTCGGCCCGGCGGCGCTCAGCCGCGGCCCGCTCGACGCGGTCGCGGACCCACTGCTCGCGGCGCAGCCGGACCAGTTCGGAGCCGACGAGCACGGCCACGGCCCAGGCGGTGGGCGCCCACTCCTCGTTCCAGGCGGCCGGCCCGTCGCCGCCGGGCGGCAGCCAGCGGTAGAGCCAGTGGGCGATGAGGAGGTGACCGGACCACAGCAGGCCGACCGCGCTCCAGGCAGCGCGGCGGTGTCCGGCGACGATCGCGGTGAAGCAGGCGATGACGACGCTGAGGAAGACGGGGCTGTAGGGGTAGCCGCCACCGAGGTAGAGCAGGGTGACGGCGCATGTGCCGAAGACGGCGGCGCGCGGGTGGCGGTGGCGGATCAGCAGGAAGGCGGGTCCGGCGGCGAGCAGGACCTTCGCGAAGGAGTCGAGCGGCGCCCGGTCGGGCTGGTCCAGCGCGGCGTAGTGCCCGCCGATCTGCTGGAACACCGCGACGGCGAGGGTGGACGGCCACGGCGGGCGCCGCGTCGAGCGGGCGAACCAGCGCTCCCAGGGCAGTCCCCCGCCGCGCTCCCGCGCCCGCGGCGCCCGTCCTTCACTGCCCATACGGCCAAGCTAGTCGGCGGCGGGGCGGACGGCGTCAGCCGCGCGTGGTAGCCGTGTCTGCTTCCTGGGGAGTAGTGAGCCCGACCTGGTGGGCCAGGCCACGGACGGCGTGCGCGAAGAACGCGTCCCGGGCCTCGACGACCTGGTCGAACTGGCCGAAGAGCTCGAAGCCGATCAGCCCGAAGAGCTGGGCCCAGGCAGCGACGAGCGCGGCGGTCGCCGGCGCGGGGAGCCCCGGGGCGAACTCCGCGGCCAGCCGCTCGACATCGGTGTGCACGGTGCGGGGCAGGGGGTCGACGGGCGGGGTGACGAGCCTGCCGCCGGCGTGGGCCTCGCGGGCGATGGAGAGCAGGGTGAGCGCGACCCGGCCGGCCGGCTCGACGGTGGTCAGGGGGGCGGTGTAGCCGGGGACGGGTGAGCCGTAGATCAGCGCGTATTCGTGCGGGTGGGCGAGGGCCCAGGTGCGGACAGCCCGGCAGACGGCGGTCCAGCGCGCGGTCGGATCCTCGCTGTCGACGGCGGCGAGGGCGGTCTCGGCGGCGGTGCCCACCGCGTTGTACGCGTCCACGATGAGGGCGGTCAGCAGGTCGTCGCGGCTGGGGAAGTAGCGGTAGAGCGCGGAGGAGACCATGCCGAGCTCGCGGGCGACGGCGCGCAGGGACAGTTTGGCCGCGCCGTCCCGTGCGAGCTGCAGGCGCGCCTCGTCCTTGATGGCGGCGGTGATTTCGCTGCGGGCCCGCTCTCTGGCCCCTCGGATCGCACTCATGAGGCCCAGTCTGCCAGTCGGCGGGAGCAACAGCCAGAAACGAGAGCAGTGCTCTTGCGCTGCCGCGAGAAAGCGCGCACACTGATCTCAAGCGAGAGCACTGCTCTCTGGGCGGAAACCGGAAAATCGGGGGTGTCCCATGGCGCACTACATCAAGCCCGGACGGCTGGAAGCGCGGCTCGTCCACGGCACGATCGGCTGGCTGGCGCGGCGAGGTCTGAGCCTGGCGGGAACGGCGGAGCTGTCGGTACGGGGGCGCAGCAGCGGCGAGTGGCGGCCGGTCCCGGTCAACCCGCTCGACGCGGAGGGAGGGCGCTTCCTCGTCTCGGCGCGCGGCGACGGGCAGTGGGTGCGCAATCTCCGGGCCGCGGGCGGCGGACGGCTGCGCGTCGGGCGCACCACTCAGCCCTTCACGGCGGTGGAGGTGGCCGACGAGGAGAAAGTCCCGCTGCTGCGGGCCTATTTGAGCCGCTGGGGCTGGGAGGTGGGCCGGTTCTTCGACGGAGTGACCGCGAAATCGCCCGACGAGGAACTGCGGCGGATCGCCTCGCTGCACCCGGTCTTCCGGATATCGACGACGCCGGGGGCGGCCGCGCAGGGCTGAGGGGGCAGGCGTGCGGGCCGACGACGCGCCACCGGCGGCTCACGCGGAGGGCGCACCACGCAGGCCGATGGGGAGCGGACCATGCGCGCGTCCGGAGCGGCCAGCCACTGCCCGCCCTCGAAACCCGGTGAGAATGCCGCCGGGCGGGCCGGGCCGACGGCCGGCCCGGCTCACCGTCCGAGCACTCAGCGGGCGTTCGCGGCCTCGGCGCGGTCCACCGAGGACAGGACGCGGCGGGCCACCGGGTGCGTCCGTACGATCTCGGCGAGCGTGGTCGTGCCACGCGTGATCTTCGCGAACGCCTGCCATGCCGGGCGGAAGCCCGTTATGGCGGCGTGGACGAGGCCGGGGCGCCGCTTGTAGAGGGCGAGCATCCGGCGCCCGACCCCCATCTCCACGCCCAGGCCCGCCTTGATGGCGAAGGCGTAGTTGAGCGCCTGGCGACGGGCGTCGACCGCGTCCTGCGCCTCGCCGATGCGTACGGCCCACTCCCCCGCCAGGCGGCCCGAGCGCAGGGCGAAGGAGATGCCTTCGCGGGTCCACGGCTCCAGCAGTCCGGCCGCGTCACCGCACACGATCACCCGGCCGCGGGAGAGCGGCGAGTCGTCCGAGCGGCAGCGGGTGAGATGGCCGGAGGAGATGCTCGGCTCGAAACCCGCCAGGCCGAGGCGGGCGATGAAGTCCTCCAGATAGCGCTTGGTGCCCGAGCCGTCGCCCCGCTCCGAGATCACTCCCACCGTCAGGGTGTCGCCCTTGGGGAAGACCCAGCCGTAACTGCCCGGGATCGGGCCCCAGTCGATGAGCACCCGGCCCGCCCAGTCCTCGGCGACCGTCGGGGGCACCGGGATCTCGGCCTCCAGACCGAGGTCGACCTGGTCGAGCTTGACCCCCACATGAGCCCCTATGCGCCCCGCGCTGCCGTCGGCGCCGACGACCGCGCGGGCCAGGACGGTCTGCCCGTCGCCGAGCACGACGGCGACGGTGCGCCGGTCGGGCACCGCCGGGCCGTGCTGCTCGACACGGGAGACGGTCACGCCCGTGCGCACCTCGGCGCCCGCGCGCTGCGCGGCCTCGACCAGACCCGCGTCGAACTCGGGCCGGTTGATGAGCCCGAAGAGCATCCGCTTGGAGCGGCGGGTGCGCGAGAGCTTCCCGTTCAAGGAGAAGGTGACAGCATGCACACGCTCGCGCAGCGGCAGTTCGAAGCCCGGCGGCAGCGCGTCCCGCGAGGGGCCGATGATGCCTCCGCCGCAGGTCTTGTAGCGAGGCAGTTCGGCCTTCTCCAGGAGGAGGACGCGGCGGCCCGCCGAAGCGGCCGCGTGGGCCGCGGAAGCCCCCGCGGGTCCCGCGCCCACCACTACGACATCCCACACCGGCCCCTGGCCCTCGGCCGCGTCCCGCCCCGCGTCCTGGGCTGCGTTGTCGCTGCTCACCTGTGCTGTTACTCCCGCTCGATCACCGGTTTCGGCTACCGCCCGCATCCTACGGCCCGCCGCCCGTCCGCCCCGCCCCGGGAAGGCCGCGGGCAGGGCGCGGGGCGGCCATGGGAGGATCGGCAGCGCAATCGCCTGTATGTACGGCTAACGCCGTGCCCCCAAGGAGCGTTCCATGGAGCAGCCCTCGTCCTCTCGGCCCCAGCCGGATCCGGCCGCGCTGGCGGCGACCGTCGCCTCACTCCAGCCCCGTGCCAGGGCCGAGCTGACCGAGCTGGTGGCCTTCAAGTCGGTCGCGGACGAGGCGCAGTTCCCGCGCAGCGAGTGCGAGGCCGCGGCGAACTGGGTGGCCGACGCCCTGCGCGCCGAGGGCCTGGAGGACGTGGCGCTCCTCGACACCCCCGACGGCACCCAGTCCGTCTACGGCTGCCTGCCGGGCCCGGCGGGCGCGCCCGTCGTCCTGCTCTACGCGCACTACGACGTGCAGCCGCCACTGGACGAGGACGCCTGGCTCTCGCCGCCGTTCGAGCTGACCGAGCGCGACGGGCGCTGGTACGGGCGCGGTACCGCGGACTGCAAGGGCGGTGTGGTCATGCACCTCACCGCGCTGCGGGCGCTGAAGGCGCACGGCGGTGTCCCGGTCACCGTGAAGGTGATCGTCGAGGGCTCGGAGGAGCAGGGCACCGGCGGCCTGGAGCGGTATGCGGAGGCGCACCCGGAGCTGCTGGCCGCCGACGCCGTCGTCATCGGCGACGCGGGCAACTTCCGGGTGGGCCTGCCGACCGTCACGGCGACGCTGCGCGGCTTGTCGACCCTGGTGGTCCAGGTGGACACGCTGGAGGGCAATCTGCACTCCGGCCAGTTCGGCGGGGCGGCCCCCGACGCGCTGGCGGCACTGATCCGCGTCCTGGACTCGCTGCGTGCCGAGGACGGCTCGACCGTCATCAACGGCCTGGACGCACAGGCGCGCTGGGAGGGACTGCAGTATCCGGAGGAGGACTTCCGCAAGGACGCCAAGGTCCTCGACGGCGTGCGGCTGACCGGTTCCGGCACGGTGGCCGACCGGCTCTGGGCCCGCCCGGCCGTCACGGTCCTGGGCATCGACTGCCCGCCGGTGATCGGCGCCACGTCGTCCGTCCAGGCGAGCGCCAAGGCGCTGGTGAACCTGCGGGTCCCGCCGGGCACGGACGAGGCCGCGGCCACGAAGCTGCTGACCGCCCATCTGGTCGCGGCCGCGCCGTGGGGGGCGCGGGTCTCGGTGGAGCAGGTCGGCCACGGCCAGCCGTTCCGTGCCGACACCGAGAGCCCGGCGTACGCGTCGATGGCCGAGGCGATGCGCGTCGCCTACCCGGGCGAGGAGATGCAGATCTCCGGCATGGGCGGCTCGATCCCGCTGTGCAACACCCTCACCTCCCTCTACCCGGAGGCGGAGATGCTGCTGATCGGGCTGAGCGAGCCGGATGCCCAGATCCACGCGGTGAACGAGAGCGTCTCCCCGGAGGAGCTGGAGCGGCTCTCGCTGGCCGAGGCCCTGTTCCTCGTCAACTACGCGGCCGGCAAGCGCTGACGGCACGGCGGCCCATGGGCTGTCAGCCGACCGGGACGCCCGCTTCGAGGTTGAGCGGGCGTCCCTGTTCACGGGCACGCAGGGCCCAGCGGAGTCTGGTCAGCCGTACGGGCGGCAGCAGGGCCGCCGCCTCGCTCTCGGTGACGAAGCGCCAGCCGCGCAGTTCGGAGCCGGGTAACAGGAGCCGGTGCGCGTCGTCCTCCGTGAGCCGCCCTCCGTCGAAGAGGAACCGCAGGCCGCCGTAGCCGGGCGGCTTGGGCGGCTCCCAGTCGATGACCAGCAGGCGTGGCACCTCGGGGAGTTCGATGCCGATCTCCTCGGCCACCTCGCGCATCCCGGCCCGGGCGGGCGCCTCGCCGGGTTCGACGACCCCGCCGGGGAACTCCCAGCCCGGTTTGTAGGTGGGGTCGACGAGGAGCACACGGTCCTCCTCGTCGAAGAGCAGGACCCCGGCGGCGAGGGTCTCGGCCGTGGGCTCGGGGGTCTGGACGATCGTACAGACGCCGGCGGTTCCGGTGCGTACGGCCTCCGCGACCCGCTCGGCGACCTCGCGCGGTGTCAGGCCGCCGGTGTCCACGGCGAAGGTGTCGGCGCGGAGCCAGGGCAGCGCCGCACGGTAGGGGGCGATGTGGTCCAGCGCCCAGCGCCGGACGCTCTCGCTGCGCTCGGGGTCGTTCTCGTACTCCTCACGGTTCGCGATACGCGCTCGCAGTATCGTTTCGTCGAGCGTCAGCAGCACATGCCGGACGGGAATGCGTCGGGAGGCGAGGGCGCCGAAGATCTCGTCCCGGTAGTCCTGCCGCAGCAGGGTCATGGGCACCACGAGCACCCCGCCGACCTCGGCGAGCAGGGCCGCCGCGGCGTCGGCGACCAGCCGCCGCCAGATCGGCAGGTCCTGGAAGTCGCCGACCTCGCCCATCCTCTTCGGCGGCATCAGACAGCGCAGTGCTCCGCCGATCACTTCAGGGTCGTAGAGGGTGCTGTCGGGAATCAGCTCGGTCAGCTCTCTCGCCGTGCTGGTCTTCCCCGTACTGAACGCGCCATTCAGCCAGACGATCACGGTTCCCCCTTCTCCGTTGACCCCTGTGAAGTGCCCGCAACACCTTGCCACGGAAACGCGTGCGAGGGGCATGGCGCGCCACCCGTTCGACGGCTCGTCGGTGACGGCCGGATTCCGCCTGCTGCGCCCCGTCCACAGCCGGCACGGTCGCCGGTTCACGTCCCTTGCGCGGCCCCTCCGCCGGGACCGCTTCCGGCGCATACCCCCGCGCCGGGCTTCCACCCGCGCGGGCGTCAGCGTCCCGACGGCGGCGCCCAGAGCCCCAGTTCGCGCGCCGCGGCGGACGCCGCGCCGACCAGCCCGGCGTCGGATCCGAGCCGGGCCGGGAGCACCTCGACCCCCGAGGCGAAGGACAGCGTCGCGTAGTCCCGCAGGCGCTCACGGAGCGGGCCGAAGAGGATGTCCCCCGCCCCGGCGACACCGCCGCCTATGACGGCCACCTCGATCTCGACCAGGGTGGCGGTCGCCGCGATGCCCGCGGCCAGGGCCTGCGCGGCGCGCGCGAAGGAGGCGAGGGCCACCGCGTCCCCGGCCCGGGCGGCCACCGCTACGGCGGCCGCGCTGCGGTCGCCGCCCGGGCCCGGGCGCCAGCCCCTGTCGAGCGCGCGGCGGGCGATGTTGGGGCCGCTCGCGATGCGTTCGACACAGCCGCGCGCGCCGCAGGGGCAGGCGTCGCCGTCGAGGTCGACGCTGATGTGTCCGATGTGGCCCGCGTTGCCCGTGGGCCCGGTGTGGAGGCGGCCATCGAGGACCAGCCCGCCGCCGACGCCCGTGGAGACGACCATGCACAGGGCGTTGGCGCGGCCACGGGCAGCGCCCTGCCAGTGCTCGGCCGCGGTCATGGCGACGCCGTCACCCACCAGCACCACCGGCAGTCCGCCCGCCCGCTCCCGCACCTCGGCGACCAGCGGGAAGTCGCGCCAGCCGGGGACGTTGACCGGGCTGACCGTGCCGCGGGAGGCGTCGACGGGACCGGCGCTGCCGATGCCGACCGCCAGGACCCGCGGCCACCCGGGCGCGCGTACGAGCTCGTCCAGCACCTCCGCCACGGCGCCCATCACCGCCGTGGCGGCCTCCCCCGCGGGCGTCGGCCGCTGGGCGCGGACGAGCAGGCGCCCGTTGTCGTCCACCAGCGCGCCCGCGATCTTGGTACCGCCGATGTCGAGAGCCGCGACGAGGCCGGAGCGGTCGATGTGCATTTGGTGCGGTATCTCCTGGTCCACGGGCGCCGAAAGGGTGTGCGGTCGCCAGTCTCCCCAGAGTTGACAACGTTGTCCAGGCTCTATGCTCGACGTCACCCCCACGCATCGACGCCCGCCGTGACACACAAAGCTGACACACAAAGGAACGAGCCATCGTGGCCCAGACCAGCCCGCAGTACCGCTACGGCAACCGCCCGACCATGAAGGACGTGGCGGCGCGCGCGGGGGTCGGTCTCAAGACCGTCTCGCGGGTGGTGAACGGCGAGCCGGGCGTCACCCCGGACACCGAACGGCGCGTGCAGGACGCCATCACGGCGCTCGGCTTCCGCCGCAACGACAGCGCCCGCATCCTCCGCAAGGGCCGTACGGCGTCCATCGGGCTCGTGCTCGAAGACCTCGCCGACCCCTTCTACGCGCCGCTCAACCGCGCCGTGGAGGAGGTGGCCCGCGCCCACGGCGCCCTCCTCATCAACGGTTCCAGCGCCGAGGACCCCGACCGCGAGCGGGAGTTGGCCCTGGCCTTCTGCGCCCGCCGGGTCGACGGCCTCATCGTCATTCCGGCGGGCGACGACCACCGCTACCTGGAACCCGAGATAGCCGCCGGCATCGCCACCGTCTTCGTGGACCGCCCGGCCGGGCGGACGGCCGCCGACGTCGTGCTCTCCGACAGCTTCGGCGGCGCCCGCGACGGCGTCGCCCACCTCGTCGCGCACGGCCACCGGCGTATCGGCTTCATCGGCGACCACGCGCGTATCCACACCGCCACCGAGCGGCTGCGCGGCTACCGCGCCGCCATGCGGGACGCCGGGCTGCCCGTGGACGAGCGGTGGGTCTCGCTCGGCCCCACCGCCCCCGAGCGCGTCCGGGCGGAGGCCGAGACCATGCTGGCCGGACCGCGGCCGGTGACCGCCCTGTTCGCGGGCAACAACCGCGTGACGGTCACGGCCGTGCGCGTCATCGCCGCCGCGCCCCGCCCGGTCGCTCTCGTCGGCTTCGACGACTTCGAGCTCGCCGACCTCCTCTCGCCCGCCGTCACCGTCGTCGCCCAGGACGCGGCACGACTCGGACGCACAGCGGCGGAGCGGCTGTTCCGGCGGCTCGACGGAGTGACGGAAGCCCCGCAGCGGGTGGAGCTCCCCACCCGGCTGATCGTGCGCGGCTCCGGCGAACTCCCGCCTGTCGAAGGCTGATCGCTATACCACCCGGCCCGCCAGCCGGTCGAGGTCCGCGCGCGTCAGCCCGGTCGGTCCGGTGACCTCGGCGCTGTCGATCGCCCCGCAGTCCAGTCCTCGCAGCAGATACCCGCTGAGTGCCCTGGCCGTGGCGGGTTCATCCAGTACGGCACCGCTCACACTCCGCATATATGCGACCAGTCGAGCGGCGGCCTGGTCAAGTCCCTCTCGGTAGAAGGCATACACCGCCGCGTAGCGGGTCGGCAGATGGCCCGGATGCATGTCCCAGCCCTGGTAGTAGGCACGCTCCAGCGCCCGGCGTACGAGTCCGTGGTGCAGCCGCCAGGCGTCGTGCACCTGCCGGGTCGAGCCGACCGGCAGGACGTTCGTCGAACCGTCGGAGAGGCGGACCCCGGTACCGGCGGCCGCGACCTGCATGACGGCCTTGGCGTGATCGGCCACCGGGTGGTCGGGCGACTGCTGTGCCGCGCCCACCCCGCAGGAGGCGCTGTAGTCGAAGGTGCCGTAGTGCAGCGAGGTCGCACGTCCCCCGGCGGCGTCGATCATCCGGGCGACGGTGGCCCGTCCGTCGGCGCCCAGGATCGCCTGGGTGGTCTCGATCTGGATCTCGAAGCGGATGCGCCCGGGCGCGAGGCCCCGCGCCTTCTCGAACTCCTCGGCCAGCCGGACCATCGCCGTGACCTGCTCGGCGTAGGTGACCTTGGGAAGGGTGAGCACCAGCCCCGCGGGCAGCCCGCCGGCCTCCATCAGCCCGGTGAGGAAGATGTCGAGCGTGCGGATGCCGCGGTCGCGCACGGCGGCTTCCATGCACTTCATGCGGATGCCCATGTACGGGGCCGCCATGCCGTCCTCGTACGCCCGCGCCACCACCCGCGCGGCCCGCGCGGCGGCCGCGTCCTCCTCGGCGTCGGGGCGCGGCCCGTAGCCGTCCTCGAAGTCGATGCGCAGGTCCTCCACGGGCTCGCGCTCCAGCTTGGCGCGCACGCGCTCGTACACGGGCCCGGCGAGGCCGCCGGGTATCCCGAGGACGGCGGCGAACGCCGCGGCGTCGGGGGCGTGGGCATCGAGAGCCGCGAGCGCCTTCGCGCCCCAGGAGCGCACGGTGCCGGCGGTGAAGACATCGGCGGGGACGTAGACGGTGTGCACGGGCTGACGGGTGCCGGGGTCGCCGGGATAGCGGCGCGCGAGGTCGGCGTCGACGTCGGCGAGGGAGGCGCCTATGCGCTCCTTCAGGGCCCCGTCGAAGGTTGTCGCGACCGTCCCGTGCTGCCCCATGGCGCCGTCCTCCACTTTTCCGCTGACCGGAATTCACTGTCCGTGCAGCGAAGTTAGCGACGGCCCAGGGGCAAGGTCAACAGCCCCGGCCCGATCGGCACGGTGCCGGGGACGCCGTGAGGCCCCGTACGCGCGGGCGTACGGGGCCTCACGGGCGGACGGGTTCAGCCCTTGCGGGCCGTGACCTCCGCGGTGAGCTGCGGGACGACCTCGAAGAGGTCGCCGACCACGCCGTAGTCGACCAGGTCGAAGATCGGGGCCTCGGCGTCCTTGTTGATGGCGACGATCGTCTTCGAGGTCTGCATGCCGGCCCGGTGCTGGATCGCGCCGGAGATGCCCGCCGCGATGTACAGCTGCGGCGAGACCGACTTGCCGGTCTGGCCGACCTGGTTGGTGTGCGGGTACCAGCCGGCGTCGACGGCGGCGCGCGAGGCGCCGACGGCCGCGCCGAGCGAGTCGGCCAGGCCCTCGATCAGCGAGAAGTTCTCGGCGCCGTTGACACCGCGGCCGCCGGAGACCACGATCGCGGCCTCGGTCAGCTCGGGGCGGCCGGTCGACTCGCGCGGGGTGCGGGAGACGACCTTGGTGCCGGTCGACTTCTCGCCGAAGGAGACGGCCAGCTGCTCGACCGCACCGGCGGCAGCGGCGGCCTCCGGGGCGGCGGAGTTGGGCTTGACGGTGATGACCGGCGTGCCCTTGGTGACGCGGGACTTGGTGGAGTACGAGGCCGCGAAGACGGACTGCGTGGCCACCGGGCCCTCGGCGCCGGCCTCCAGGTCGACGGCGTCGGTGATGATGCCCGAGCCGATACGGACCGCGAGGCGGGCCGCGATCTCCTTGCCCTCGGCGGAGGACGGGACGAGCACGGCGACCGGGGAGACGGCCTTGTACGCGGCCTCCAGGGCGTCGACCTTGGGCGCGACGAGGTAGTCGGCGAACTCGGGCGCGTCGGCCGCGAGGACCTTCACCGCGCCGTACTCGCCGAGCGTCCGCGCGGCGGCGTCGGCACCGGCACCCAGGTGCACGGCGACGGGCTCGCCGAGGCGGCGCGCGAGGGTGAGCAGTTCGAGGGTGGGCTTGCGGACGGCACCGTCCACGTGGTCGACATAGACGAGAACTTCAGCCATGGGATGGGACTCCTGCACAGAAAAGGGGCGGATGACGGTTCGTGCGGACTGACGGAAGCTCAGCCGCGGTGGGGACCGGAAGCCTTCGCGGACGCGCCGCGGGACCCGGAGCCGCCGCTAGATGAACTTCTGGCCCGCGAGGAACTCGGCGAGCTGCTTGCCGCCCTCGCCCTCGTCCTTGACCACGGTGCCGGCCGTGCGGGCCGGGCGCTCGTTGGCCTCGTCGACCTTGGTCCAGGCGCCTTCGAGACCGACCTCTTCGGCCTCCAGGCCGAGGTCGGACAGGTCCAGGGACTCCACCGGCTTCTTCTTGGCCGCCATGATGCCCTTGAAGGACGGGTAACGGGCCTCGCCGGACTGGTCGGTGACGGACACGACGGCCGGGAGGGACGCCTCCAGCTGCTCGCTCGCGGCGTCACCGTCACGGCGGCCGGTCACCTTGCCGTCGGCCACGGCGACCTCGGACAGCAGGGTCACCTGCGGCACGCCCAGGCGCTCGGCGAGCATGGCCGGGACGACGCCCATGCCACCGTCGGTGGACGCCATGCCGGAGATGACCAGGTCGTAGCCGACGTGCTCGACGGCCTTGGCCAGCACCAGCGACGTGCCGAGCGCGTCGGTGCCGTGCAGGTCGTCGTCCTCGACGTGGACGGCCTTGTGCGCGCCCATGGACAGCGCCTTGCGCAGGGCGTCCTTGGCGTCCTCGGGACCCACGGTCAGCACGGTGATCTCGGCGTCGTCCGCCTCGTCGGCGATCTGCAGCGCCTGCTCGACCGCGTACTCGTCGAGCTCCGAGAGCAGGCCGTCCACGTCGTCACGGTCGACGGTCAGGTCTTCGGCGAAGTGCCGGTCGCCGGTGGCGTCGGGCACGTACTTCACACAGACAACGATCCTCAAGCTCACGCCGGCTCTCCTACTGCATCGTCTCTTCGTAGCTGCCTTGTGCAGGCAGCATAGGCGCCTTGTGGGGCGTATTCCGGTCGGACCGGGCAACGCCCCGAACGGAATGTTACTCGTCAGTACACCCAGCGCGTTCCACGAATGCAAGGCGCGTCAACTGTGATCTGGCCAACGCGCCGGACCAGGGACGTATCAGTCGCGCAGACCGTTGAAGCGCCCCTGGTGGTAGAGCAGCGGGCGGCCCGCCCCCTCGGGGTCGCCGGCGACGACTTCCGCGAGCACCAGACGGTGGTCACCGGCGGGCACCCGGGCGACCACCCGGCACACCAGCCAGGCCAGGACGCCGTCGAGCAGGGGCACGCCCTCGGGGCCGGTCCGCCAGCTGGTGGGCGGCGCGAAGCGGTCGGCGCCGCTGCGCGCGAAGGTGCCGGCCAGCTCCCGCTGGTGCTCGCCGAGTATGTGGACACCGACGTGTTCGGCCTCGGCCAGCACGGGCCAGCTGGAGGAGCCGGTGCCGACACCGAAGGAGACGAGCGGGGGTTCGGCGGCGACGGAGGTGAGCGAGGTGGCGGTGAAGCCGACCGGATGGGTGCCGTGCGCGGTGATCACGGCGACGCCCGAGGCGTGCCGGCGGAACACGGAGCGCAGCAGTTCGGGGTTGGCGAGGCGGGGCGTGCCGAGTCCGGGCGTGGCCGTCATCGATCTGTCCTTCTGGTGGAGGTCCAACCGGGAGCTGTACGGTCTCGGGTGCTCATTGCTCCGGACAGCGCGCGCCGGCCGTCCGGAGCAGATCGACGTACGCGCGTCCATGGAGAAGCAGTCCAGGCCACATCACGTCACATTGACGATCATGTGTGTACACCGTCAAGTGAGGCCGGGGATATGGGAGATGGATCACGGTGCATCACACCAGGGCGCCGAGCGCCGCGATGACATCGGCCTTGCGGGGCTGCCCGGCCGCCCGGCGCGCGACGCGGCCGGACGCGTCGAGGACGAGCACGGTGGGAGTCGCGCTGACACCCAGGGCGCGGACGAGCTCCAGTCTCGCCTCGGCGTCGATCTCGACATGCGCGACGCCCTCGACCATGGCGGCGACCTCCGCCAGGGTCCGTCTGGTCGCCCGGCACGGCTGGCAGAAGGCGCTGGAGAACTGGACGAGGGTGGCCCGCTCCCCCAGCTCCGCACCGAGCACGGCGGCATCCAGCCGCATCACTTCGTCCCGCACCGGCACGCTCGCCCCTCCGCAGTCGTCCGCGTCCGCGGGACCGTCGCGGCCCCGTGGTCTTCCGACGGTTGCAGCGCCGCCGGGGCCGCAGAAATTTCCCCTCACGCCCGCGAACGCGCCCCCGTCCGGCGCTCGCGGGGGTCTGCCCGGTTCTGTCCGGGGTGCGCGGTGTACCTTCGGCACTACCGGACGACGTCCCGCGCCGCGGGCCGACGTGACGAGGATCTCCCGGCCCCCGGGGCGTCCCCGCTGGTCCATGGGCCGGGCGATCAGGCACGATCGGCCGGGAGCCGAGAACCTACGGCCGCGTAACTTCAGCCGGGAGCACCCTCCCCAGGCCCAGAAGGATTTCCCCGATATGGCAGAACTCGTCTACCCCCCGGTGATCGGTGTCGCCCGCTCCATGTTCAAGGCGCTCGATCTGCGCTTCGACATCCAGGGCACCGAGCACGTGCCGCAGCGCGGCGGGGCGGTGCTGGTGAGCAACCACATCGGCTATCTCGACTTCATCTTCTGCGGGCTGGCCGCCCGGCCGGCCAAGCGCCTGGTGCGCTTCATGGCCAAGGAGTCCGTCTTCCGGCACAAGGTGTCGGGGCCGCTGATGCGCGCGATGAAGCACATTCCCGTGGACCGCGCGGCCGGCATGGACGCCTACAAGCACGCGCTGTCCGCCCTGCGCTCGGGCGAGATCATCGGCGTCTTCCCGGAGGCGACGATCTCCCAGTCGTTCACGCTGAAGAACTTCAAGTCGGGCGCGGCCCGGCTCGCCCAGGAGGCGGGTGTGCCGCTGCTGCCGATGGCGCTGTGGGGCACCCAGCGGCTGTGGACCAAGGGGCACAAGCGGGATCTGGGCCGCAACCACATTCCGATCACCATGCGGGTGGGCGAGCCGATGGCCGCCGATCCGGCCGAGCACGCCGACACGATCACGGAGCGGGTACGGGGCCGCGTCCAGGAGCTGCTGGAGGCGGCCCAGCGGGCCTATCCCGTCCGCCCCAAGGGTCCGGACGACACCTGGTGGGTTCCGGCCCACCTCGGCGGCACGGCGCCGACCCCCGCGGAGGCCGCGGCCCTGGACCGCCGCTGACGCGCGCCCGGCGGCGCCTGACACCAGGCACCCGCCGGGACGCCGTCCATGTTCGTGGTGGGGAATGACGCGTCCGGCCGCAATGTCGATGACATTGCGGCCGGACGCGTTCTCACGCGCGAGCGTTTACCTCTGCTTGCCCATCTCCGCCGCGAGCGTCGCCACGAAGGCGTCCACATCGGCTTCGGTCGTGTCGAAGGAGCACATCCAGCGGACGTCACCGGCCGCCTCGTCCCAGAAGTAGAAGCGGTAGCTCTTCTGGAGGCGCTCGCTCACGTCGTGCGGCAGCCGCGCGAAGACGGCGTTGGACTGCACCGGGTGCAGGACCTCCACCCCGTCGACGGTCCGTACGCCCTCCGCCAGGCGCGCGGCCATGGCGTTGGCGTGCGAGGCGCTGCGCAGCCATAGATCCCCGGCGAGCAGTGCCTCGAACTGGGCGGAGACGAAACGCATCTTGGAGGCCAGCTGCATGGACAGCTTGCGCAGGTGCTTCATGGCCCGCACCGCGTCCGGGTTCAGCACGACGACGCACTCGCCGAACAGCATGCCGTTCTTCGTGCCGCCGAACGACAGCAGGTCCACACCGGCGTCGGTCGTGAAGACCCGCAGCGGGACGCCGAGCGTGGCCGCGGCGTTGGCGATGCGGGCGCCGTCGAGATGGACCTTCATGCCCCGCTCGTGGGCGTGGTCGCAGATCTCCCGGATCTCCTCCGGCGTGTAACAGGTGCCGAGTTCGGTGGTCTGGGCGATCGAGACGATCTGCGGCTGCGCCCGGTGCTCGTCGTCCCAGCCGTACGCCTCGCGGTCGATGAGCTCGGGGGTGAGCTTGCCGTGCTCGGTCGGCACGGTCAGCAGCTTGAGCCCGCCGACGCGCTCGGGCGCCCCGCCCTCGTCCACGTGAATGTGCGCCGTGTCGGCACAGATCACCGCGCCCCAGCGCTCGGTGGCCGCCTGGAGGGCGACCACATTGGCACCGGTGCCGTTGAAGACCGGGAACGCCTCGGCCGTCGGGCCGAAGTGACCGCGCATCACCTCCTGGAGGTGCGCGGTGTAGACGTCCTCGCCGTAGGCGATCTGGTGGCCGCCGTTGGCGAGGGCGAGGGCCGCGAGGATCTCGGGGTGCGCGCCCGCGTAGTTGTCGCTGGCGAAGCCGCGCGAGGCGGGGTCGTGCCGCCGTATGGCGTCGGTCGTCGCGGTCACGGTTGCGGAGTCAGCCACAGACGGGTTCCGTTCACTTCTTGGGCGGGCTTCCCCCAGACGCCGACGATGGCCTCGGCCAGGTCCTTGACGTCCGTGAAACCCGCGAATTTCGCGTTCGGGCGCTCGGCGCGCATGGCGTCGTGCACCAGGGCCTTGACCACCAGGATGGCAGCGGCCGCCTTGGGTTCGCCCTCGCCCCCCGCCTTGCGGAAGGCGTCGGCGAGCGCGAGCGTCCACGCCTCGGCGGCGGCCTTGGAGGCGGAGTACGCGGCGTTGCCCGCGGTGGGCTTGGAGGCGCCGGCGGCGCTGACGAGGAGATAGCGGCCGTTGCCGCTGCGCTGGAGCGGGGCCTCGAAGGCGAGCGAGGTGTGCTGCACGGTACGGATGAGCAGCTTCTCCAGCAGCTCCCAGTCCGCGAGGTCGGTCTCCGCGAACGTCGCCGAGCCGCGCCAGCCGCCCACCAGGTGCACCAGGCCGTCGATCCGGCCGAATTCCTTCTCGGTGCGGTCGACCCAGCCGCGGGTGGCCTCCAGGTCGAGCAGGTCCACGATGTCGCCGGTGACCGTGGCGCCCCCGTGGGCATAGCGGGCGGCGTCGACGGCCTCGGCGAGCCGGGCGGCGTCCGCGTCGGAGGCGACGACCGTCGCCCCGGCCTCGGCCAGGCGCAGCAGCGTCGCGCGCCCGGCCGGTCCGGCCGCGCCCGCCACCGCCACGACCGCGCCGTCCAGCCGGCCCTCGCCGTTCGTCGTTGTGCTCATGATCGTCGCCTCCGTCTCACGCTTGCTCACGCGGCCGCCTGCCCCTCGCTCGCCGCGGTGATCCCCTTGGTCGAGGCGATCACGCTGCGCAGCTTCTTGGCAAGGGCCTCGTAGAACATGCTGAGCGGGAACTCGTCCGGAAGCACGTCGTCCACGAGCTTGCGCGGGGGCTGGGTCAGGTCGAGGGCGTCGGGGCCCTTGGCCCATACGGAGCCGGGGTGCGGCGCGAGGTAGGACGAGACGAGCTCGTAGGCGGCGAACCAGTGCACGAGCTTGGGACGGTCGATCCCGTCGCGGTAGAGCTTCTCGATCTCGCCGCACAGCTGGTTGGTGACCTGCGGGGCGCGGTCCCAGTCGATGTGCAGTGTGTTGTCCGTCCAGCGTACGACGTCGTGCTTGTGGAGGTAGGCGAACAGCAGCTGCCCGCCGAGGCCGTCGTAGTTGCGCACGCGCTCGCCGGTGACCGGGAAGCGGAACATCCGGTCGAAGAGGACGGCGTACTGCACGTCGCGGCCCTGGGCGTAGCCGTCGCTCTCCAGCTTCACGGCCTCCTTGAAGGCCGTGAGGTCGCAGCGCAGCTCCTCCAGGCCGTACATCCAGAACGGCTGCCGCTGCTTGATCATGAAGGGGTCGAACGGCAGGTCGCCGTGGCTGTGGGTGCGGTCGTGGACCATGTCCCACAGGACGAACGCCTGCTGGCAGCGGTGCTGGTCGCCGATCATCTCCCGGATGTCGGCGGGCAGCTCCAGGCTGAGGATGTCGACGGCCGCTTCGGTGACCCGGCGGAAGCGGGCCGCCTCGCGGTCGCAGAAGATGCCGCCCCAGGTGAAGCGCTCCGGGGCCTCGCGGACGGCGATGGTCTCCGGGAAGAGGACCGCGGAGTTGGTGTCGTAGCCGGCGGTGAAGTCCTCGAAGGTGATGCCGACGAAGAGGGGGTTGTCGTAGCGGGTGCGCTCCAGCTCGGCGAGCCACTCCGGCCATACGACGCGCAGGACGACCGCCTCGAGATTGCGGTCGGGGTTGCCGTTCTGCGTGTACATCGGGAAGACGACGAGGTGCTGGAGTCCGTCGGCGCGCTGCGCCGCGGGCTGGAAGGCCAGCAGCGAGTCCAGGAAGTCGGGCACGGCGAATCCGCCGTCCGCCCAGCGGCGCAGGTCCGTGACGAGCGCGCGGTGGTACGCGGCGTCGTGCGGCAGGAGGGGCGAGAGCTCCTCGACGGCCGTCGCGACCCGGCCGATCTCGGCGCGTACGGTGTCGCCCGGGGGTGCGCCCTCCGCCTCGAGGTCGATGGACCCGTCCGGGGACTGCCACGGCCGGATCGTTTCCACGGCGTCCTTGAGCGTGGCCCACGACGGATGATCGATCACGCGGCTCGCCGCTGTTTCGTCGGTCGCTATCGCTTTCGACGCAAGAATTTCCGTCATGTCTGCCCCTCCTCGGGAGAACTTCGCGTTAAGACACCGTATCTGTGTGCGGTTCTTCATCTCAAGAGGGGCAGCCACAAATTATCCTGCCGACCCCCTGGTCGGACCGCTGATTTTCCTGTCGGCACACACTCGGGTGGCCTCAGGCGCCTCACGTCTCGCGTCCGGCGCGTGCGGCCCGCTGCTGCCCTGGCTCAGTTCCGGCCATTGACGGGCGCTCCTTCATGAGTACCCTCCGGGGCCGCCGAGAATTCATGAATCGGCAACAGTCTTCCGCTATTCGGACGATCAGTGGTCTGACCTGGACAGATCCCGCCGGCACTGCCACGCTCCCGCCATGTCCGTCGCCAACCGGCCCGCAGGCCGCACGACTTCCCGTTCCGCTTCCCTCCACGCCGCTCCTACCGCCGGGCCCTCGCACCTCGCGGCTCCCGGCCACCGCGGGCGCCTGCCGCGCCTCGGCGCCGCGCTCGCCGTGCTGCTGGGCGCGGCCGTCGGCTGTGCCCCGCAGGACGACACCGGCTCCGCGAAGTCGGCCGCCGCGCCGCACGCCGCCGCGTGCGCCAAGGGCCACCTGGCGACCGGGACCGCGGGCAAACTCACCGTGGGCACCGACAAGCCGGCCTACGCCCCGTGGTTCCAGGGCGACGACCCGGCCGACGGCAAGGGCTTCGAGTCGGCCGTCGCGTACGCCGTCGCCGACCGGCTCGGCTACGCCAGATCCGACGTGATCTGGCAGACGGTGCCCTTCAACTCCGCTGTGGCGCCCGGGAAGAAGAAGTTCGACTTCGACCTCAACCAGATCTCCGTCAGCGACGAGCGCCGCCGGGCCGTCGACTTCTCCTCGGGCTACTACGACGTCCGGCAGGCCGTCATCGCGCTCAAGGGCTCACCCGCCGCCAAAGCCACCACGGTCGACGCCCTCAAGCACGTGAAGCTGGGCGCGCAGGTGGGCACCACGAGCCTCGACGTCGTCAACGGCGTCATCCGGCCCGAACAGCGGCCCGCCGTCTTCCAGAAGAACGACTACGCCAAGACCGCGCTCAAGAACGGCCAGGTGGACGCGATCGTCGTGGATCTGCCCACGGCCTTCTACATCACCTCCGCCGAGGTCCAGGAGGCGAAGGTCGTCGGCCAGTTCGCAGCCTCAGGCGGCAGGGCCGAGCAGTTCGGGCTGGTGCTCGACAAAGGCAGCGGGCTCACCGGCTGCGTCAGTGACGCCGTCGACTCCCTGCGCAAGGACGGCACACTCGCCCGCCTGGAGAAGACCTGGCTCTCCGAGGCCGTCGACGCACCGGTGCTCAAATGACGGCCGAGGAGACGGGGCCCGCCACCCCGGCCCGGGGCGCCCTGCCGGAGAGCGACGCCCTGCCGGAGAGCACCGCGTCCCAGGAGGCCGCCACCCAGGACGCATATATTCCTTCCGCACGACGCCTGGAACGCGAACGGTTCAAACGTGCGCGTGCGCGCCGGGCCACCGGCGTGGCGGCCGCCAGCACACTGGTCACCGGCACCGTACTGTTCCTCGCCGTCGTCAACTCCCCCGGCTGGTCCCGCACCCGGGAGACCTTCTTCGACGCGCACTACGCCCGCGAGGCACTGCCCAAGGTGCTCGACGGACTGCTGCTCAACCTCCGGCTGCTGGTCGTCTGCGGGGCCGCGGTCCTCGTACTCGGCCTGCTGACAGCGATCGCCCGCACGCTGCGTGGCCCGGTTTTCTTCCCCTTGCGGGCCCTCGCCACCGCCTACACCGACTTCTTCCGCGGGCTGCCGCTCGTCATCTGTCTCCTGATGGTCGTCTTCGGCGTTCCGGCGCTGCGGCTGCAGGGCGTGACGACGGACCCGGTGCTCCTGGGCGGCACGGCGCTGGTGCTCACGTACTCCGCCTACGTCGCCGAGGTGTTCCGCGCGGGCATCGAGTCCGTGCATCCCAGCCAGCGCGCGGCCGCCCGCTCGCTGGGCCTCTCCGGCCCGCAGACGCTGCGCTACGTGGTGCTGCCACAAGCCGTGCGCCGTGTCGTCCCGCCTCTTCTGAACGACCTCGTCTCGCTCCAGAAGGACACCGGTCTCGTCTCGATCGCGGGCGCCGTCGACGCGGTCTACGCGGCGCAGATCATCGCCGCCAAGAGCTTCAACTACACGCCCTACGTGGTCGCCGGGCTCATCTTCGTGGCCCTCACCATCCCGATGACACGGTTCACCGACTGGATCACCGCACGGATGGACCGCCGCCGGGCCCAGGGAGGAATCGTATGAGCACCGCGGAACCGCCGGCCGCCGTGCTGCGGCTGGAGGCCGTGCGCAAGACCTTCGGCCGCTCCGTCGTCCTGCGCGACGTCGACCTCGAAGTCGCCCCGCACACCGTGACCGCCCTCATCGGGGCGTCCGGCTCGGGCAAGTCGACCCTGCTGCGCTGCGCGAACCTCCTGGAGGAGATCGACGACGGCGCGATCTTCCTGGACGGCGAGGAGATCACCGACCCGCGCGTGGACCCGGACACCGTGCGCCGCCGCATCGGCGTGGTCTTCCAGGCGTACAACCTCTTCCCGCACATGACCGTGCTCGACAACATCACGCTCGCCCCGCGCCGGGTGCACGGCGTGCCGCGGGCCGAGGCGGAGGAGCGGGCGCGGGAGCTCCTGGAGCGGCTCGGCCTGGGCGGCAGGGCCGGTGAGTACCCGGACCGGCTCAGCGGGGGCCAGCAGCAGCGGGTGGCGATCGTACGGGCCCTGGCGGGGCGGCCCCGGCTGCTGCTGCTCGACGAGATCACCGCCGCCCTCGACCCGGAGCTGGTCGGTGAGGTGCTGGGCGTCGTGCGCGATCTCAAGGACGACGGCATGACCATGGTGCTCGCCACCCACGAGATGGGGTTCGCCCGGGACGTCGCCGACCAGGTGTGCTTCCTCGACGGCGGTGTGGTGCTGGAGCGTGGCACGCCCGCGGAGGTCTTCGGCGAGCCCCGCGAGGAGCGCACGCGGCGCTTCCTGCGCCGGCTGGTCGAGGCGGGCCGGCTGTAGCAGTGCGCCGTGTAAGGGGCGCCGTCCAAGGGCCGGTGCCCCTTACACCCCCGGAATCCCGCCGCCTTACGGCAGTTCCTTGACGAGCAGCTCGAACTCGAGGTCGTCGCGCTGCGGGATGCCGAAGCGCTCGTCGCCGTACGGGAAGGGGGACATCCGGCCGGTACGGCGATAACCGCGGCGTTCGTACCAGGCGATCAGCTCGTCACGCTGCCGTATGACGGTCATGTGCATCTCGCCGGCGCCCCACTCGGCACGCACGAAGCGCTCGGCCTCGGCGATGATCACCTTGCCGAGCCCGGCGCCCTGCATCGCCGGACGGACCGCGAACATCCCGAAGTAGGCGTGCGTGCCCCGGTGTTCCAGCTGGCAGCAGGCGACGATCTCGCCCTCGCGCTCCACCACCAGCAGACGGCTGTTCTCGTCCGTCACCACCGCCTCCACGCCCGCGGGGTCGGTCCGCTGTCCGTCCAGCAGATCCGCCTCGGTCGTCCACCCGGCACGGCTGTCGTCACCGCGGTAGGCCGACTCGACGAGTGCCACGAGCTCGGGTACGTCGGCGACGGTCGCCGCCCGGAAGACCGGCTCTGCGGTGCGGCTGCTGGCTGTCTCCATGGTCTCCGTGTGGTCCTCTCCGTACGGCTTCGGCTGCACATCTTGGCTGCATACGAACACTAACCCGATCGGCTCTGCGTACAGTCGCGTCATGGTGCATGTACTGAGCAGCCGCGTGCTTCTGCGGCCCACCGATCCGGAGCGTTCCCGGGACTTCTACGGGCGGGCGCTGGGGCTCGCGGTCTACCGGGAGTTCGGGACCGGCCCGGAGCGCGGCACGGTCTATTTCCTGGGCGGCGGGTTCCTTGAGGTCTCGGGCCGCGCCGACGCGCCGCCGGCCCCCGGCCTCGAGCTGTGGTTCCAGGTCGCGGACGCCGCGGCAGCCCACGCGGAATTCCTCCGCGAGGGCGTCGAGGTGCTGGAGCCGCCGGAGACCAAGCCCTGGGGACTGATCGAGATGTGGATCACGGACCCGGACGGGGTGCGGATCGCGGTGGTCGAGGTGCCGGAGGGACACCCGATGCGCTACCGCCCAGGCATCTGAGGACGCCTGGGCGACGTGCGGCCGCACAGCAGGGGCGACAGGATTCGAACCTGCGACCAGCGGGTTTGGAGTCCGCTGCTCTGGCCAGCTGAGCTACGCCCCTTCGGTGCCCTCACTCTCTCCCGAAGACCGCGCCCAAGGCAAGATCTTTTTTGCCGCGGGCTTCGGGCGGTGGGCGCGCCCCTCCCGTGCACCGGTCTGCCACCCCGGTGCGCCTCCGTGCCACCGCGCGTGCGCGGGCGTGCCCCGCGCCGCGCAGTGCTCCCCTTGTGCGCCCGTGCGCTCCCATGTGACGCGACTCGGGCGGGAATCCTCCGGGGGTAGGTCTGCCTGACCGGGGAGGTGCGCGGTGCACGAACCACCGCTCATCGGCTGGCTGCTGGTGGCACTGTGCGCCGCGACCGGCGCGTATTGCCTCGTGAGGGCGGGAGCGAGGAACCCGGCGGAGGTCCGGTCCACGGGTGGTGACGCCTTGATGGGCCTGGGCATGGCGGTGATGGCCGTACCGACCGCCGGCCTCACCAGCCACCCGTGGGGCGCCCCGGTGTTCGCGGCCGTGTTCGGCGCGGCGGGCCTGCGTTCCCTCCTGGTGGCACGCGGCCGTACGGAAGCGCACCTGCACCATCTCCACCACGCCGTCGGCGCGTTCGCCATGGTCTACATGGCGCTGGCGATGGCGGGTTCCCCCATGAGCGGGCACACCGGGAGCGCGCACGCCGAAGGGCACGGCCCCGCGGGGACGCCTCTGCTGACGGGCCTGCTGCTGGTGTACTTCGCGGTGTACGTCGTACGGACGGTGGCCGCCCTCGTCCCCGTGGTCGCCGCCACCTCCGGCGAGGCGCCCTGGCCGGGCCGTCCCGATCTCACCAACGCGTGCCGGCTGTCCATGGGCATCGGCATGCTGGCGATGCTGCTCACCCTCTGAGCACGCGCGGTCCCTCTGCGAGACCGTGGCGTGCGTCACTTCGCGCCCGGGACCGTACCCGGGCACGGCGTCGCGCTCATAGGCTGCGGCCATGATGGTCCCGCTCGTGCTGCTGGTCCTCGGTGGGCTGGTCGCCGCGATGACGCCGCGCTTGCTGACCCGCTCCGACTGGGCCGACCGCGAACCCGTCGTGGCCCTGTGGGTCTGGCAGTGCGCGGTGGCGGCCGTGCTGCTGTGCTGTGCTCTCGCCATGGCGCTCAGCGCCGCGGCGGCCTGGCAGGCGGTACGCGGCCATGTGTTCGCGGCCGCCCCGCACGGAGTCATGGAGGCGTACGCCCTCGCCTCGTACCGTCCGTGGGCCGCCCCGCTGGCCGTGGCGCTGGGCTTCGGCGCGGTGTGGACCGCCGCGATGCTGACCCGTGAGATCGGCCTGGCCCGGGCCTGCCGCCGGCAGCGCCGCACCGATCTGCTCGTCCGCGCACCGCAGTTGCCGGGTGAGGCGCCGGACGCGGACCGGCTGGTGGTGCTCGAGGGCGAGCGGCCGGACGCGTGGTGGCTGCGCGGCGGGACGGCTCCCCGGCTGGTCGTCACGACGGGCGCGCTGCGCCGCCTCTCGGACTCGCAGCTGGACGCGGTGCTGGCCCATGAGCAGGGGCACGCGCGGGCGCGGCACAGCTGGCTGCTGCACTCCTCGTCGGCGCTGGCGACCGGCTTCCCGCAGGTGCCGGTCTTCGCGGCGTTCCGCGACCAGGTGCACCATCTCGTCGAGCTGGCGGCGGACGACGCCGCCTCGCGGCGGTTCGGCCGGATGACGACGGCGCTGGCGCTGGTCGAGCTCAACGAGGACCGCGGTGTCTTCGGCCCCTGCCCGGCCCAGCTGTCGCAGGTGCCGCGCCGGGTGGACCGGCTGCTGTCCCCTGGGCCGCGGCTGACGACGGCACGGCGGCTGCGGTTGACGGCTGCCGGAGCCCTGGTTCCGGCGGTGCCCTTGCTGGTGGCCTTCATGCCCGGACTGAGCGCGCTGGGCTGAACCCCCGGCGGGACGCTCTCCGGGCAGTTCGGGTGGCGCTGCGGCCGGGGCTTCCGCAAGGATCCGGCCATGCACGTTCCGACGCGCTCCGACGCGCCCGCCCTCCCGACCCGCCCCGCGCCCGCCGCCGGGTGGCGCGCAACTGCCGTTCTCTGCGCCCTGTTTCTCGCTCTGACGGTGCTGGTCGTCCGCGATTGGGGTCCGCTCGTATCGCTGGACCGGCGGGTGGCCGATGGCCTCCATCCGATCGCCGTCGGGCACCACGGCTGGACGGGGTTCGTCCGCTGGCTGTCGGAGCGGTTGTGGGACCCCTGGACCATGCGCGCGGTTCTCGCCGTGGCGGCGCTCTGGCTGGCGCGGCGGCGCGCGTGGCTGCTGATCGCGTGGATCGCGGGGACGTCCGCCGCCGGAACGCTGGCGCAGCAGGCCCTCAAGTCCGCTGTCGGCCGGGACCGCCCGCACTGGCCGGATCCGGTGGCCGTCGCCAGCTATCAGGCGTTCCCCTCGGGCCACGCGCTGACCGCCACCGTGACGTGCGCACTGGTGGTGTGGCTGCTGTGGCTGCACCGCGTACGTCCCGCCGGAATCCGCGCGGCGCTGGCGGTGGGAGCGCTGTCGGTGATCGGCGTGGGCTTCACCCGTCTCTATCTCGGTGTGCACTGGCTGTCCGACGTGGTGGGCGGCTGGCTGCTGGGCGCGGCGCTCGTCGCGGGGGCGGTGTGGGCGTACGACGCCGTGACGGCGGGGCGCGGCACCGGAGCGGGGGCCGGGCGGGAGGGTACCCGGACCGGCCGGAAATAGTTCAAGCTTCATCTATGTTGGCGGGGAGGAAAGGAGCGATCCATGACCGCTTTCACCCCCTTCTCCCCCACCGCCGCCGTGCCGGTGTCCCCGCACCCGCTGGCGGACGAGTACGAGCGCGCGCACCTCTTCTTCGAGGCGAGGGACTACACGGAGGCCGCGCGCATCCTGGCACCCGTCGTCGAGGCGGAACCGGCCCACCTGGCGGCCCGGCTGCTCCTCGCCCGGTCGTACTACCACTCCGCCCAGCTGAACCGGGCCGAGGCCGAGGCGCGGCGCGTCCTGGACCGCGCCCCCGCCGAGGCGTACGCGCGTCTGCTGCTCGGGCGCACGCTGGAACGGCAGAGCCGGGACGCCGAGGCGGCTCCCCACCTCCGGCTGGCCGCCGCGATGAACGGCGACTACGCCTCGGCCGCCCCGGTTGTCCACAGGACCGCCACGTGACGGCCCCTGAATGGGACAGTGCTCCCATGAGCAACCTCGAACTCCGGCCCGCACCGGCCGAATGCGGTGGCCGCGCCGACGTCACCGCGCGGCCGGTGCGGGAGCTGCTGCCCGCGAAGCGGGTCCCGCTCGGCGAGAGCACCGTCGTGCGCCGTCTGCTGCCCAGCCTCGGGCGCCGCATGGTCGGCGCGTGGTGCTTCGTCGACCACTACGGCCCGGACGACATCGCCCAGGAGCCGGGGATGCAGGTGCCCCCTCATCCGCACATGGGCCTGCAGACCGTCAGTTGGCTCCATGACGGCGAGGTGCTGCACCGGGACAGCCTCGGCAGCCTTCAGACCCTGCGTCCGGGGCAGTTGGGGCTGATGACGGCGGGGGGTGCCATCGCGCACTCGGAGGAGTCCCCGCGCGAGCACGCGCGCCTGCTGCACGGCGCCCAGCTGTGGGTGGCGCTGCCGGACGCGCACCGGCACACCACCCCGGCGTGGGAGCACCATGCCGAGCTGCCGCGGGTGACGGGCGGCGGCCTGCGCGCCACCGTCCTCATGGGCGAACTGGACGGCGCGGCCTCCCCCGCCACCACCTTCAGCCCGCTCATGGGCGCCGACATCACCCTGCCGGCGGGCGCTTCCGCGCGCCTCCCGGTCCGGCCCGACTTCGAGTACGCGGCCCTCACCATGTCCGGCGAGGCCGAGGTGGACGGCGTGCGCCTCGCCCCGGGCTCCATGCTCTACCTCGGCTGCGGACGCTCCGAACTCCCGCTCCGCGCGGACGTGGACAGCTCGTTCATGCTGCTGGGCGGCGAGCCGTTCGAGGAACGCATCCTCATGTGGTGGAACTTCGTGGGCCGTTCCCACGAGGACATCGTCCAGGCCAGGGAGGACTGGACGACGGGGACGCGCTTCGGCGAGGTGTGCGGCTACGACGGCAGCCGGCTGGCCGCTCCCGCGCTGCCGCCGGTTCCCCTCAAGCCGCGTGGCAGGGTGCGCTGACCTGGGGAGACGACTGCGGCCCCGACCGCGTAGTGCACGTATTCGTGGACGACACGGAAGCCGGTCTTCGTGGCGAGGTGGCGGCTGGCGTGGTTGTCCCGGGAGCAGGTCCAGGACGGGACGCGGCCGCGGGTGGTGAGGTCCGCGCAGAGCGCCTCGACGCAGGCCGAGGCCAGGCCCCGTCCGCGTGCTCCGGGGAGGGTGGCGACGGCGATGTCCTCGTGGCGGCTGCCGACGAAGAAGGGGCAGGCCAGGGAGAGGAGTTGACCCTCGCGGAAGGCGCCCCAGCAGCGGCCGGAGGCGGCGAGGCCGGCGGGGCCGCCCCAGCTCGCGCTGGTCCACGCCAGGTCCGGGCCCAGGGCGCGCAGGGCCTGGGTGTCGCGGGGCAGGAGCCGGCGGACGGTCGTGCCGGGGCCCAGGCGCACGGCGGGGGGCGGGTCGCTCCGGATCCAGATCATGCGCTCCCAGGGGACCAGGCGGTGGAAGGCGGCGCCGAGGAGGGGCAGGAACCTGTCCGGGGCGGCCACGTAATGACCGGCCAGACAGGCCAGTTCCTCCGGGGCGGTCCATCGCGGGTCCCCCGCCAGGATGGCGTGCCCGGCGCAGGAGACGGCGGCGGCCCGTGGATCGGCGGGGTCGTCGGTCCACCAGCTCCCGTGGCCGGTGAGGGTGACGTGCTCGGGGAGGGCTCCCAGCCCGGGGCGGCCGGCGGGGAACCGGAGCGGCCCGGCCGGGAGGGCCGTGCCGTGGAGATGTTCGACCAGCATCACATCACTCCGGGGTACGCGCGCAGCGGGCGGTACGGAACCGTTGCCGGTGCCGTACCGCCGCTGCCTGCCCGCTGTCAGGTGCAGGCTTTGCTTCCGTGGTTGGCGTTCTTCTTGCGACGGGCTCGCTTCTTGCGGGCGCGCTTGGACACGGTGGTGGTTCCCTTCGTCAGGCGGTCGTGGTTCTTTACGTCAGGCGGCCTTGGCGACCAGCTGGTCGGCGAGCTTGCGCAGTCGGCGCACGGTGCGCTCCTCCATCGCGACGGGGGCCGCCGGGGAGAGGGCCGTGCGGTCGTAGTAGGCACCGGCGACGAGCTCGGTGGCGGGGTCGCAGAGCCGGACGACGCGCTCGGCGCCCTCCACGGCGGAGTCGCCCTCGTGCGCGTACAGCGGCAGCAGTCCGGTGTCGCACACGCCGGGGTGCACACTGACCGACGTCCACGGAGCCTGCTCGCGGGCGAAGACGGTCAGCGCCAGCTGGGACTGCGCGTAGGCGGCGAGACGGGAGTAGCGCTTGGTGCGCTGCGGGTCGTTCCAGGAGATCGAGGCCGTGCGGTGCATGGAGGAGGACACGTTGACGACGCGGCTGCCGGGCCGGGCGCTCAGCGGGCCCGCCAGTTCGTGGGTGAGCAGATAGGCCGCCAGGAAGTTGACCTGGAGGGAGAGTTCGTTCCCGTCGGCGGTCATCGTGCGCTGTTCGGGCGCGACGACGGCCGCGTTGTTGACCAGGACGTCCAGGACGGGGTGTTCCTCGGCGATGCGGGTGGCCATGGCCCGCACCTCGTCCAGGCGGGAGAAGTCGGCGACGGCCAGCCGCAGGCGCAGGGTGTCGGTGCCGGCCGCCGTCAGGCGGACGATGGCGTCGTCGCCGGACTCCTGGTCAGGGGCGTGGACGATGACCGTGTCGCCCCGTTCGGCGAGCAGCCGGGCGGTCTCCCAGCCGATACCGGATGTGGCACCGGTGACCAGAACGGTCCTGGAGGCGGGCGAGACAGCAGAAGACATGGGAATCCACTCCGGATCGGGCAGAGCGGCAGCGAGCGCCGTAGGACGCGGCTGCCGTGCGAGCGTGAAGGGGCATCAGTGACAGGACGGCGGAGGCCGGGATGCGCTGTGCCGGGTGACACCGGCCGCCGCCTGTGGGGCGCGGCCGGGGAGTCGGTGAACAGCAGGTGCGCTCAGCGCACCGTGTGGGAACGGCACGCGGAACCGTGCAGCGCCGTATGAGGCGGCCGGTCGTCGTGGCGAAGGTGGCTGTTCACGGGGACCATTGAAGGAAGCCGGAAGTCCGGGCACAAGCGACACGCCGCATCCCTGACGCCGCCCTGACGTACGTGCTCCCTGGCGTTCCGCCGCGCACGTGGCGCCCGGGTCCGACGCCGCTGACGGCGAGGGCGCGTTCGGGCCGCGTCAAGAACAGGAAACCGCCTTGGCCGAGTTCACCTCCAGTTGTTCTACTAGTGTGCAAACAAGTGGAGGTTTTGCTTTCATGCCGCAATCACGATCCACGTACGTCAACGCCCGTCGCCTTGCCGTCTCCCTCGTACCGCCTCTGATCGCCGCTGCCGTCGTCCTGGCGGTGTTCCTCTCGGTGCGGGACCGGCTGCCCGGCCGGCTCGCCTCCCACATCGGCCCCGGGGGGAATGCCGACGGCTACTCGGGCCAAGGTTCCTTCCTCGCCGTCGCGTTGGGAGTGCTGCTGGGCGTCGGTGCCCTCTTCGGCGCGCTCGTCCACTGGATGCGGCCGAACGACGACGGCCAGCGCGTGGTGGCCGTCATCGGCGGTGCCGTCGCGGTGCTCACCGGGTGGCTGGCCACCGCCGTGCTGCTGGCCAACACCGGCGTCGACGACGCCTCCTCGGTCACGCTGCCCGGGACGCAGGCCGCGTTCGCCGTCGGGGCCACGGCGCTCTACGCGGCCGTGGGCTGGCCGGCCTGCGGCAAGGCCGAGGAAGCCGGGACGGTACCCGGATCCTCCGCCGACGCCTCGCGTCTCGCGCTCGGTGACTCCGAGATCGCCGGCTGGACGCGCGTGGCGGGCTCCCGGGTCCTGCCCGTCACCGGTCTCCTGCTCCTTGCCGCCGGCGTCGTCGTCGGGTTCACCGCCGGCTGGCTGCCCGCACTGCCACTCCTCGTCACCGGAATCCTGATGGCTCTGCTCACGGGTGCCCGGGTCACCGCGGACCGGCGCGGGCTCACCGTCACCCCCTCGATCGCCCCCTGGCCGCGCCTCAACGTGCCGCTGCGGAAGATCGCCGAAGCCGGTCACCGCACCGTCAGCCCGCTGCGGGACTTCGGCGGCTGGGGCTATCGCATCCGCCCCGGGGCGAGCGGCATCGTGCTGCGTTCCGGTGATGCCATCAGCGTCCGCCTGACCACCGGCAGCGAGTTCGTCGTCACCGTCGACGACGCCGCCACGGCCGCCGCGCTGCTCAACACCCTCGCCGACCGCGAACGCCGCACCACCGCGGGAGGGTGACCGTGCTCTTCCGCGTCGACCCCTCGTCCGCCGTGCCCCTGGGCGACCAGATCGCCGCCTGCGTCCGCGGTGCCATCGCCGACGGCACCGCGGGCACCGGCGAGCGCCTGCCCTCCGCCCGCGATCTCGCCGCGTCGCTCGGTGTCAACATGCACACCGTGCTCCGGGGTTACCAACGGCTGCGCGAGGAGGGCCTCCTCGAGCTGCGCCGGGGGCGCGGTGCCGTGGTCACCGGAGGACCGACGGCCGGACGCGCCCGGCTCACCGTGCAGGCCCAGCGCCTGGTCGCCGATGCCCGCGCGCTGGGGCTGAGTGACGACGACGTGCTCGGTCTGGTCAGGACGTCCCTGTCGGCCGACGGCATGTGAGGTCGCGCGGAACACCACCATGCGAGGGGAGCGGGGGGGGGGGGGGGGGGGGGGGGGGGGGGGGTGGGGGGGGGGGGGGGGGGGGGGGGGGGGAGGCGCAAAGACAGGGGGGGGGGGGGGAGGGTGGGGTGTTTAAGGTGCATAAAGGGCGGGGAGGGGGGAGGAACGGGG
>NZ_JBVHLW010000053.1:0-38236 GCF_055558795.1 Streptomyces sp. NPDC025618 | reverse complement strand
CGCAGGCCCACCACGCCCTGCTCGGCCTCGCCGACCCGCATCAGCAGGATCTCCGTGGTCTCCGCGCCGTTGGGGCCGCTCATCCGGACCTTGTCATCAGGTAGGAGGTGATGCCCTTCTGGTCCACGCCCATGTTGCGCATGGACAGGCCCGGCTCGGCCTCGTCCGGCACCTTGGAGGGGCGCAGGCCCACCACGCCCTGCTCGGCCTCGCCGACCCGCATCAGCAGGATCTCCGTGGTCTCCGCGCCGTTGGGGCCGCTCATCCGGACCTTGTCGGAGGGCAGGAGCGGGACGCCGCGCCAGCTCAGCAGCGGGCTGCCGAACCGGGTGTCGATCACCGGGGGCACGCCCCGGCGCGTGCATTCCCGGCCGAACGCCGCGATGGCCTTGGGGTGGGCGAGGAAGAAGCCGGGCTGCTTCCAGACCTTGGCGAGCAGCTCGTCCAGGTCGTCGGGGGTCGGCGAGCCCGTGCGCGCCTGGACGCGCTGGCCGGGGGCGACGTTGTGGAAGAGCCCGAAGTCCGGGTCGTTCAGCATCGCCCGCTCCTGGCGCTCGCGGAGCGCCTGGATGGTGAGGTTGGCCTGGGCGCGGGTCTGGTCCATGGGCTCGTTGTAGAGGTCCGCGACGCGGGAGTGGACGCGCAGCACGGTCTGGGCCAGGCTCATGTGGTACTCGCGAGGGGTGTCCTCGTAGTCGACGTAGGTCCCGGGGAGCTCCGGCTCGCCCAGGTGGCCCGCGGCGAGGTCGACCGGCACCTCACCGCCCGGCGCCTTGCGGTCGCCGCTGCTCCAGCTCTCCAGCGCGGCACACAGCGCCGCGTCGCGCCCGGCGGCCGCGGCCAGCGCGGAGCGGTCGAGGCAGAGCGCGGTGCCGGGGGTGAGGGCCACGACCCGGTGGGGCAGCGGCTCGGAGCGGGACCAGGAGTCGAGGTCGAAGAACTGGCCGTCGCCGATGACCTCGACGAGGGCGTCCTCGCCGTAGCGGCCGGTGGCCCGCTTCTCGGCGCGGCCCCGCACGAGGACCCACAGCTTGTCCGCGGTGTCGCCGGCCCGGGCGAGCACCTGGCCGATTTCGAAGCTCTCCTCGGTGAAGGCGGCGGCGAGTTCGCGCAGGAGCTCCTCGTCGGCCTCCCGGAGGTAGGGCACCTCCCGCAGGTCCTCGGGGACGATGCGGGAGGTGCCGTTGTCGGTGTAGCTGCTGATCCGGTCGTCGCCCATGATGAACGTCCGACGGCGGTTGACGCGGTAGACGCCCGAGTCGACATCGACCCAGGGCAGGGCGCGCAGCAGATAGCGCGGGGTGATGCCGCGCATCTGCGGGGTGGTCTTGGTGGTCGTCGCCAGCTGCCGTGCCGCGCCGGGGCTGAGGCTGAGCCGGTCGTTCATGGGGGACCTCCTCGAAGTGGGCGGGGTCCGGTCGAGTCCGGTCCACGCGCAAACGAGGGTGATCATGTTGTTGGACAACTTCCGTTCACAAGACGCCATATTTTTGCAACGGGCCTGAAATATTCGCCCCGTTGACCCCGGTGCACCGCACGGAGCACACCACTCCGCACGGCCGGACGCCTGACCAGGAGCGGAACCCCGCCGCCCCTGCCCCAGGCTTTCCGCACGCCCGCCCGGCCTTCACGCACATTCGACCGAATACCTCAGGGACGGCGGATGCCCACGAGCCCCCGTCAGCGGCGGCGCGGTGCCACGGCGAGCAGCACCAGCCACACTCCCACCAGCACCAGGTGCGCCCGCTGCGGCACCCCGTGCCATCCCGGCCTCCCGAACAGCGGGCCCACCGTCGCCAGCGCCGTCACCAGCGCGGTGCCGAGCACCCACGGCCCCCACCGGCGGACCAGCGGCCACCGGCCGCCGGCCGCACGCGAGGCGACGATGAACAGCGCCATGGAAGCGAACAGCGCGGCATGCGCGAGCGCGCTCGTGCCCGTGTGCCACGGATTGACCGCCTCGCAGGCCGGGTTGACGGACGGCGCGCACCGCATCGGCAGCAGCACGTCGGCCACGGACGACGCGGCGAAGGCGACGAGCGCCCAACGGCCGCCGGTGGCCCACCGGTCCGCCGGGACCCGGCTGCCGTCCGGCGGGACGCGCGGGGCCGCCCCGGCCGCGATGAGCAGGGCCGTGACGATCTCGATCCCGCCGAAGAGCACGTGGAGCCGCTGGTCGGCGGCGAAGAGCTCGCTGACGTAGGAGTGCCGGGCGTCCAGCCCGGTGGGCAGGACGAACTCCAGGACCCAGGCGTTGTAGAGGACCGCGGCCGTGAACAGCGGCCACCCGGAACGCACCGCGCGCACCGCCCCCGGCACCGCCCTCGCGTGAGCGGGGGCGGTGCCGGGGGCGACGGCGGCGGGCGCGGGCGGCCGGCTCATCGGCGCGGGCCGCGTTTCGCCCGCTCGGGCGCGTACGAACGGGACTCGGGCGCGCACGGACCGGACTCCGGCGCGTACGTAGGGGACAGGTCTGCGCGCCCGGCCGCTCGCGGGGCCCGCCGGTCGGTCACGGCCGGGCACCGGGCCGGGCTGCGGGGCCGTACGCCGGACCGGGCGCCTTCGGGGACGGGGACGGCGGCGGGGAGCTGTGGAGCGTCGACGGCGCGGGGCTGCTCGGGGCCGCGCTCGATGGAGCCGGACTGGGTGACGTCCCGGTGGCGGGGCGCGAGGTCGGGCTGTCGCTGTCGCCCCTGGTGCCCACCGGGCGTTCGAACCACTGGCCGGTCCGCGGGTCGTGGACCACCATGACATCCATGGCCGCGCCGGCCGGGACGACGGCGATCGCCTCGCCGGGGCGGTAGGCGCGCCACGCCGTGCCCTTGGCCTCGGGGGTGCCCTTGGTGGCGACGGGCGGGCCGAGCGGGTTGCCGCAGGCGCAGCGCACGCGCGGCATGCCCCGGTCGTCGACGAGCACGGCCGTGCCCGCCTGGAGCACGGCCTGGTAGGCCGTGGCCGCGCCGCTCCTGTAACCGTGGCCGGTGACCCGGGTGTCGGCGCGCAGCTGCAAGGGGGTGAGGCCGCGCAGGTATTCCGGGAGGTCGCCCGGCTCGATCCCGGCGGCGCTCGCGAAGGCACGGGCCTTCGTCTGGTCCTCGGTCAGATAGCCGATCTGACGCTCGACGTCACAGCTCGGCACGTTCTGGTTGCCGCCGTAGAGGCCGGGTGCCGAGCCCTGGACGGTACGGGATCCAAAGGCGCCCGTGGCGGCGGGGGCGGTGGGCGAGGCGGTCGCCTGTCCCCCGGTGTCCTTCACCGTCGATGCGGTGAAGGGGTCGGTGCCCTCGGCCGAGGCCGACTGGAGGGAGAGCTCCCCTGAGCCGCTGTTGTCCGAGCGGAGGAAGAAGACGGCCAGCGCCGCGACCGCGACGAGCCCGCCCGCGAGCAGCGCCACCTTGGGGACGGACCGCCACCAGGGGCCTCCCCCGCCGGGCTCTTCGCCCGGGACGCCGTGGCCGCCGGTCGGCGGGGCGGGTGGCGCGGGCGGATCGGCCGGTCCTGACGGGCCCCCGGGCGCGGCCGGGGTGTCCGACGGCCGGTCCGGCCGGGTGGGCTCCGGAGGTCGGGACGCCCCGGTGCCGGACCCGTGCCCGGCGAGGGGGCCGGACGGTGGACCGGTGGGACGCTTCTCTGACGGTGGTTCGGACGACACGGGGCCCTTCTCCTACGGTGGAGGCAATGTCCGGTTGTCTGTTTTGTTCTCTTTCGCCGTTGTTCATTGTGTGACGCAAACCGGCGCGCCCCGCAAATGGAGGGCCGCGCCCCGAGGCACACGCCCGACAGGTGGCGCGGCACCCGCGGGCTTAGGTTGAACTGCGGGCCGCCCGGCCGGCCGCACACCGCACACCGCACACCGACGACGTTTCCGGAGGCAGCGTGAGCCAGCCACCGAGGGCCGCCGCCCAGGGCGCCGCGCACCGTCCCTCGCGCGCCTGGTGGGACGCGTTCGCGGCCGTGGCCGCGGGAGTGGCCGCGATGGCCGCCGTCGCGGCGCTCGGCCTGTGGGCGGCCGGGGCCGACGGACTGCCGGGCGGCGCCTTCCCCTCCGTCCTCGCGGCCACCTTGGTAACCGCCGTCGGGGGCTCGGTGGAGCTCTCGGGCGCCGCCGGCTTCTTCGGCCGTACAGGCGCGAGCCTGGATGTCGTACCCCTGTCGGTGACCCTGGCCGGTGCCCTGGCCGTCGCCGTGGTCTTCCTCCTGCCGCTGCGTCACCGGGCGGTGGCGAGCGGCGGCGAGCTGCTGGGCCGGATCGCCCGTACGGCCGTGCTGTGGCTGCTCGCCCTGGTGCTGATCACACTCGCCGCCCGGCACACCTTCCGCATCGACCTGGGCGATTCGCTGATCGGCGACATCGGCGCGGCTCTGGGGGCGACGCCGGTCGTCGGCTTCCGCGCGGCGATGGGGCCCACGCTCGGCCTCGGGCTGCTGTGGCTGCTGGTGCTGCTCGCCCTGGCCGTCGCGGTGTCCCGCAAGACCCCGCTGCCGTCACGGCTGCTGCGCTTCCAGGACGCCGTACGGCCCGCCGCGTTCGCGATGCTGGTGGTCCTGCTGGCGTACGTGGTGGTGGGGCTCGTCGTCGGAGTGGTCGTCCTGTGCACCCGGGGCCACACGGCCGAGACCCTCGCCGTCCTGCTCCTGGGGCTCCCCAACCTCGCCTGGCTCGGCTTCGGCGCGGGCCTCGGCGGCACCTGGGACGGACGGGTCCCGGACGCCATCGGGCTGCCCTTCCCCAAGGCGCTGGCCGCGGTGCTGCGCGTGAAGCACGGCACCGCCGCCGTGAACGTCTCCTCGCTCGCCGAACAGGACGGGCGCGCCTGGCTGCTGGTGGCCCTGGCCGCGGTCGCCCTGCTCGCGGCGGGGTTCGTCACGGCCGTGCGGTCCCCGGCCGGGACCCCGCCCTGGCGGCACGGCGTCCGGCTGGCGGTGGCGCTGGCCGTGACGCTGCTCGTCGTCGGGGCGCTCACCCAGATCTCGGCGCGGTTCGGGCTGTCGCTGCTCGGCGTCGGTGACCTGGGCGGTTTCGGCAGCGAGGTCACGCTGCGGCCGAGGCTGTGGACGCTGCTGGGGCTCGGGCTGCTGTGGGGAGCGATCGCGGGCACGCTCGGCGGCGTCCTCGCGTGGCGGGTGCACCGCCGCGGTGAGCTCTGAGCCGACGGCCCGTCACCGGTCCCTGCCGGGATGACCGGCGCCGCCCAGCGCGGCGGCGCGGACGGCGGGAAGCCGGCGGGACGGTGCGGGTCCACCCGGGTCGCGGCGTGCTCCACCGGCCGGCGCGCCGGCCCGCCCGCCGTGCGGCGCCGCTCGGCGAACCGCAGGCAGCTCTCGAACCGCTCGTCAGAGGACTCCACCAGCGCACCGGCGAGCACCTCGATCCGGCTCGGACCCATCGTCCGCGAGCCGCGGTCGCACTCGATGACGAGTCCAGGGTCGGAGGGTGTGACCACCCGCGCTCCCTTGCGGGTATTTTACGGCGGGCCCGGTGCCCCGCCTTCCGGCGGCGGCCGCGGCCGGAAGGAGCCCCAAGTGGTGGACGGCGAACCGCTGCCCGTCTTCGTGTACGGAACGCTGCGTCCCGGCCGGCGGAACCACACGGTGTTCCTGCTCGGCCGCACGGTGGCGGAGGAACCGGCGCGGATGCCCGGCGCGGCCCTCTACGAGGGGCCGGGTTTCCCGTACGCGGTGGCGGACCCGGAAGGCGAGATCACCGGCGAGGCGCTGTGGCTGCCGGCCGACCGCCACGACGCGGTGCTGGCGTCCCTCGACGCGCTGGAGGGCTACGAACCCGGCGGCTCGGCCAACCACTACGTCCGGGTAATTCGCCTGGTTCGCCTGCTTGATGGCGATACGGTGCGGGCCTGGACGTACCTGGCCGAGGAAGAGCTGGCCGCCCGGCTGCGCCGGCGCGGGCGACGGATCCAGGGTGGCAACTGGCCGGGACAGGGCGCTCCTTCACCGGACAGCCCCCGCCGTCTCACATAGTGATCACTTGGTCCGTCGCGACAACCTTCGCCCGCACCCTGGCATCTTCACCCGCGAGTAGACACCAAGTCGCCGCACGCTCACCTTGCGTTGACGCTTTGTTAAGACTTGATCAACTCACCGGACATCACGACTTTTCCTCTTTTCATGGGCATGCCATACAGGCAGAGTCCTCCGCGGGACCACAGGTTCCCGCGGTGCGCCAGTGACAGCACCGCGTGTATGCAGGCGGCCGGGCACGTCCCGAACCGCCCTCACCGCAAAGGGCGCTGAACAGTGCGTACATCCCCCACATCCCACAGACGAGTGCTCACCGCCACCGCCGTCGCGGTCGTGGCCGCGGCCACCATGGCGGGCACCGCCGCCGCGACGCCCAGCGGCCCGGACCAGGCCCGTGCGACCGCCCGCGCCTCCGCCGTCACGGCGGCCACGGCCGCCGCCAAGGCCGAGATCGTCAAGGCCGCCCGTACCGCCGCCACCGCCCACTCCGCCGCCACCGGTGTCGGCAAGGCGGAGACCCTGAACGTCAAGGACACCCTGATCGACCCCGAGGGCAAGCGGCACGTCCGCTTCAACCGGGTCTACCGCGGCGTGCCCGTGGTCGGCGGTGACCTCGTCGTCCACCTCGACGCCAAGAACGCGTACCTCGGCACGACCCGGGCGATACACCACGAGATATCCCTGCCCACCGTCACCCCGAAGCTGACGGCCTCCCAGGCCGCCGCGAAGGCCGCGTCCTCGGCCGACGGCAAGGCGGGCAAGGCGGAGCTGGTCGTCGACGCGACGGCCGGGACATCCGTCCTCGCCTACCGGGTCACCGTCACCGACAGCCACACCCCCGAGACCGGCGGGATCCACTCGGTCGTCGTCGACGCCGCCTCCGGCAAGGTGCTCAGCAGCACCCCGCTCACCGACGGCTTCATATCCCCCCAGCTGAAGTCCAAGCTGCGCAGCACGGGCGCCAAGGCCACCCCGCGGACCGGCTCGAAGGTCACCGCGCCCGCGAAGGGCGGCAAGGCCCAGGGCGCTTTCCCGGCCCAGGCGACCGGTTCCGGCTCCTCCCTCTTCGTCGGCAAGGTGCCGCTGACGACCACGCAGACCGCGCAGAACACCTTCACGCTCAAGGACCCCAGCCGCGGCGACGCCGAGACCCGCGACGCGGGCGGCAAGGAGATCGGGGCGTTCAGCGACGGCAAGCCCTTCTCCCGCACCGGCAACAGCTGGGGCAACGGCACGTCCTCGGACCCGACCACCGCCGCGGTGGACGCGCAGTACGGAATCACCAGCACGCTCGACTTCTACAAGAGCACCTTCGGCCGCAACGGCATCAAGGACGACGGCAAGGGCCCGAACGCGGTCGTGCACTTCGGCGACAAGGTGGGCAACGCCTTCTGGTCCCCCGACTGCTCCTGCATGCTCTACGGCGACGGCGATGGAGAAACGTTCAAGCAGGCGCTGGTCGCCCTGGACGTCACCGGCCACGAGCTCACCCACGGCGTCGTCGAGGCGACGGCCGACTTCCAGCCGACGCGGGTGGACGAGCGGCAGAACCAGTTCGGCGAGGCGGGCTCGCTCAACGAGTCCTTCGCCGACATCTTCGGCACGGCCGTCGAGTTCAAGACCAACAACCCGGCCAACCCCCCGAACTACCTGATCGGCGAGAAGCTCGGCCTGGAGCAGAAGTTCCTGCGCCGCCTCGACGAGCCGTCCCAGGACAAGCTCGAGGGCACCGTCGACTACTGGGACTCCGGCTCCTACGACCGTGAGGTCCACGCGGGCTCGGGCGTCTCCTCGCACGCCTTCTACCTCCTGGCCGAGGGCAGCGGCAAGAAGACCGTCAACGGCGTGGAGTACAACTCCCCCACCCACGACGGCTCGGCCGTGTCCGGCATCGGCCGGGACAAGGCGGAGCAGATCTTCTACCGCGCGCTGACCCGGTACATGGTCTCGACCACGGACTTCCACGAGGCCCGCACCGCCACGCTCCAGGCCGCCGCGGACATCTACGGCGCCAACAGCACCGAGTACAAGACGGTCGACAAGGCGTGGTCCGCGGTGAACGTCACCGAGGCCAACACGCCGAAGGAGAAGCCGGCCGCCAAGCGCTGACGCCACCGGTGAAGCACTGTGCCTCCGGGACGCCACATCGGCGGCGCCCCGGAGGCACAGGTTTTCTCCCGCCGGATCCTTTCAGCGAACGGAAAACCCGGCAAGGGCCATGGGGATTCGCCCCTCAGTGACGGCCCAGGCGCAGCGACGCTTCGCCGTCAGGCACCAGCTTCCCCTCTTCGATATGGCTCGCGAGGGTTTCCCCCACGCCCTTGATCTTGTGAATGCCGTTGTTGACAGGCAGTCGCTTCGACGCCTCACCCAGCTTGGCCAGCCGGGACACGGGGTCGTCGGCGTGCGCGTGGGCGACGGGTGCGGCGGCCAGCACCGAGGCGGCGAGTACGAGAACCACGGAAGTGCGCTTCATGCCCTGGTAAACGGACATTCCCGCGGCAGGTCACTGTTCCCGGGCAGGCCGGAATTCATCAGCCCATCGCACCAATTCGGAACGGGCGGCACGCGGCGGGAATTCCGTGCCCATTTCCCGCCCGTCACGCCGTGGGGCGCGGCATGTCCGTACGGGAGTCGGCCGTGCCCAGCGACCAACTGGCCAGCAGGCGCAGCGACTCCGCGGAGGCCGAGCCCGGCTCCGCGTGGTAGGTGATCAGTTGCTGGCCCACGTCCGCCGGCAGCACCAGCGTCTCGTACGCGAGCGTCAGCGGGCCCACGACGGGGTGGTGCAGCCGCTTCACCCCGAAGCCCTTGTCCTGCACGTCGTGCGTGGCCCACAGCTCCCTGAACTCCTGGCTCTTGACGGAGAGTTCGCCGACGAGCGCGGTCAGCAGCGGGTCGTCGGGGCAGCGCCCCGCGTCGAGCCTGAGGAAGGCGACGATGTCGGCGGCCTTGCGCTCCCACTCCACATAGAGCTCGCGGGTGGCCGGGTCGAGGAAGATCTGCCAGGCCATGTTGCGCTGGTGGGCGGGGACCGCCGCGTAGTCGCCGAGGAGGGCGCAGGCCATCCGGTTCCAGGCGATGACGTCCAGCCGCCGGCCGACGACATAGGCGGGGACGTCCATGCTGTCGATCAGCTGCTGCACCGCCGGGCGGACGCGCTGCGCGCGCACCTGGGGTTTACGCGTCCGGCAGGGCCGGACCAGGTGGTTGAGGTGGTCCCGCTCGGCCCGGCTCAGGCTCAGCGCGTCCGCGATGGCGTCGAGCACCGAGCTGGACACGTTCTGTCCGCGGCCCTGTTCGAGGCGTGTGTAGTACGCGACGCTGACACCGGCGAGCTGGGCGAGCTCCTCGCGGCGCAGCCCGGGCACGCGCCGCCGGCCGCCGTGCGGTGTGAGGCCCACGTCCTCGGGGCTCAGCCGGGCCCGGCGGGAACGGAGGAACTCGCTGAGTTCGGTGCGCTGGTCCATGGCTCCCAGTATGCGGGGCGTCCGCGCAGGCCAGGGTGGTACTGCCAGTGGTAGGCACGGCAGACGTACGCTGAGTGGGGGCCTGGCTGGCGCTTCCCCGCGGGCGCATGCTCGTGACCATGAACCACACCACTGTCCCCGCATACGCCGCGCCCGCACCGAAGGCCCCGCTGGAGCGCACCACTGTCGCGCGCCGCGCGCCGGGCGAGCACGACGTCCTCATCGAGATCAAGTACGCGGGCATCTGCCACTCCGACATCCACACGGCGCGGGCCGAGTGGGGCGAGGGCACCTTCCCGGTCGTCCCCGGCCACGAGATCGCCGGTGTGGTGGCCGCGGTCGGTCCGGGTGTCACGAGGTACGCGGTCGGCGACCGCGTGGGTGTCGGCTGTTTCGTCGACTCCTGCCGCGAGTGCGCCAACTGCGAGGCCGGTCTCCAGCAGTACTGCACCGGCGCGTCCGGCATGGTCGGCACCTACGGGGCGACGGGCCGTGACGGCGAGATCACCTACGGCGGCTACTCCACGCACATCGTCGTCGACGAGAACTACGTCCTGCGCATCCCGGACGGCATCCCGCTGGACACCGCCGCGCCGCTGCTGTGCGCCGGCATCACCCTCTACTCCCCGCTCGCCCACTGGCAGGCCGGGCCCGGCAAGAAGGTCGCCATCGTGGGCCTCGGCGGCCTCGGGCACATGGGCGTGAAGATCGCGCACGCGATGGGCGCGGAGGTCACCGTGCTCAGCCAGTCCCTGCGCAAGAAGGACGACGGCGAGCGGCTGGGCGCCGACCACTTCCACGCCACGTCCGACCCGGCCACCTTCGAGGCGCTGGCGGGCACCTTCGACCTGATCGTCAACACGGTCTCCGCCGACCTCGACCTGGGCGCCTATCTCGGCCTGCTGAAGACCGACGGCACGCTGGTGCAGGTGGGCGCCCCGGAGAAGCCGCTGCCGGTGGCCGCCTTCGCCCTGATCACCGGCCGCCGGTCGCTCTCCGGCTCGATGATCGGCGGCATCCAGGAGACCCAGGAGATGCTGGACTTCTGCGGTGCGCACCAGCTGGGTGCCGACGTCGAGGTGATCAGCGCCGACCGGATCAACGAGGCGTACGAGCGGGTGCTCGCCAGCGACGTGCGGTACCGCTTCGTGATCGACGCCGCGACGATCTGACGCGCTTCCGCGGCGGTGTCCGGCCGCACTCCCGCGACTCCGCGCGCCGGGGGCGCTGGGCGGCCGGGCACCGCGCGATTGTCAGTGGCCGGTGCCAGACTGAAAAGCGGCCGGGGGACGAGCGTTCTCCGCGTCCGCGGTGACCGGGCCCCGGCGACGATCCGTCGAAGGAGCACATCACCATGCTCACCACTGACTTCGTGACCGGCTCACCCAACTGGCTCGATCTCGGCAGCCCGGACACCGCGGCGGCCGCCGCCTTCTACGGCGAGGTCTTCGGCTGGGACTTCCAGTCGGCGGGGCCGGAGTCCGGGGGTTACGGCTTCTTCCAGAAGGACGGCAGGACGGTCGCGGGCCTCGGGCCCCTCACGGAGGAGGGCGCGTCCCCGGCCTGGACCGTGTATTTCCGCACCTCCGACGCGGACGCCACCGCCAAGGCCGTCGAGCAGGGCGGCGGCACGGTGCGCGTCGCGCCGTTCGACGTGATGGACGCGGGGCGCATGGCGTGCCTCACCGACCCGTCCGGCGCCGAGTTCTCCCTGTGGCAGCCCGCCGCGGTCAAGGGCCTGGAGGTCGCCTCGGAGAGCAACGCCCTGTGCTGGGTGGAGCTGCACTCCGCCGACCCCACGGCCGCCCTGTCCTTCTACGGCTCGCTGTTCGGGTGGCGGAGCCAGGAGCTGCCGGCGCCGGGGATGACGTACACCCTGCTCTGCACGGCGGAGGGCGATCCGGAGAGCGCGGCCTTCGGTGGCCTCGTGACCGCCGGGGAGGAAGGCGAGACGCGCTGGATCCCGTATTTCGCCGCGGACGACGCCGACGCGGTCGCCGGCCGCGCCCAGGAGCACGGCGGCACGGTCCTGATGCCCGCCGCGGACGTGCCGGACGTCGGCCGCATCGCCTGGCTCGCCGATCCCTTCGGGGCGCCGTTCGCCGTCATCAAGCCCAACCCGCCCGCGGCCTGACGGCCGCCCGCCGGTGTGTGGCCCCCTGCCGGGGACCACACACCGCGCGTCGTCAGCTCTCCTCGGCCGTGCCCTCGGCTCCGGCCTCCGGCGCGGCGGCGGCTTCCTCCGCTTCCTCTTCCTCCCCTTCGGCCGGCTCCTCGGCCTGTGCCGCGACCACCTGGAGGACGGCGTCCTCTCCGTCGATGGCCAGCGAGCTGCCGCGCGGCAGCGGAATGTCCTTGGCGCGGATGGTGTGCCCGGCCTCCAGGCCCTCGATGGACACGGTGAACGCCTCGGGGATGTGCGTGGCCTCGGCCTCCACCGGCAGGGCGTTGAGGATATGTTCGAGGAGATTGCCGCCGGGGGCGAGCTCGCCCTCGGTGTGCACCGGCACCTCGACGGTGACCTTCTCGCCCTTCTTCACGGTGAGGAGGTCGACGTGGACGAGGAAGCCGCGGATGGCCTCGCGCTGCACGGCCTTGGGGATGACCAGTTCGCTCTTGCCGTCGATGTCCAGCCTGATCAGCACGTTCGGGGTCTTGAGCGCCATCATCAGCGCGTGGCCCTCGATCGCCACGTGTTTGGGGTCGGCGCCATGGCCGTAGATGACGGCCGGGACCTTGTTGTCGCGGCGGACGCGGCGGGCATAGCCCTTGCCGAACTCGGTGCGGGGCTCGGCGGTCAGCTTTACCTCGGCCATGGCTGCACTCCTCGTGTGAGACTTTCGGTACCGGTCGAGTGGCCGTCACCCGGGCCACGACAGACCTCGTACGAGGGGTGCGCCGATGACGGATCGCCGCACCCCATGAGTACGGCCTCCCTCGCCGAGCAACTCCGGGAGCTTATCCGGCGCGTGTGTCCCCGGCCGGCCGCGCTACTCCGTACGGCCCACCGATCACCCCGATCGTGCGGTTCTCCGGCGCCGGTGTGACGCTTCTGACGTCCGCTCAGCCGCCGGACGGGGCGGTTTTCGCGCGGGTCGCGTTCGGGGCGCGCCGGTGCCGGCGGTCGTTCAGCGGCCGCAGCACCCGCGCGTCCGGTACGGCCGCGGTGCAGGCGGCACAGAGGGCGAGGAGGTGCCAGGTGCGGCCGCAGCGCGTATGCGTGATCACGTGGTGGGCCGGAGCGTCACCGCAGCCGCACACCGCCCCCGGATCCGCCTCACGGCCGTGCGCGGCCAGGTGTCCGGCCGCCGCCGTGCGCGCGGCGGACGCGGAGGGGAGCGGGACCGCGTCCGGCCGGCAGCCCGGCTGAGAACAGCTCAGTGCCATGGGCCCCGGCGCCGGATACCGCTCGGAAACAATGGTCACGGTCCACAGCTTCACCACAACTCGCTCCTGAGTCCGGGGATTCGGTCCCTCCAGGGTGCGGTGCGGGTGCGGCGCGGGAACATCCTCTGTCCGCTCGTATACGGATTCGCCCGCCGGGACGGGGCGGATCGGGCAGACTTTGCGGGCACCGTGCAGACACCGTCGCGCAGACGAGGGGAAGTCACATGAGCGGAATGCGAAGATTCAGCCGCAGAGGCGTCTTACGAGCGGGTCTGGGGGCCGGCGCAACGGCGCTGGCGGCGCAGCTGACACCCCGGCTCCCCGGCCCGTTGGACGTGTACGAGAACCCCGCCTGGGCGGCGTCCGCGGCCCGGCAGGGGGCCTCCGGGGCCTTCCCGGAGTGGAGCCGCTTCGCACGGCTGGCCGACGGCACCTTCGACGAGGACGCCGACCCCACGCGTGACATGAAGCCCGTGATCGCGGCACTGAAGGCACAGAACGTCAACGCCATCGAGCTCGACACCATCATGTCGAACTGGATCACCGAGGCGGACTTCACCCAGCACCTGGCGAAGATCAAGAGCTTTGTGGAGCTGGCGCACGCCTCGGGGATCCGGGTGGTCATGTACTACCCCTCGCTGGAGGTCATCAGCATCGGCGGGGAGAACGGCCCGTCGTTCTACAAGGACGGCGACGGCAAGTCCTGGGTGCAGCGCGGTCTCGACGGCAAGCCCAATGTCTTCTACGGCAGCCTGGTGGTCTGGGTCGATCCGGGCGACGAGAGCTGCTGGGTCAGCCCCAACTCCCCCTGGCGGGACTTCTATCTCAGGCGGGTCAAGGCGCTCGCGGGGACGGGCCTGGACGCGGTGTGGCCGGACGTCCCGATCTACTTCGACGGCGCGCTGAGCTGGTGCGACGCCTCGACCTGGGCGGCGGACGCCTTCCGCGCCGACACCGGTCTCGCGCTGCCCGCCAAGGCCGACTTCGGCAGCCTGCCCTTCCGTCGCTACGTCGAGTGGCGGCACCGCAACCTGCTCCAGTGGCAGCTCGACATCGCCGCCGCCGGGCGGTCCGTCAACCCGGATCTGGTGACGTTCGTCGAGACCGTGAGCATGGACTACCAGTACGGCACGATGGTCGGCCTCGACGGGGCCTATCTGCGGAAGGCTGAGGGCGTCAGCCATGTGTGGGAGGTGGACATCCTCGCCAACTACGACGGGATGCGCCACGCCACCGCCAGCGACTGGACGTGTCTGATCTCGATGTACAAATACGCCCGCGCCGCCAGCGGCACCAAGCCGGCCTGGGCCTTCTCCTACGGCTGGAAGGCGGACGACGCGTCGCTGGTGATGGCCGAACTGCTGGCCGCGGGCTGCAATCCGTACGAGGTGAAGAGCCCGTTCAAGAACGACACCACCGACAAGGCGATGCGCACCCGGATGTACGCCTTCGTGGCCGCCAACCAGGAGAAGCTCTACAACTCCGCCTCCGCGGCCGTCGTCGGCGTCTACCACTCCTCCGCCTCGCGGGACTTCGTCAGCCCCGCCGCCGGCACGGGGATGTACGTGAACACCCGCAAGCCGGCGGGGGTCAAGGAGTGGTGGTCCACCGGCAGCGCGGAGGAGAGCTGCGCCAATCAGCAGTGGCTCGGCGAGTTCCGGGGCACGGTGAAGGCGCTGGTGTTCGCGCACATCCCCTTCGACACCGTGCCCAGTCCGGGCCTGACGGCGGCCGATCTGGCGGGCCTGCGCGTGCTGTTGCTGCCGAACCTCCAGGCCGTCTCGGACTCCGAGGCGGGTGTGCTGCGGGACTTCGTGGCGGGTGGCGGCACCGTGGTCATCACGGGCCCGGCCCCCACCGGCCTGGACGAACTGGGCACGGCCCGGAGCGAGTACGCGCTCGCCGACGTGCTGGGCTTCCGCAAGGCGGACCCGCTGCCCACCACCAAGCAGAACCGTTTCGGCGCGGGCACCTGCTGGTATGTGCAGAAGCTCGTCGGCAAGAGCTATCTGGCCTCGACCGACCAGGCGAGCGCCGATCAGCTCCTCGGCCCGGTCACCGCCGCGGCGCCGCCGCAGGTGACGCTCTCCGGTGACCGCCGCATCCACCTGGAGGTGCGCCGGCTCGGCGCCGACACGATCGTGCAGCTGGTGAACTTCACCGGCTTCGGTGACAGCCCGGCGGCGTTCAAGACGGCACCGGCCACCTGCACGGTCTCGCTCGCCCTGCCCGCGGGGCAGCGGGTGCTGGCCGCCACGGTGAGCTCGCCCGACGGGCCCTCCCCCGCGCCGCAGCCGGTGGACTTCAGGATCGTCGGGACCACGGCGAACGTGACACTGACGGTCAGTCAGTACTCGCTGCTGACCCTCACCACCGGCTGAGCCTCACCGTCCCGCCCCTCCGGGGGCGGGGATCCGCCACAGCGAAGTGGGCCGGTCCTCGTCCCCCTGGCGGGCCTCGAAGGCGATCCAGCGGCCGTCCGGCGACCAGCTGGGCGCGCCGTCGTAGCCGTCGCCGTTCCTGGTCACCCGGGTGGGGCGGCCGCCGTCCGCCGGGATCACGAAGATCTGCGGTGTGTCGAGCCCGCCCGCGGTGGAGGAGAAGACCACGGACCGGCCGTCGGGTGACCAGCTGGGGTCGGTGTGTTCGCCGGGGCCGTCGGTGAGCCTGCGGAGCCCGCTGCCGTCGGCGTTCATCACGTAGAGCGCCCAGTCGTCGCTGTCGGCCGCGCGGCGCTGGAAGACCAGTCGGTCGCCCTTCGGGGACCAGTTGGGCTGGCGGTTGTCCGTGTGCGTGGCGGGGCCGTCCAGGAGCCGGGTGGGGTCGCCGCCGTCACGCCGGACCTTCCAGAGGGAGCCGAGCGCGGACGGGTCGTCGTCGCCCTCCTTCCCGGCGTTCTCCTTCTCCGCGCTCTCCTGGAAGACGATCCAGGCGCCGTCGGGCGAGAAGCTGGGCTCCAAATAGCCGGTGTCACCGCGGTGTTCGGTCACCCGGGTGGGCCGGTGGCCGCCGGGGGGCAGCACCCACACCTCGTCCCGGCCCGCCCGGTCGGAGGCGAACGCGACCCCGGCGGAGGGATGCCAGCTGGAACCGGGGAGGTTGACGGCGGCCCGGTCGCTCTCGTCGAGCAGCGTCCCGGGCCGGGCCGGGGCACCGTCCTTGACCGGGAGCACGCGGAGGGCGGCGGCGCCTTCGTTGTAACCGTCGTGGAAGAGGGTGAAGAGGACGGACTTCCCGTCGGGCGAGAAGGCCGGGTTCTGGGCACTGGCCCGCCCCTGCCCCCGGTAGAGCAGCCGGGCACCGTCAGCGCGGGCCGTACCGCTGTCCGACGGGGCGGGCGGGTGCGGCGGCGAATCCCCGCCGGAGCCGCACGCGGTGAGCACGAGAGCGGCCAGGAACGCGACGACTGCCAGGCGACTGCGCACCGCACCGACCCTAGCGGGCCGGCCGGCCCGGTGGGCGCGAATCGGTGTTCCGATGGGGGCACGGGCGTACGGTCCCCGCCGCGCTTCCACCACCCTGTCGCCATGTGTAATCCCATGGACACCCTGGGTAGGCTCCCGGGCGTCGCGCCATCCCGTCGCCCCTCAACTCCCCTCCGCCCCAGGGTCGTCCAGCGCAAGGAAAGAGCCACGTTCCCCGGCACCGAGAGCCTGCCAGCGGCCCCTGTCCACCCCTGACCGAGGAGGCCCGCTGTGACCACCGACCGGACCGCCGCACCGCCCGGGGTCTTCACCCCGGCCTTCTTCCAGGACGCGCACCCCGTCTTCGACACCCTGCGCGCCCGCGCCCCCGCCACACTGGTGACGGGGGTGAGCGGCACCCGCCTGTGGCTCATCCCCCGCTACGAGGAGGCCCGCCGGCTCCTCACCTCCCCCGCGGTCCGCAGGGACGACTGGAAGCGCCCCGACCTGCGGGAGCAGCATCTCGTCCGGTCGGAGCGGCGGCGCGAGATGAGCACCCGGATCCGGGCCAATATGATCAACACCGATCCGCCGGAGCACCAGCGGCTGCGCCAGAGCACCCAGCAGGCGCTCAACCGGGGCCGGATCGAGGCGCTGCGCCCGCGCATCGACCTCTTCGCGGACGAGACGCTCGGCGAGCTCGCCGCCACGAAGGACTCCGGCCCCGTCGACTTCCGCGCCCGGGTCGCCTACCCCTTCACCGTCGCCGTGGTCTCCGAGCTCCTCGGCCTGCGCGAGGACGAACAGTCCGGCTTCCCGGCCTGGTTCGACACCCTCATGTGCCGGCGCGGCACCGAGAGCGTGGGGCAGAGCGCCGTCGTCCTCGCCGACTTCAGCGCGCGGCTCGACCAGCGCAGGCGCGTGCACCCCGCCCGGGGGCTGCTGTCCACCCTCGGCTCGCGGCCGGACAAGCGGCGGCCGCTGAGCCGCACCGAGCTCGCCTCGACCGCGTTCATGCTGCTGATCGCGGGCATCGAGACGGCCAACGCCATCGCCAACGGGATGTTCGCGCTGCTGAGCCACCCCGAGCAGTACGCGGCGCTGCGCGCGGACCGGTCGCTGCTGACCGGCGCGATCGAGGAGTGCCTGCGGCACGACGGGCCGTTCCGCGCGGTCGGCCCGCGCTACACCGCGGAGCGCGTGGAGCTGGGCGAGGGCGTGTCCATCCCGGCCGGGGAGTTCCTGCTGATCGCCGTCTCGGCGGCCAATCGCGATCCGCGCCGCTTCCCCGATCCGCACCGCTTCGACATCACCCGCACCGATCATCAGCACCTGGCCATGGGGCACGGCGCGCACCGCTGCGTGGGGGCGCTGCTGGCGTACGCGGAGATGGAGATCCTCCTCGACAAGCTGCTGGACCGCTTCCCGCGGCTGCGACTCGCCGTGCCGGGTACGGAGATCCGCAGGCGGCCCAGCATGACCATGAACTGGCTCCACGATCTGCCGGTCCTCCTGCGCTGACCGGGAGGCTCCCGGCCCCGCTCCGTACGGAAGGCCGCAGGACCGGCCCGCTCCGCGCGGAAAGGAGCGGAGCCGCCCCTACGCCGGCAGCAGGGCCCGGTCCCACAGCGGCGCGACGTCCGTCGCGGCCGCGAGCAGCGCGAGCACCACTCCCGCCGCGCCGTCCAGGAACCCCGGTCCGGCGGCGGCCACGGCCGCCCGGCAGGCGAGCAGCCGCTCGGCCACCCGGACCGCCGCGCGGCTCAGTTCAGGGTCGCCCGTCTCCCCTGCGAAGCGCGCCGTGATGTGCAGCAGCCCGGCCGCCCCGTGACACAGCCCCACCGCGTCCCCGGGGTCCGGCCGCGCGGCGAGGCGCCGGTGCGCGGCCCTCAGGGTCCGTACGGCGAGGTCGCTCAGCGATGAGTCGTCGAGCGCGGCTCCCGCCAGCCACAGCGCGCGGGCGATGCCGGGAGTCCCGTAGCACCAGGTCGCCGGCGCCCGGTCCACGGGGGCGGGGCGCCCGTCCGGGGCCACCCGGCTCGGCCAGTCCGGGCCGTGGCCGTCATCGACCTGACGGCCGGTCAACCAAGCGGTCAGCCGCTCGACGGCCTCCCGCTGTCCGGGCACCCTGACACCGGCGGCGCCGGCCGATGCCAGCAGGGCGAGCGGGCCGGAGATGCCGTGCGCCATACCGCAGTTGAGCACACCTGACGGGAAGAGGGAGCGGGTCGCGGGGTCGCCGATGTGCTCGGCGGGGGTGTACCAGTGCGGGATCCCGTCCCGTTCGCCGCTCAGCGTCACCAGCGCGGCGAGCACGGTGCGCAGTGCGGCGCGGGCGGCCGGTTCGTGGTGCCGGCACAGCAGGTACGCCCCGGTGCCGGCCGCCCCGGAGACGGTGTCGAAGGCGCGGACGGGCACGCCGTGAGGGGCGGCACCGAGGCTCCGCGCGGCGGTCGACCTCAGGACCTCGTCATGGACTTCGGGGAGCGGGCGGGTGCCGGGCGCGAGCGACCAGGCGGCGAAGGCGAGGCCACCTAGCCCGCCGAAGAGCCCCGGCGAGGCGGGCCCCGGGTGCCGGGCCCCCGCGGCCGCGGCCGTGAGGTAGCCGCCGGCCATGGTGCCCCATCCCCGTCCGGGCAGGCACAGGTCCAACTGACCGTATGCCAGGGCGAGTCCGGGGCCACCGGCAGCGAGGTCAGGGCGCACTCTGCGGGGTACGGGGCGCGGCTTCCCGGCGAGGGCGGTGACGAGTTCGAGGGCCGCGTCCGCCGTCGCCCCGCGCAGCACCGGCGTCCAGGGTGCTTCGCCCAAGGGACCCCCTCCGCGGGTTCCGGGCGGCCACCGGGGCAGCCGCCCGGAGCCCGCGCTTCGGTCAGGACGGGCGACAGCGGGGCGGATCGGTGCAGCTGCCGCTGGTGTGGTCGGTGTCGCAGCACATCACCGGCTCCAGCTCCTGCTCGTCCGTCTCCGGCAGTTCCTGCAGCTGGAGTACGTCGCTCTCCATGGCTCTCACCTCCTGTCGGGGATACGGCTGTTCGCGGCGGGCCCGCCCCTCAACGGCCGCTGTCGACCAGCCAGGAACGGGGGCCGCCGTGCTTGAGGCGGAGGAGGAAGTCGAGCGGGCCGGACATGCCGACGCCGTAGCTCGCGCAGACCTCGCGCAGGCTGTCGTCCGGGACGACGAGGCGGCCGTCGCGCTCGACGGCTCGCAGGTGCAGGCATGTCGCGGCCTGGGCCGCCCAGGCGCGGTAGCGCTCCTCGCCCGTCGCCTCGGCGAGGTCGAGCAGCAGCTCGGCGTTGCCCGCGACGCCGTGGCAGGTGCCGGGGCCGACCCGCCAGCGGTCGCGGTGGACGGCGATCGCGGCCCGCTCGGCGTGCGTACGGAAGACCGCGTCGCCGGTCGCCCGCCACAGCCGGACCAGGAGGGCCCCCACGCCGGAGGTCCCGTTGCACCAGAAGTCCAGGCCGGTGCGCTCGGTGCGGCCCGGGCCCTTGGGCCAGTGCGCAGCGTCGCCGTGCCGCTCGGCGACGGCGCACAGGGCGTGGCCGCCGCCGACGGCGATGTCGACGAGCTCGGGGCGGTCCAGGTCCCGTCCGGCGGCGAGCAGGAAGGCGGCGATCCCGGCGATGCCGTGGCCGAAGCCGTAGAACGTGGCACCGGCGAGGTCGGCGCGGTGCTCCGGGCCCGCGTCCCAGTCCACCCCGCCATCTGCGCGCGAGGTCAGGCGGAGCAGCCTGTCGGCGCACTCCGACGCCCGTTCCGCGAAGCGCTGGTCGCCGGTGGTGTGCCACAGGTGCAGCTGGGCCAGGCCCGCGCCCGCGAGGCCGTGGCAGATGTCCGGGTTGTGCCAGTCGAGGGGGATCCGCAGGGCATACTCCCGCGCGCGCTCGGCCAGCGCCGGGTCGGCCAGGGTGCGCGCGGCGTCGTGGAGGGCCCACACGGCGCCGGAGCGGCCGAAGTAGAGGCCGGGCAGGATGCGGCTGGGCAGGGTGAGCCGTTCGTCGAGCCACTGCGCCGTGGTGTGCAGCAGCGGTCCAGCGGCGGTCCAGCCGCAGCGGACGGCCCGGTCGAGCACGGCCAGCACGCCCGCGGCGCCCAGTTGGACGTTGCAGGGGTCGGCGCGCGGCAGGGCGCGGGGGCCTGGCCAGAGGTATTCGCCGGAGGGTTCCGCGGTGGCCGCCAGGTGGGCCAGTCCGTCGCCGATGAGCCGCTCGGTCCGGTGGTCCGGCAGTGCGGGGCCGGCGGTCGCGGGCCGTACGACGGGGTCGGCGCGCAGGAAGGCGGCGGCCTTCTCCAGGGGCCAGCGGGAGGGGCCGTCGGCGGTGAGGCCGAGGACGAGGGGAGCGAGCGCGCGGAGGGCGGGGAAGGCGGGGGCCGCGGCGTCGACGAGGGCCGCGAGGCGGTCACCGGCGGTGCGGCCCGGTGGTGAGTCCGGGGCGAGGACGGGGCTGATGCCGGTGGTGGCGTGCAGCAGGGTGGCGCCCAGACTGAAGCAGTCGGCCTCGGGGCCGGGGGCGGGCGTCGGGGTGGCGCTGTCGTGGCCCGGCCCGTCGAGGTACTCGGGGGCGGTGAAGCCGAGGGTGCCCGCGACGTGGGAGGTGCCGTCGGCGTGGACCGCGCACTCCAGGTCGACGAGGACGGGGGTGCCGTCGGTCCTGATGACGACGTTGCCCGGTTTGAGGTCGCGGAGGACGAAGCCGGCCGTGTGCACCTCGCCTGTCACACGGGTGAGTTCGCGCGCGAGCTCCCAGGCCACGGGCACCGGTATGCGGCCGCTGTCGCGCCACGCGTGCTCGGCGGCCCAGTGCTGGAGGCTCTTGCCGTCGATCAGTTCCTCGACGAGGAAGACGTGCCCGGCGGCCTCGAAGACCTCGCGCACGGCCGGGGTGACGCGGTGCGGCGCGAGGTGGGCCAGGACACTCGCCTCGTGCCGCAGCCAGTCCCGCGCGTCCTCGTGGCCGGGGCCGCCGCCGATGTGCGGGCGGGCCTCCTTGAGCAGGACGTCTTCGCCGGTCCTCCGGTCGTGGGCGCGGTAGACACCGCCGCGGTTGGAGTGCCGGACCGCCTCGCTGACGAGGTAGCGGCCGGCGAGCAGGACGGGGCCGCCCCGCGGGCGGTCCGCCGCGGTGGACGGAGGCTCCTCGAAGGGCGGTGCGGCCCACGGGGGCGGCGAGAACCAGGGGTTGCGCACGTCGGTGACGAAGGTGCCGTCGGGAGCCAGCAGCCGCCCTTCGTAGAACCCCTCGTCGTTGAGCTCGTGGGGCCGGGCGAAGCAGCCGTAGCGGTAGTGGACGAGGCTGCCCGGGCGGTACCGGCGGTCCGACAGGATCGTGGGCCCGGCGAGGCCGAGGGTGACGCGGTGGAGTTCCTCGGCGAGCACGCGCAGCCGGTCGTCGTCATCGGGATAGGCGGTGAGGAACTTGCCCGATTGCGCCCGGGAGGCGCGGACGGAGGTGAGTTCGGCGGTGACCCTGGGCGAGACGGCGAACTTGAAGGCGCACTCGTGCGCCGCCAGGACGGGCACCGCGCGCTCCAGGACGACGGGCGCGGACGCGGGAGTCGCCGACACGTGCAGCTTCCACCCCTGTGTGCGGCGGATGTGGCGCGGTGGGGTGACCATGCACCAGGTCGCGCCGTCCCGGAGGGTCCAGTCGGGGCCCCTGTCCCGCAGGACCCGCAGAGTGATCGACTGATAGCTCAGTGCCACGACACGATGATGACACCGGGGGGAGCCGTTAGCGAGAGGCTGTCCCGGCCGGTTGGCAGGCAGGCGCGTTCCCTCTGCGGCCGGGAACCCCGTCGACTGACGGGCCGTCTCCACACGCGACAGAATGGATCATTCCGTTGCCGATCGTCCCGCCTCAGAGGAGAACCGTGCGCGCTTCGAAACGACTCGGGCGGCTGTCCGCCGTGGCCCTCGCCTCCGCCGCCGCCCTGGGCGCGGCCCCATTCCCTTCCCCGGCGACGGCGGCCGCGCCGGCCACGGCCGAGGTGACGTACACACCCAGGGAGCGCCAGGAGGCGCTGGCCTACTGGACGGCCGACCGGATGCGCGCGGTCGGCGAGAGCGTGGACCTGGGGCCGACCGGGCCGCTGACGAAGGAGTGGCAGGGCGCGCCGGTGAAGACGGTCGGCCGCCTCTTCTTCGTCAACGCCGCTGGCGACGACACCTGGTGCACCGCCACGGCGGTCAAGAGCGGCAATCGCTCGGTCGTGCTGGCCGCCGGTCACTGCGTGCGGCGCGGCGCCTCCCCCGCCAACACCTATGTGGATCTGGTCTTCGTGCCCGGCTACGCGAAGGGCGCGCGGGCGCCCTACGGGGTCTTCCCCGTGCGGGCCACGGTCACCCCCGACTCGTGGGCGCGGGACGCGCGCACCGATGTCGCGGCGCTCACCGTCGACCCGGTCAAGGGCAAGCGGCTGACGGACGCGGTGGGCGGCCAGCAGGTGGCCTTCGACCGCGAGCCCGGCGGGCGGGTGACCGCGTTCGGCTACCCCGCGACGCGCCCGCAGCGCGGTGAGCGGCTGCTCTCCTGCACGGGCCCGGCCACGGCCGCCCCGGACGACGAGCTGCGGGTGCCGTGCGACATGTCGGGCGGGGCGAGCGGCGGCCCGTGGCTAGCGGACTTCGACGCGAAGTCGGGCCTGGGCACGCTGGTGTCCGTCAACAGCCACGGTGACGCGCTGGAGCACAGCACGGCCATGTTCGGCCCGAGGCTCGGCGCCGCGGCCCGCGCGATCCACGCCCGGGCCCAGGCGCTCTGACCCGCCGGAGAGTCACGGGCGGCCGGCCAGGTCACCGGGGTCGGTGTTCGCGCCGCAGAGCACCACCGCGACCCTCTCCCCCTCGGCCGGCACATAGACCGGCGCGGGTCCCGACACCGCCGCGAGCGCCGTCGCCGCCGCGTGCTCGACCGCGACGCGCCGGTCGTCCCACAGCGCCCGGCGGGCGCCGACGATCGCGGCGTCCGGCACCAGGACCGAGGTGACGCCGTCGCCCTCCGCGGCGGCCAGCGCCGTCGCGGAGACGCGCCGGGCGCCGAGGGCGTCAGCGGCGACGGAGTCGACCGGCACCTCGGTGACCCGCCCGGCCTCCAGCGCGGCATGCAGGGCGCGGCAGTTCTCGGGCTCGACGGCGACGGTCCGCACCCCGTGGTGCCGGGCGGCCGTGGCGACCCCGGCGAACAGCCCGCCGCCGCCCACCGCGACGACGACGGTGTCGAGGCCGGGCACCCGCTCGCGGATCTCCTCCAGCAGGGTGCCCGCCCCGGCGGCGATCAGCGGGTGGTCGTAGGCATGGCTCGCGAGGGCTCCCGTGCCGGCCGCGAACTCCTCGCAGGCCGCGAGGGCTTCGGCGTATTCGCTGCCGACGAGCCGGACGTCCGCGCCGTAGCCGCGCAGCTTGGCGACCTTGACGTGCGGCGCGGTGGCCGGGAGGAAGACCGTCGCCGGCAGGCCCTGGCGCCGGGCGGCCCAGGCGCAGGCCAGCCCGGCGTTGCCGCCGGAGGCGATGGTGACGCCCGCGGCGGGCAGCGTGCCGGCCTCGCGGTGGGCGGCGAGGAAGTTGTGCGCGCCGCGCGCCTTGAAGGACCCGGTGTGCTGCATGAACTCCAGGGCGAGCCACAGCTCGTACGGTCCGGGGCCGGCCGGGGCGAGGGTGACGGGCCGGACGTGTCCGGCGGTCCGCCCGGCCGCCTGCCGGATGTCGCCGTAGGTGAGGCTGTGCACGGAGATCTCCCCCTTGAGTGTGCGGCGGCCACCGGGCCGGCCACGTATGATACGGCGTACGTTACACTGTCACACATGCCGAGACGATCACCCTCCCTGAGCCGGGCCACCCCCGGTCGCATCGCCCGCACCGCCCTGGCGATCCTCGACGAGGAGGGCCCCGCGGCCCTGAGCTTCCGCTCGCTCGCCGACCGGCTGGGCGTCTCGCACGCGACCATCCACCGCCGCTGCACGGACCTCGGCGGGCTGCTCGACCTGTGCACCGACCACCTCGCCGCCGAGCTGCCGGACATCCCCGCGGGCACACCGTGGGCCGAGGCCACCGAGGCCCGCTTCACCGCGCTCTACAGGCTGCTGACCGCTCACCCCGGGCTGGTCGCGCTGCGCGGTTCCCGCCCCTGGCTCGGACCGCAGCTGCTCGCCCGGCTCGTCGAGCCCGCGCTCGCCGACAGCATCGCCGCCGGGATGACCCCCGAGCGCGCCTTCCGCACCTACCGGCGCATGTATCTGCTCACGCTCGGCAGCGCGACCTTCGTGGACCACAGGGACCCCGGGGCCACCGTCGTCACCACACGCACCGCCCTGGCCTCGCTCGACCCGGAGCGGTTCCCGGTCCTGACGGGCCACATGGACGCCATCCTGCCCGGCATGACCGATCATGAGGTCTACTACGGCGCCCTGCGCGAACTCATCGCCGCGGCCCGCCCCTAGCCACGGCCGCGGAGATCCGCGGGCCTGACTCCCCGCGGTCCAGCCAGGGTTGGGGAAGCAAATCCGGCTGCTTTACGATGAGGCCATGACGACAGCGCGCCCATGTTCGATCGCCGACGCACTCGGCGTGGTCGGCGAGAAGTACTCCCTGCTGGTGCTGCGTGAGGTCTTCTTCGGCGTGCGGCGCTTCGACGCGATCGCCCGTAACACCGGCGCTCCTCGTGACATCCTCGCGGCGCGGCTGCGTCGCCTGGTGGAGGCGGGGGTTCTGGAGAAGGTTCCGTACCAGGACCGCCCCGCGCGCTTCGAATACTGCGCGACCTCCGCCGGGCAGGACCTGCGCCCGGTGCTCCTGATGCTCATGCGGTGGGGCGACCGTCACCTGGCCGATGTGCCGCCGACCGTCCTGGAGCACACCTGCGGCTCCGACCTGGACTCCGTCGTCGTCTGCCGCTGCTGTGGTCAGGAGGTCACCAGCTCGGACCTCACACCCCGTTTCCAGGTGCCGGGGTGGACGGCGGAAGGCTCGGCCCAGGCATAGCCGACGGCCCCGCACGGAAGACTTCCTGGCGGCAGCCCATCGCTCTCGCCTCCCCTAGACTTGAGGAATCCTTCCCACCGCCGGTGATTCCCCCTGGGGGCTGTCGTGAGCGTGTTCGCCGAAGCGATGCGGCAGCGGATCTGCCGGGCCCGGGCCGCGCTGGCGGCGGCCCGGGTGACGGGTGATGACTACGGGGCGTCCGTGGCGGAGGAGGAGCTGGAGGACGCCCTGCGGCTCGCCCGCGACCACGGCGTCGAGGCCGGCGAGGAGGCGGAGCCGTCATAGGTCGTTGCCCGCGTAGGACAGATTGAAGCTCTTGTTGGTCAGCGGGAAGTCCGGGACGATCGTGTCGGCCAGCGCGACCGGCAGCGCCGGCCAGTTGAAGAAGGACGGATCGGCCGTCTTCACCCGGGTCAGCGTGTGGTCGCGGCCCCGCAGCTCGACGCGCGTGGTGATGGTGCCGCGCCAGCCCTCGACGATGCCGGTGCCAGCGGCCGCCGTTCCGGGCAGGCCGAGCGGGAGGTCGGCGACCCAGCGGCCGGTGATGAGCCGTTCCGTCAGTTCCTCGACGAGGGCCAGGGAGGCATCGATCTCCTCGGCCCGTACGAGGAAGCGGGCCAGCACGTCCCCCGCCGTGTGGACGGGCTCGGTGAGCGCGGGCCCGTAGTCGTGGAAGGGGTGGCGGATCCGGGCGTCGGTGGCCAGCCCGCTGGCCCGCGCGACATAGCCGAGGCAGCCGAGGTCGCGCGCGGCGGCCAGGTCGAGCCGGGCCGTGCCGGTGAAGCGGTCGCGGACGGTGGTGTGCCCGAGGGCGAGGGTGACGAGGTCGCCGATCTCCCGGCCGAGCACGCGCATCCGCGCCGTGCCGGGGATCGAGCAGAGCGCCGCGCCGCCCGGCACGACGGCACCGCGCAGCAGCCGGTGCCCGGTGACCTCCTGGTTCAGCCGCAGCAGCTGCTCGCGGACGTGCTGGGCGCGGGCGTTGAGGATGCCGTGGCCGACGTCGTTGCACAGGGCGCCGAGGTCGGCGACGTGGTTGTGGAGGCGCTCCAGTTCCAGGAGGAGCGCGCGGGCGCGCCGGGCGTCCTCGGGGACCCGGGTGCCGGTGGCCTCCTCCACGGCCAGGCAGTAGGCGAGGGTGTGGCCGACGGCGGTGTCGCCGCTGACGCGCTCCGCCAGCGGCAGGCCGCGGTCGGGGGTGCGGCCCTCCATGAGCTTCTCGATGCCTTTGTGGACGAACCACAGGCGGGCCTTGAGCTTGATGATGGTCTCGCCGACGACGGAGAAGCGGAAGTGCCCGGGTTCGATGAGCCCGGCGTGCACCGGCCCGACGGGGATCTCGTAGACCCCCTCGCCCTCGACCTCCAGGAAGGGGTACGGGCCCTCGGGCTCGGCGAAGGGCGGCGGGGGGCCGGCGTCGGGGTGCATGGGATACCAGCCGCGGGGCCAGTGGAAGTGGCGGACGAGGCGGTGGGGCAGGGGGTGGCCGAGAGGCACGATGCCGTGCAGGTCGCGCATCTCCCGCTCGAACCGCCCGGCGGGGAAGGACAGATGGGCCAGGGTGGGCAGCTCGGGGGCCTTGGGGTCGAGGCGCACGTGCAGTTCGGTACGGGTGTCGGGCGGGCCGGAGACGAAGAGGTAGACCACGCGGACGGCCGCGCCGCCCGGGGCGGACGGCCCGTCGTGGTGGGCCGCGACCAGTGCCAGGCGGTGGCCGTCGACGAGCAGGTCGGCGGCGCGTCCGGGCAGTTCGCCGGGGCCGATGTCGGTCACGGTCGGGGGCATGGGTCAGTGCCTTCCGATGATCTCGCCGGCGGCGGAGAGCAGCCGGGTGAGGGGGCCGGTGGCGACGCCCAGGACCGCGGCCGCGACGAGGCCGGTGACCAGCGGCGCCGCCGCGGCCGGCCCGAGCCGGACGGGCCCGTCGGCAACGGCCTCCGGTTCGGGCGGGGGGCCGAGGACCATCCGGGCGGTGCGGGTGACCAGCGCGGCGAAGGAGGCGAGGGTGAGGACCAGGGCGACGGCGACGACCTTGCCGTGCCCGGCGGTGAACCCGGCGCGGGCGAGCCCGAGTTCGGAGGCGAAGAGGCTGAACGGCGGCAGGCCGAGCAGGGCGACCACGGACAGCCCGAAGGTGGTGCCCAGGGCCGGGGCCTCGGCCAGCAGCCCGCGCACCCTGCCGATGCGGGTGGAGCGGCGGATGCGCAGGATATGGCCGGACGCGCAGAACGCGACGGTCTTCGCCAGCCCGTGACCCGCGATGTGCAGCAGGGCGGCGGAGACGGCCAGCGGGGTGCCGATGGCGGCACCCAGGGCGATCAGACTCATGTGCTCCATGCTCGAATAGGCGAGCATCCGCTTGTAGTCGCGCTGGGCGAGCAGCAGGACGGCGGCCAGGGCCAGGGTGAGCAGGGCGGCTCCGGCGAGCAGGGCGCGGGTGTAGCCGGCGCCGAGGGCCGCGTCCGCGATGACCTTGTAGCGCAGCAGCCCGGCGAAGGCGACGGAGAGCAGGACGCCGGACATCAGCGCGGACACCGGCGCGGGCGCCTGGCTGTGGGCGTCGGGCAGCCAGGCGTGCAGGGGCGCGAGGCCGGCCTTGGCACCGAAGCCGAGGACGATGAGGCTCATGGCGAGCCGGGTGACGGCCGGGTCGAGCCGGTCGGCGTGCGCGGCGAGCGTCGGCCAGTCCAGGGCGGACGCCTCGGAGACGCCCGCCTGCCGGGCGGCGTAGTAGAGGAGGACGGTGCCGAGGAAGGCGAGGGCGATCCCGGCGGAGCAGATCACCACGTACTTCCAGGCGGCTTCGACGGAGGCCCGGGTGCGGCGGTGGCCGACGAGGAAGGCGGTGACGATGGTGGTGGCCTCGATGGCGATCCACAGGACACCGAGGTTCGCGGCCAGGACGGCCGCGCTCATGGCGGCGAGGAACGCCTGGACGAGGAGGTTGTAACGGCGGGCGGCCCCGGCGTCGGCCCGCTCGTGGGCGAGGTGCGCGGGGCCCGCGGCGCAGGCCAGGGCGGCGACCGCGCCGATGGCGAGCAGCAGCCACACGGTCAGGGCGTCGGCGCGCAGCAGCCGCCCGTACGCCGTCACCGGCCCGCGGTCGGGGACGGTGGTGGCGAGGGCGGCCCCGCAGAAGAGGATCGTGGCCGGGGAGACGAGTCCGAGCCAGGTGCCGATCGGGCGGGCCGGGTGCTCGTGGCCGGTGGCGAAGGGCGGCGCCACCGGTGCGTCGGCGGCGAACGGCGGGGGTCCGGAGGGGCCGGCGGGGGGTCCGCCGGTGAGGGCGACCGGTCCCCCGGCGGCCGCGCCGGAGCCGGTGGTCCGTACGGGTTCGGCCGGTGTCCGCGGGGGCGGCGGCTTGTGCGCGAGGGCGGCGGAGTGCCGGGGGGCGTGGGCCCGGCGGTACGGCCGTACGCCGCGCAGCCCGGTGGCGGCGTGGGCGGCCGAGGTGGCGAGGGGCACCGCGACGGGGGCGGTCAGCAGCAGTGCGGTGGTGGCGTGCGTCATCAGTCGCGTAGCTCCCGCAGGTCGTCGATGCCGGTGCCGCCGAAGGCGGCCCGCATCCGGGTGGTGAGGATCTGCAGGACGAGAACGGCGAGCAGGACGTCGAAGGAGACGCCGAGTTCGACGATCAGCGGCACCCCGGAGGCGGCCAGGAAGGCCGTGGCGGTGATGCCGTTGTCCAGGAGCAGGAAGCCGACCACCTGCGCCAGGGCGCGGCGCCGGGTGACCAGGGTGAAGAAGCCGATCAGGACGACGGCGAGGCCGACCGGCAGGGCGCTCGTCGCGGGGGTGGGGTCGAGCTCGACGAGGGGCCGGGCGACGGCGTAGGCGAGGAGGGTGAGGAGGGCGGCGCTCAGCAGGGACGCGGCGACGTTGACCAGGGGCTGGGCCTCGCGGGCCTCGCTGACGTCCTCCTCGTAGTGGCGGGTGGGGGGCGGGCTGCCGGCGGCGAGGGCGCGCCGGATGAGGTGGGGCAGGGCCCCGGCGCGCAGCAGGCCGATGCCCGCGGCGATGGCGAGGAGGTTCCAGCGGCCCTCGTGCACGCCCAGCAGGGCGGCGACGGCGGCCAGGGCGACGCCCTGGAGGGCGAAGGCCCGGACGATCGAGGACAGTTGGCGCAGCCACAGGACCACGACGGCCGCGAGCAGGAACGCGCCGCACGCCAGGTCGAGCAGCTGGGTGAAGACGCTGTCGTTCATGTGTCCCTCACTCACTCTCCTGTGAGGAAGTACGAGGCGGTGACCGCGAGCAGGGCCAGCAGGAAGGATCCGGCGAGCAGCTCGGGGACGCGGAACAGCCGCAGTTTGGCCCAGAACACCTCGGCGGCCGCGAGGGCGGAGCCGAGCAGGGCGACCTTGGCGGTGAGCAGGACGAGGGCGAGGGCGAGGGCGGCCGGCGCGGCGGTGGTCGCGATGCCCCAGGGGGCGGACAGGGAGGCGAGCAGTCCGAGCAGGACGGCGAGCCGCATCTGGGCACCGAGTTCGACCAGGGCGAGGTCGGGGCCCGCGTACTCCAGCACCATCGCCTCGTGGACCATCGTCAGTTCCAGGTGGGTGGACGGGTTGTCCACCGGCAGCCTGCCGGTCTCGGCGAGGACGCCGACGGCCAGCGCGGCGGTGGCCAGGAGCCCCGCCGGGGAGGCCAGCCGCACCGGGTCGTGGATGCCGCCGGAGACGATCGCGGACAGGTTGGTGGAACCGGACGGTATCGACAGGGCGAACACCGCGAGGAGGATGGTGGGTTCGACGAGGGCGGCCACGGTCATCTCGCGGGAGGCGCCCATGCCGCCGAAGGCGGTGCCGGTGTCCAGGCCGGCGAGGGCGAGGGCGGCCGTGCCGAGGGCGAGCAGCGCCACCACGAGGATCAGGTCGGCGCTGCCGCTGACGGGCGTGACGGTCGAGGCCAGGGGGACGAGGGCCGCGACGACGGCGGTGGTCGCGACGAGCAGGAGGGGGGCGAGGCGGAAGGCGGGCCCGGTGCCGACGGGGGTGATGGCCTCCTTGCGGAGCAGCTTGCGCAGGTCCCGCCAGGGCTGGAGGACGCCGGGGCCGGCCCGGCCCTCCAGCCGGGCCCGCACCTGCCGCATCGTGCCGGCGAGCAGGGGCGCCCCGGCGACGACGAGGACGACCTGGGCGGTCACGGCCGCCGTGCCGATGGCTTTCACGGTGTCTCCTCCTGCGTGTCCCCCGGCGTGCCCCGCCGCGCGATGCCGCTCACCAGCCCACCGCCAGGGCGAGCAGCACGGCGACGAGGCCGAAGAAGCCGTAGCCGAGGTAGAGGTGCACGCTGCCGGTGGCCAGGCGGCGCGCGCTCTGGCCCAGGCCGGTGACCGCGGCGAGGACGGGGCGGTAGACACGGTGCTCGATCCGGTCGGGGATCCGGCTCTGGAAACGCACGCGTTCCACCAGATAGGCGGACTCGCGCAGCGGGGTGACGTTGACGTCCTGCTCGGGGGCGAGGACGTCGTCGAAGACCCGCTGGAGGGGTTCGGCGAAGGAGGTCGCGGTGTAGGACATCCGGGCGGTCGGGGCGCCTCCGCCGCAGTCCCACAGCCGGACGTTGGCGCGGCGGCCGCGGCGGGCCGTGATCCGGACCAGGGCGGCGGCCGCGAGCACTCCGGCCGCCAGCGCGGCCGCCACCCACAGGGGTGACATGGAGGCGGCGAGCCGGTCCAGGCGCAGTCCGAAGCCGTCGCCGGAGAGCGTGGGCCCGCCCTTGAGTCCGGCGACGGCCACGGCTCGTGACAGGCCGTTGCCCAGCATGCCGGGTACGAGCGCGAGGCCGGTGCAGCCGACGGCGAGCAGGCCCATGCCGATGAGCATGCCGGGCGGGCTCTCGGTGGCGGCCGCGGCCTCGGCGCTGCGGGGGCGGGCGAAGAAGCCCACGCCGAGCGCCTTGACGAAGACGGCGGCGGCCAGCCCGGCGGACAGCGCGATGACCGCGACGGCGAGCGGCAGCACGATGGCGGTGGAGACGCCGGGCACGGTCAGGCCGTTGATGAGGGACTGGAGCAGCAGCCATTCGCTGAGGAAGCCGTTGCCGGGCGGGAGGGCGATCGCGCCGAGGGCGGCGACGGTGAAGAAGCCCGCGGTGGCCGGCATCCGGGCGCGCAGCCCGCCCATGCGGTCGAGGTCGCGCACGCCGGTGGCACGGACGACGGAGCCCGCGGCGCAGAACAGCAGGGCCTTGAAGACGGCGTGGTTGGCGACGTGCAGGAGCGCGGCCGCGAGCGCGAGCGCGGCGGGCACCGGATAGCCGGAGGAGGCGAAGAGCCCGGCCGCGCCGACGCCGATGAGGACGAGGCCGAGGTTCTCGGAGGTCGAGTAGGCCAGCAGCCGCTTGAGGTCGGAGGCCATGGCCGCCTGGAGGATGCCGTAGACGGCGGAGAGGGCGCCCGCCGCCAGGACGAGCAGCCAGCCCCAGCGCGGGGCACCGCCCAGCAGGTCGAAGGCCACGCGCACGATGCCGTAGGCGCCGAGGTTGACCATGGCGGCGCTCATCAGCGCGGAGACGTTGCTGGGGGCCTCGGGGTGGGCCCTGGGCAGCCACGGGTGCAGGGGCACCATGCCGGCCTTGGACGCGAAGGCCGCCGCGACCAGCACGAAGACCGTGCCGCGGGCGGCGGGTGACATCCCGCTCGCGCCCGCGCGCAGCGCGGTGAACGTCTCGCCTCCGGCGCAGGCGGCGAAGAGGGCCATACCGGCCAGCAGCAGGACCAGGCCGAGGTGGGTCATGACGGCGTACCAGACCCCGGCCTCGCGGACACTGGCGCGGTCGCGCTGGTCGGCCAGGACGAGCAGCAGCGAGGTGAGGGCCATGACCTCCCACAGGAGGAGGAACGTCGAGACGGAGGCGGCCGCCGGGACGAGGACGAGGGTGAGGGCGAACAGGGGCAGCGCGGCCTGGACCCCGCGCGAGGCGACTCCGCCCGCGTGGCCGCCCCCGGCGTAGCCGATGCCGTAGACGGCGACCGCGAGGACCACGGCTCCCGCGACCGCCATGAAGAGCCCCGACAGGGCGTCGACGGCCAGATAGACACCGGCCATCGGCAGCAGGCCGGGCAGGTGGACGGACCACCGGCCGCCGCCGGAGGCCATGAGTCCGGCCGCGAGCCCGGCACCGCCGAGGCCCGCGGTGCACACCCCGACGGCTATGACGCGCGCCCGTCTCGGCAGCAACGCGCCGGACAGCGCTCCGGCGCCGGCGAGCCCGACCGCGAGAACCGCCGCGGTTTCGGCACCCCTCATGCGCGGTCCCTCACTCGCGCGCCGCCGGACCGCCGGCGGCCGTACGACGGCGTCGCGCCCCTGGTGGGCGCGGCCGCGCTCACCGGCCGGTCACGGCGCGCAGCGCCGCCACGATCCGGTCGGGGCGCGGCGGGCAGCCCTCGACCTTGAGGTCGACGGGGACCACGTCGGCCACCGCGCCCTCGACGCCGTGGCCACCGGCGAACTCACCGCAGTTCAGGGCGCAGTCGCCGACCGCCACGACGAGCCGGGGGCGGGGCATCGCGGCGACGGTGCGGCGCAGCGGTTCGGCCATGTTGCGGGTCACCGGCCCGGTGACGAGCGCGACGTCCGCGTGCCGGGGCGAGGCCACGAGGCGGGCTCCGTAGCGCTCGGCGTCGTAGACCGGCCCGAAGGCCGCCGCGATCTCGATCTCGCAGCCGTTGCACGATCCGGCGTCCACACAGCGCACCTGGACGGAGCCGCCCAGGCGGCGGGCCGCGGCGGACTCCGCGGGGGCGGGCCGGGGCGGCGCGTCCTCCGCCACCCGTCCGGTCTCACGGATCTTGCGCAGCAGGCTCATCAGGGCTCCCTCGGCTCGGCGTCGACGTGCCTCACGAAGGTGCGACGGCCGTCTCCCGCCGTCACAGCGCGATCACGCGCCGGGAGACGGCCGCCGGTCGGAGGGGCCGGGAAGAGCTGCGCCGGAGCCTCGCGGGTTCCGCGACGGGCCCGGCCCGGATCGCCGGTGCCGCCGGACGGGATGATCCGGTGGGTGCGGCCTTCGGCAGCCCCGTTGCATGAGGACTGATCTGCCCCGGAAACGGGCCGCGGGGCGGCCGGGTTACGGGGAATTCCGGCCACTGTGACACCACGGACTGCTGAGACGGATGGTTCGAAACCGCTTGCCTTACGCGGCAGAATCTACGAGGTCGCCGGGCGCCCCGAGGCACGGCGGCGAAACTCGGTGGCAGTGTGACAGCTCCGTACGTCAGTCTGATTCCAGCCACCAGCCGAGGAATGGGAGACCGGTGGAGCTGTACGAATACGCGGGCCTCGACGCCGTCGGCCTGCGGGCGCTGATCCGGGCGCGTGAAGTGAGCGCGGCCGAGGTCGAGTCGGTGGCCCGGCGCGCCCTCGCCGCGGCCGGCGCCGACCTCGGCGCGCTGACGCTGCCATTGTTCGTCCCCGCCCTCGGCCACGAGCCGGAGGGGCCGTTCGGCGGCGTGCCGTTCGTGATCAAGGACAGCGGGCCGTTCGCGCGGGGCGTTCCCTTCACGCTCGGCAGCCGCAGCATCCGCGGTGCCGTCGCGCAGGCCGACCACGACCTGATGGCCCGCTTCCGCGCCGCCGGGCTGGTGGCGCTCGGTCAGACCACCGCACCCGAGCTGGGTCTCAGCTTCTCGACGGAGCCGGTGCGCTACGGCCCCACGCGCAATCCCTGGGCCCCGGACCGCGGCGTCGGGGGGTCCAGCGGCGGGTCGGCCGCGCTCGTGGCGGCGGGCGCGGTGCCGTTCGCGCACGGCAACGACGGCGCGGGCTCCCTGCGGGTGCCCGCCGCCTGCTGCGGGCTCGTCGGCCTGAAGCCGAGCCGTGGCCGCACGCCCAGCGGACCGCTCGCCGGGGAGGCCGCGTTCGGGCAGACGGTGGAGTTCGGGCTCACCCGGACCGTGCGCGACACGGCCCACCTGCTCGACGCCGTGGCCGCGCCGCCCGTCGGCGACAAGTACGCCGCGCCGCCGCCCGTACGTCCGTACGCCGAGGAGCTGCGGGCCGACCCGGGCCGGCTGCGGGTCGCGCTCACCACGCGGGCGTGGTCGGGCGTGCCGGTCGACCCTCAGGTGGCCGCCGCGGCGGAGACCGCGGCCCAGATCCTGGAGTGGATCGGGCACATCGTCTCCCCGGCCGGCCCGGCCGTCGATCCGGACGCGGTCGTCGAGGCGTTGATGCTCAGCGTCTACGCGACGGGCGCCGCGATGCTCAGGGCGCCGCGCAGGCCCGATCCGTCACTGCTGGAGGCGGTGTCACGGGTGGTGCTGAGTGAGACGGAGGCGGCGGGCGCGCTCGATGTGATGGCGGCGGTCGACGCCCAGCACCGGGTCACGCGCCCGGTCGGTGACTTCTTCACCCGGTACGACCTGCTGGTGACCCCGACGCTCGGGCAGCTCCCGGCACCGCACGGCACCCTCGGCTACGACGCCCCCGGCCACACGGCCCGCTCCTGGCTGCGCCGCATCCTCGAATACGGTCCGTTCACGGCGGTGTTCAACGTCTCCGGCCAGCCGGCGATCAGCCTCCCCCTCGGCCAGAGCCGGGAGGGGCTGCCGATCGGGGTGCAGCTCGTGGCCGCGCACGGGCGGGAGGATCTGCTGGTGAGAGTTGCCGCGCAGCTGGAACAGGCGGCGCCTTGGGAGGACCGGAGGGCGCCTGTTCCTGGCTGCGTCTGATGTGGGGCTCCGTTGTTTGGGGGCTGCGCCTGCGGCGGGCTTTCCCCTACCCGCCCCTTCCCGGCTGCATCTGATGTGCGGCTCCGCCGCGTGGGGGGCAAGCCCCCAGACCCCCGGAACACGCTTCGCGCGTTGTCCTCAAACGCCGGACGGGCTGATTGTGCTGGCTACGGTCCGCGCAATCAGCCCGTCCGGCGATGAGGACGCGCCCGCAGGTCGCACCCGCCGCAGGCGCGACCGCTAGCCGTTCAAGATCGCACTCTGCCCCAGCCCGCGCGGACGATAGTCGCCCGCCGCCGCCCGCAGCGCCAGATCCGCCAGCGCCTCCGGCGCCCCCCGCTGCCCCCGGACGCCGGGAAAGGCGTTGACGTCGACGATCAGCGGCAGCCCGCCCGGCACATCGAGGAGGTCGACGCCGTAGACGTCCAGGGCGAAGACCTCGCCCGCCCGGCGCACCACGTCGAGCCAGGCCGGGGGCAGTTCCCCGGCGGCGACCGGCTCGGCGGCGGACAGCGGGGCGAGCTCCGAGCGACGGACGGCGGCGAAGATCTCGTCGCCGATGACCCACAGCTTGTGGTCCCAGCCGCTGTTGGGGGTGTAGGTCTGGGTGACCACCGACTCGCCCGGCCACTGCGCGGCCAGGGCCCGCAGTTGTTCCGCGTCGTCCACCCGCGCCACGAGGTCGTGCCGCCTGCTGTGGCGGCTCTTGACGACCAGGGGGTATGTCACACCGTCCCGTGCGGCCAGGCGCGGCAGGGTGGTCGCCGCCGCGGTGGCGGCGAAGGGCAGTCCGGCGGCGAGCGCGGCCTCGGCCATGGCGGTGCGGTCCTGGCACAGTTCGGTCGCGTCGGCCGAGTTCAGCACGGGAGCGCCGTGCTGTTCGAGGTAGCGGGCGAAGGCCAGGGCGCAGGGCGTGCGGCTCTTCAGCAGATAGACGTCGGCGAGCGCCTGGGGGGCGCGCGCCGGTGACGGCAGCACGGCGTGCCGGGGGTCGAGCGCCTCCACCTGGTGACGGGGCGCCAGGAGTGCGGTGGTGGCGGCCAGCAGCGGGTGGTCGGGCGCGGGTGTGAGCAGGCAGATCCTCACGCGGCACCGCCCACCTGCGCGGGAGCGGGCAGGTGCGCGGCAGCGGCCGCGCGCCGGGAGGGCCCGGCGTCGGCGAGCCGCAGGATGGCCCACGCCACGCGGGCCACCGCGTCCGGCACCTGACGGAAGCTCGGGAAGTCGTTGACGTCGACGACCACCGGTCCGTCGGGTCCGAGCACCACGTCCACTCCGTACAGGTCGAGGCCGTAGACGGCGCCGATCTGTGTGACGATGTCCGCCACTTCGGCGGTCAGCGGCACATGGCGTTCGCGGGCGGGCCGGTCGGGGTGCAGCGGCGAGCGGCGTTCGGTCGCGTACAACTCGCCGTCCACGCAGTACACCTTGAGGTCGACGCCCGAATTGGGCACGTACGGCTGGGCTATCAGCATGCCGGCGGGTTCGGTGCCGGGGGCGGGCAGCCGGTCCGGGGAGGGCACGAGGCGGACGGCGCGGCCGGAGCTGCCGTCGGCGGGCTTGACCACGAGGGGGTACGCGGCCGCGGGGATCCCGGCGAACTCCTCGGGCCGGGCGGCGGCGTAGGTCACGGGGACGGGCAGGCCGTGGTGTTCGGCCGTCACCGCCGCCAGCGCCTTGTCGCGCACCCCGCGGATCGCGCGGGCGTCGTTGACCGTGGTGAGGCCGACGGTCGCGGCGGCTTCCAGCAGCGTCAGGCCCGGTCCGCCGGAGACGGTCTTGAGCACCCAGGCGTCGTGCGCGCCCGCGCGCACCGCCTCGGAGAGCTTGAGGAGGGAACCGCCCGGCCGCAGCACGTCCACCTGGTGCCCCCAGGCGGTCAGTTGGCGGATCACGTCCACCGGCATACCGTCGCGCCGGTACTGCTCCTCCACCAGGAAGCAGAGTCTCATTGGTGCATCCTCGTTATCCCCGGACGTCCGCCGATCCCGTCCGGCAGAACTGTGACGGCTCAGGATGTCATGGGTGTGCGGGTGAGATCGCCAGGGGCTGTCTCGATTCCGTGGCAACCGGCCGACGTGGCGCGGGGATTTCTCCGGATCCGACCGACTGGTGGGGATGTCGGGTGATCCGGGCGCAGCGCGTCGACGAGCGGCCCCACGGCGGGCGGACACAGAATGTCGTCGGCCGGGCACCGCGCGTACGGAGGTGCGCGAGAAGGCTTGAGCTCCGGTCCGTGCGGGAAAGCTGTAAGGAACAGAGCCGGCAGCGAGCCCTGCCCTGAACAGCGGGCGAGATGAATTCCGGGCGAGGTTGGTCGCTGTATCGCACATCGAGAACGAGATGAACGCCGATGGACGTCCACACCGACACTTTCCCCGAGGCGACGGCGGTCCCGGTCGCCGCCGTGGACGGACGCGGCACCGTCACCCTGTGGAGTCCCCTGGCCCGGCGCCTGCTCGGCTATCCGGCCGACGAGATCGTCGGGCGCCACGCCTCCGGTCTGCTCGCCGCGCCCCTGCCCGCCTCCGCGCGCACGTCGCTGACCAGGGCCGCGCGGTGGAGCGGCAGCCTCACCGCCCGCCACCGGGACGGCGGCGAGGTGCGGATTCCGGTCCGTGCCTGCCCCGGTCCGGATGGTGACGGCGGGGTCGGGTGGCTGCTGCTGACGACCGCCGGGGACGGTCCCGCGACCGCGCCGGAGACCGGCTCCGCGCCGCTCAAGGAACTGAAGGAATGGGCTTATCTCCAGTCCCCCATCGCCACGTCGGTATACGACGACGAATTGCGGCTCGTCAGCGTCAATGACGAAATGCTCGGTGTGGCGGGCCGCCCGGAAGCGGAGATGCTCGGGCAGCGGCTCGCCGACATTCACCCGGGCCCGCCCTTCGAGGAATTCGGCGCCATGATGGCCGATGTGCTGCGCACGGGAAGGCCCGTGCGCACGGACGCCTCCTTCCGGGCGCCCGGTGAGCTCCAAGAGCGCGCCTGGGCCTCCTTCTTCACCCCGCTGAGGGATCCGGCCGGGCAGGTGCGCGGGGTCGCCCTCGCCGCCCTCGACCGCACGGAGGAGCACCGGGCGCGGCAGCGGCTGGCCCTGGTGAACGAGGCGGGGGCGAGGATCGGGACGACGCTGGACGTGGCCCGTACGGCACGGGAGCTGGCGGAGGTCACGGCCGGGCCGTTCGCCGACTTCGTCGCCGTCGACCTGTTCGACGGGGTGCTGCGCGGCGAGGGCGAAGGGGGGGGGGGGGGGGGGGGGGGGGGGGGGGGGGGGGGGTGGGGGCGGGGGGGGGGGGGGGGGGGGGGGGGGGGGGGGGGGGGGGGGGGGGGGGG
>NZ_JBVHLW010000052.1:0-39367 GCF_055558795.1 Streptomyces sp. NPDC025618 | reverse complement strand
ACGCCCGGTTACATTCCGAACCCGGAAGCTAAGCCTTTCAGCGCCGATGGTACTGCATGGGGGACCGTGTGGGAGAGTAGGACGCCGCCGAACAATATTTCAAGGACCCTTGGTCCCAGCGTTCACGCTGGGACCAAGGGTCCTTTTTGTTTTTTTCCGAAGCGCGCCGGTCCACCGGTTGCGCGAGAATGACTGCGGTACCTGAAGACAGGAGTCACGTCGATGTCCACCAACTCTCCCGACGATCGATCGGGTAGCGACCGGGGCGGCTTCCGCCGCGACGACCGGCCGGCGTACCGGCGTGACGACCGTGGCGGTCCCCGCCGTGAAGGCGACCGGGGTGGACGCCCGACCGGCGGTGGTTTCCGCCGTGACGACCGTGGTGGCAGCAACGACCGTCCGCGCGGCCCGCGCCGCGAGGACGACCGTGGTGGTTTCCGCGGTGGGCGTGACGACCGTGGTGGCCGTCCCGCCGGTGGTGGTTTCCGCCGCGACGACCGTCCCTCCTTCCCGCGTGACGACCGCGCGCCTCGTCGCGACGACGACCGTGGTCCCCGTCGCGACGACGACCGTGGTGGCTTCCGCCGTGACGAGCGTCGCGATGACCGTCCGTCTTTCCGTCGCGACGACCGTGCCCCGCGCCGTGACGACGATCGCGGCGGTTTCCGTCGTGACGAGCGTCGTGACGACCGTCCGTCGTTCCGCCGTGACGACCGCGCGCCTCGTCGTGACGACGACCGTGGTCCCCGCCGTGACGACGACCGTGGTGGCTTCCGTCGTGACGACCGCCGTGACGAGCGTCCGTCCTTCCGTCGCGACGACCGCGGCCCGCGCCGTGACGACGACCGTGGTGGTTTCCGCGGTGGGCGTGACGACCGTGGTGGCCGTCCCGCCGGTGGCGGTTTCCGCCGCGACGACCGTCCCTCCTTCCGTCGTGATGACGACCGCGGCCCGCGTCGCGATGACGATCGCGGTGGTTTCCGTCGTGATGAGCGTCGTGACGACCGTCCGTCGTTCCGCCGTGACGACCGCGCGCCTCGTCGTGACGACGACCGTGGTCCCCGTCGCGACGACGACCGTGGCGGTTTCCGTCGTGACGAGCGTCGCGATGACCGTCCGTCTTTCCGTCGCGACGACCGCGCTCCGCGCCGTGACGACGATCGCGGTGGCTTCCGCCGTGACGACCGTCGCGACGACCGTGGTCCCCGCCGTGACGACGACCGTGGTGGCTTCCGTCGTGATGAGCGTCGCGATGACCGCCCCTCCTTCCGCCGTGACGACCGCGCCCCGCGCCGTGACGACGACCGTGGTCCCCGTCGTGACGACGATCGCGGTGGCTACCGTGGTGGCCGCGATGACCGTGGTGGTCGTCCGGGCGGTGGCGGCTACGGGCGTCGTGACGACCGGCAGGGTGGCGGTGGCTACCGCGGTGGGCGCGACGAGCGCTCCGGCGGGTACGGGCGCCGTGACGACCGGCGTGACGACCGGGACCGTGACCGCGAGCCCGTGAAGCGTCTGCCGATCCCCGACGACGTGACCGGCGACGAGATCGACAAGGACGTCAAGCAGGAGCTCATGAGCCTGCCGAAGGGCCTTGCCGAGGAGGTCGCGCGCAACCTCGTCATGGTCGCGAACCTGCTGGACGAGGACCCGGAGCAGGCGTACGCCTACTCCCGGATCGCCCTGCGCCTCGCGTCCCGCGTCGCCGCCGTGCGTGAGGCCGCCGGCTTCGCCGCGTACGGCACGGGCAAGTACACCGAGGCGCTGGCCGAGTTCCGCGCCGCGCGCCGGATGACGGGCTCCGTCGAGCTGTGGCCCGTGATGGCCGACTGCGAGCGCGGCATGGGCCGCCCGGAGCGCGCGCTGGCCATGGCTGGCGAGCCCGAGGTGCACAAGCTGGACAAGGCCGGCCAGGTCGAGATGCGTCTCGTCGCCGCCGGTGCCCGCAAGGACATGGGCCAGGCGGACGCCGCGGTCGTGACCCTGCAGAGCCCCGAGCTCGCGTCCAGCTCGATCCAGCCGTGGACCGCCCGCCTGCGCTACGCCTACGCCGACGCGCTGCTCGCCGTGGGCCGCGAGGACGAGGCCCGCGAGTGGTTCGCCAAGGCCCTCGAGGCGGACCAGGGCGGCATGACGGACGCCTCCGACCGGCTCGCGGAGCTGGACGGCGTCGAGTTCACGGACGCCCTGGTCGAGGCCGACGAGGACGAGGAGACCCCGGTGGCCGAGACCCCCGAGCCTGCTGAGACCGAGCCCGCTGAGGCCGGGACCGTCGAGGCGGCCGCCCCGGAGCAGCCCGCCGAAACCCCGGCCGCGGCCCCGCAGTTCGTGGAGCCCGTCATGCCCGAGGAGCCCGCCGAGGCCCCCGAGCCCGCCGCGGAGAAGGCGGTCGAGGACAAGCAGGCCGAGGCCGAGCCGTCCGATGACAAGTCGTCCGACGACAAGAGCTGACCGCTCACGCGTTGACGCTGACGCCGAAGGGCGGAACCCCCACCGGGGGTTCCGCCCTTCGGCGTTGAGGCCGTCGGCCGGTCGGTCTCAGTTCAACGCCAGGCTCCGCAGCACCAGGCCCGTCGCCGGTTTGGGGCCGAAGGAGGTGGATTTGCGGGGCATGGTGACGCCCTGTTCCGCCAGTTCGCGTACGACGTCCTCGCAGACCGGGTGCATCAGGACCGCCGTGCCGCCGTGGCGTTCGGCCTGCTCGACGGCGGCTGCCGTCTCGTGGATGTAGCCGATGTGCTCGGGGTCGTCCGGGACCTGCCAGATGTGTTCCAGGAGGACCGAGTGCAGGACGGTGGCGTCGAGTGTGCGCCATGCCTCCGGGCGGTCGGTGGGGACCGTGCGGGAGAGGAGGGCGGGGTCGGGGTTGTCGAGGAGGTGGAAGCGGCCGTCGCCGGCGAGCACGAAGGCGTTGCCGTCCTTGGCCACCGCCTCGGCGAGCGCGTCCAGGGCCTCCGGCAGGGAGCCTTCGAGGGTGCGTACGCGGAAGGCGGTGCCGACGGCGGCGAGCGCCTCGGCGACCGGGAGGTTGTGCAGCAGGCGGTGGATGGCCCGTACGCGCAGGGGGTAGCGGGCGGTGTCGACGAGGAGGACCAGGCCGAAGTCCCAGGGGCTGTCGGCGGGTTGTTCGGCGCGCAGCCGGAGGTAGGTGGCCCAGCGGTGGTGGCCGTCGGCGATGAGGGCCTGCTGCCGGGACAGGTCCTCGCCGACGCGGCGCAGGTCGTCCGGGTCGGTGATGGACCACAGCCGGTGGGCGTAGCCGTCGTCGGTGGTGGTGGACAGCAGGGGAGCGGTGCGGATCACCCGCTCGATGACGTCCGCCGCGCCGCCCTCGGCGCCGTTCCCGCGGTAGGAGAAGAGCAGCGGCTCCAGGTTGGCGCCCGTGCCGCGCATCAGGGCCGCGCGGTCCTCGACGATGTGCGGCATCACGTCCTCGTGGGGGAGCACGACGCCCTCCTCGCGGGGGCTGAGGCGCAGGGCCCCGATGAGGCCGCGTTGCAGTATGCCGTCGCCCCGCTGCTCGTAGACGTAGAGCGCGGGCTCGGGGTCGGCGGCGAGGATCCGCTCGTCCTGCCAGCGGCGCAGCGTTTCCGCGGCCTGCCGGTGCCGGTCCGCGGCCGTGGCGGCCTGGGGGAGGATGAGGCGGACGATGTTGTGCGGGTCCGCGGTCTCCAGGTGGCGCAGGCCGTCGGGCCGTACGACGACGTCGTACGGTGGTGATGTCACGGCGGCCAGGCTGCCGACCCGCTCCGGGACATAGCGCAGCCCTCGGAACGGCGCGAGTTCGAGACCCTGCCTTGTATCCCCTGTTCGGCCTGGAGTGCTCATTGGGAAATGTTATGTCCCATGGCCGGATGAGCAATGATCGGGGAAGAGACGTACAGCACAAGGAGTGAGTGCACGATGAACCAGACCGTCCGGATCCGGCCCGACGGCAGCCGCGAGCCGCTGAGCGCGGCCTACGACACGGCGCTGCTGGACCTCGACGGCGTGGTCTACGCGGGCGGCGAGGCCATCGCGTACGCCGTCGAGTCGCTGGGGACGGCGCGGGACGGCGGGATGCACCTCGCCTATGTGACGAACAACGCGGCCCGTACGCCCGGGGCGGTCGCCGCTCACCTGACGGAGCTCGGCGTGCCCGCCGAGCCCTCCGATGTGATCACCTCGGCGCAGGCCGTCGCGCGGCTGATCGCCGATCAGATCCCGTCCGGTTCACGGGTGTTGGTGATCGGGGCGGAGGGGCTGCGGGTCGCGCTGGAGGAGCGCAGGCTGGTGCCGGTGGACTCGGCGGACGAGGATCCGGCCGCGGTGGCGCAGGGTTACGGCGGGCCGGACATGCCGTGGTCGCGGCTGGCGGAGGCGTCGTACGCGGTGGCGCGGGGCGTGCCGTGGTTCGCCTCCAACACGGATCTGACGATTCCCAGCGCCCGGGGGATCGCGCCCGGCAACGGCGCGGCCGTGCAGGTCGTGCGGATCGCGACGGGCGCGGAGCCGCAGGTGGCGGGGAAGCCGCTGCCGCCGATGCACCGGGAGACGGTGCTGCGCACGGGCGCGGAGCGGCCGCTGGTCGTCGGTGACCGGCTGGACACCGACATCGAGGGCGCGCACGTGGGCGGCGTGGACTCGCTGCTCGTCCTGACCGGGGTGACGACCGCCGCGCAGCTGCTCGCCGCGCCGCCGGAGCACCGGCCGACGTATGTGGCGGAGGATCTGCGGGGGCTGCTCCAGGCACAGCCGGCGGTCGGCGAGGACTTCCGGTGTGGTGGGTGGACGGCCGCGGCGGAGGGCGGGGAGCTGACCCTGACGGGAGAAGGGGAGCTGGTCGACGGGCTGCGGGCGCTCTGCGGGGCCGCCTGGTCGGCGGCGGGCTCCGGCCGGTGCGAGCTGGACGCGGGGAAGGCGCTGGCGCGGCTGGGGTTCTGACGCCTGCCGCGACCTGTGCGGGACACGCGCGGGCCCCCGACCCTGGTGGCAGGGTGGGGGCCCGTCGGCGTCCTCGGCCTCAGGAGAGCTCCGCCAGGAGCTCCTCCTCCGACGCGCCCCGGCGCCAGTAGCCGGTGAAGGTCACCGCGCGGCGGTCGAAGCCGCGTTCGCCGACCAGGTGGCGGCGGAGGGTGCGGACCATGCCGGCCTCGCCGGCGATCCAGGAGTACGGGGTGCCCGCGGGCAGCTCCGCCGCGCGCACCGCGTCGGCCAGCGGGCTCGCGTGGCCGGGGCCCCGTACGAGCCAGGTGATCTCCGCCGAGGCGGCGGTCGGCAGGTCCTGGACGTCGTCGGGGTGCGGCACCTCGATCCAGACCTTCGCCCGGGTGCCCGCGGGCAGCCAGGCGAGGATGCCGGCGGCGGCGGGCATGGCGGTCTCGTCGGCGGCGACGAGGACCCAGTCGGTGCCGGCCGGGGGCTGGAAGTCGGCGCCGCCGTTGTCCCGGGCGACGGGGCCGAGGACGGCGACGCGGTCGCCGGGGCGGGCGGCCTGCGCCCAGTTCGTGGCGGGCCCGCCGTGGCCGTCGGCGTCGCCGTGGACGGCGAAGTCGACGTCGAGCTCGGCGAGGTCCGCGCGCAGGTCGCGGACGGTGTACGAGCGCATGACGGCGCGTACGGCGGGGTCCTGGGCGCGCCACTGCGCGTACCAGCCCTCGCCGAGGTCCTCGGGGAGGACGGGGGCGTCCTGGCCGGGCTGCGGCAGGAACAGCTTGAAGCGCTGGTCGCGGCCGTCGCTGACGGCGGCGGCGAGGTCGTCCCCGCCGAAGGTGACGCGGATCATGGCGGGGCTGACCCGGACCGCCCGCAGGACGCGCAGGTCGAAGAAGCGGTACGGGGCGGCGGTGGAGGTGGTGGTCATGCGGGGCGTGATCCTTTCGGCGGGCGCGACGGACACGGTCGCCGGCGGTGGCCGGCGTGAGGGGCCGTCAGCTGACCTTCTTGGCCTTCTCGACCGCGGCGGCGAGGCTCTCGACGAGCGGGGCGCAGCCGGCGTAGGAGTAGCGCGGTTCGCTGAGCCAGGGGGTGATCTGGCCGGCCTTGACCGCGGGCAGGCCCGCCCAGGTGGGCTTGGCGGTGAGGTCCTTGGGCTGGAGCGCGGCGGTGCGGTTGTCGAGGAGGATCAGGTCGGCGGCGTACTTGCCGGCGTTCTCCCAGCTGAGGCTCTCGAAGAAGCCGCCGGTGACCTTGCCGGGGACGACGATCTCGACGCCGAGCTGCTTGAAGTAGGTGAGGTCGGCGTAGACGGAGGGGTCGGAGACGTAGAACATGTCGGCGGCGGCGGAGGCGGCGAGGACCTTGAGGCCCTTGTTGTCGCGGGCGGCCTTGCGGAGCGTCTCGGACGCCTTCTCGAAGCGCTGCTTGGCGTCGGTGACGCGCTTCGCCTTGAGGTCGGCGCCGAGGGAGCCGGCGAGTTCGGCGTAGCGCCCGATGACGTCGGTGAGCGACTTCTTGGAGGTGCTGATGCCGACGCAGGGGGCGAGGCCGAGGATCTTCTTCTTGCTGTCGTCGGGGACGTACCAGAGCTCCTGACCCTGGATCATGTTGGTGACGAGCAGTTCGGGGCCCATGGCGGCGTACTTCTCGACGTTGAACTCGCCCCAGGTGTTGCCGAGGACCGTCACCTTGTCGACGTCGAGGTCGCCGGCCTGGGGGTCGGGCTTGCCGTCCTTGAGCTTGGTGGGGCCGAAGACGCCCGTGCAGTCGAAGCCGAAGTCGTGGAGGGCGGCGGCGGAGCCGGTGAAGGCGACGACCTTCTTGGGCGTGCTGCCCGCCTTGGCGGTCTCGCCGCGGTCGTCCTTGAAGGTCCAGGAGCCGCCGGAGGAGCCGGAGTCCGAGCCTCCCGAGGATTTCCCGCTCCCGCAGGCGCTGAGGAGGACGCCGGCGCCGAGCGCGCCACCCACCGTCAGAAGGCCGCGACGGGACAGGGAGCTGATGCCTGGGATGCGGGGGGTGCTCATGTGATGCACTTCTCTCGGTACTCACTCGAAGGGGCAGTGTCAGGGTAGGCTAACCTAACCTGGTGTTGGTCGACAGTCTCCCCGAATCCCCGGCGGCGCCGCCCCGGTCCGCGCCGCCCGGTCGCAACGCGGCCCGCGCGGCAGGTCTGTTCGCCGCGCTGGGAGTCCTGCTCCTGGTCGCCGTCGCGAGCGTCGCCGTCGGCGCCAGAGCGATCCCCCTCGACCAGGTGTGGGACGCGCTCTTCCACTCCGCCTCCGGCGCCGACGCCGTGGTCGTCCGCGAAGTGCGCCTGCCCCGCACCCTGCTGGGCATCCTGGTCGGCGCCGCGCTCGGGCTCGCGGGCGCCGTGATGCAGGCGCTCACCCGCAACCCGCTCGCCGAACCCGGCATCCTCGGCGTCAACGCCGGGGCCGCGGCCGCCGTCGTCTCCGCCATCACCTTCCTGGGCATCGGCACGATCAGCGGCTACATGTGGTTCGCCTTCCTCGGCGCGGCCGTCGTCGCCGTGGCCGTCCACTTCCTCGGCGGCAGCCGCAGCGCGACCCCGGTGCGGCTCGCGCTGGCGGGCACGGCCGTCACGTACGCGCTGTACGGCTACGTCTATTCCGTCCAGCTGATGGACTCCGCCGCGCTCGACCGGATGCGCTTCTGGACCGTCGGCTCGCTCGCCTCCGCCGACATGGGGACCGTCGGCCGGATCGCGCCCTTCATCGGCCTCGGCGTCGTGCTCGCCCTCGCGCTCGCCCGGCCGCTCAACGCCATGGCGCTGGGCGACGACACCGCCCTCGCGCTCGGCTCCCGCCCCACGCTCACCCGCGTCCTGGCCATGGCCGCCGTCACGCTGCTGTGCGGCGCGGCGACCGCCGCCTGCGGGCCCATCGTCTTCGTCGGCCTGATCGTCCCGCACCTGGTCCGCGCCCTCACCGGCCCGGACCTGCGCTGGATCCTGCCGTACGCGGCCGTCCTCGCGCCCGTGCTGCTGCTCGGCGCCGACGTGCTCGGACGGGTCGTCACCCGGCCCGGCGAACTCCAGGTCGGCATCGTCACCGTGCTGATCGGCGGGCCCGTCTTCATCCACCTCGTACGCCGCCGGAGGGTGGTCCAGCAGTGAGTGTGTCGTCACCCCCCGAGCCCGCCGGGCCCCGGCGGGCCACGTCCAAGGTGGTCCGCACCCGCGGCGGGCTCTCGCTGCGCGTGGACACCCGCGCCGTCCTCGTCGTCGCGGGGCTGCTCCTCCTCGCCGCGGCCGCCGCCGTCGCCCTCATCGGCACCGGCGATTTCCCGATGTCACCGGCCGAGGTCGTCACCACCCTCACCGGCGGCGGCACGACCGCGCAGGAGTTCATCGTCCAGGACCTGCGGCTGCCGCGCGTGCTCGTCGGGCTGCTCGTCGGCGCCTGCCTGGGCCTGGCGGGCGCGGTCTTCCAGTCCGTCTCCCGCAATCCGCTGGGCAGCCCCGACGTGATCGGTTTCGGCCAGGGCTCGGCGGTCGGGGCGCTCGTCGTCATCGTCCTCTTCCACGGCGACCCCTTCGCGGTCGCCGCCGGAGCCGTGGCCGGCGGGCTCCTCACCGGCGTCGCCGTCTACCTGCTGGCCTGGAAGAAGGGCGTCCACGGCTACCGCCTCGTCCTCGTGGGCATCGGCGCGGCCGCCGTGCTCACCGGCGTCCGCGACTACCTGATGACCCGGGCCGACCTCGTCGACGCGACCCGCTCGCTGGTCTGGATGGTCGGCTCGCTCAACGGCCGCGACTGGAGCCAGGTCTGGCCCCTGCTCTGCGTCGCCGCCGTGCTCTTCCCCGTCGTCATCGGCCACGGCCGGGCCCTGCGCATGCTGGAGATGGGCGACGACGCGGCGTACGCGCTGGGCGTACGGGCCGAGCGCGTCCGGATCGTCGTCATGGGCGCCGCCGTCCTGCTGACCGCCGCCGCGACCGCCGCGGCCGGGCCCGTCAGCTTCGTCGCCCTCGCCGCCCCGCAGCTCGCCCGGCGGCTGACCCGGGCACCGGGCCCCAACCTGCCCGCCTCCGCGTGCATGGGCGCCGTCCTGCTCATCACCGCCGACTGGGCCTCGCAGCGGCTCTTCGGCGCCGACCAGCTGCCCGTCGGCGCGGTGACCGGCATGCTCGGCGGCTGCTATCTGCTGTGGCTGCTCTTCACCGAGCGCAAGGCGGGCCGGATATGACGCCGCACACCACGAACGAACAAGGAGAGACCACCGTGAGCGACGTACGCGAGGCCGCCGTGCCGCAGGCGGCCGGAGCGACAGGGAAGTCCCGGCTGACCGCCGAGTCCGTGACCCTCTCCTACGACCAGCGGGTCATCGCGGAGAACCTCTCCGTCGCCGTCCCCGACCGCTCCTTCACGGTGATCGTCGGGCCCAACGCCTGCGGCAAGTCCACCCTCCTGCGGGCCCTCTCCCGCATGCTCAAGCCCGCCGCCGGGGCCGTGCTGCTCGACGGCGCGGCCATCGACTCGTACCCCGCCAAGCAGGTCGCCCGCACGCTCGGGCTGCTGCCGCAGTCCTCCGTCGCCCCGGACGGGATCACCGTCGCCGACCTCGTCGCCCGCGGCCGCTACCCGCACCAGGGGCTGCTGCGGCAGTGGTCGCGCGAGGACGAGCGGATCGTCGTGGAGTCGATGACCGCGACCGGCGTGGACGGCCTCGCCGACCGGCACGTCGACGAGCTCTCCGGCGGCCAGCGCCAGCGCGTCTGGATCGCCATGGCCCTCGCCCAGCAGACCCCGCTGCTGCTCCTGGACGAGCCGACCACCTACCTCGACATCCAGCACCAGATCGACGTCCTCGACCTGTGCGCCCAGCTGCACGAGGAGCAGGGCCGCACCCTCGTCGCCGTCCTCCACGACCTCAACCACGCCGCCCGCTACGCCACCCACCTCATCGCCATGCGCGACGGGCGGGTCGTCGCCCAGGGCGAGCCGGGGGAGGTCGTCACGGCCGAGCTGGTCGAGCAGGTCTTCGGGCTGCGCTGCCAGGTCATCGACGACCCCGAGACGGGCACGCCCCTGGTCGTCCCGGCCGCGCGCAGGCGCCGCGTGCCCGCGGGCGCTACAGCAGGGACCGCAGCCGCAGGACGTCCCGCAGGCTCGCCTGCACCCTGACCCGGCCCGCGGCCCACGCCTTCGCGAAGTTCAGCCGGCCGTCGACCAGGGCCACCAGGTCGTCGCCCGACATCGTCAGGGCGATCTCCGCCCGCCGCTCGGGGGTGCCCGGCCGCGTCGTGACGTCCTGGATGTGCCCGCCCGCCAGGTGGCCCGTGAAGGTGACGTCGAGATCGGAGAGGTGGCAGCTGAGCGAGCGGTCGGGCGTGGCGGCGTCCCGCAGGTCGCCGCTCGCCCCCGCGAGATTCCCCGCCAGCCGGTCGAGTGCCTCCCGGCACTCCTCGATGGTCGCCATGGGGAGGGACGCTACCCCAGCGGATCGCGTACGCCGCGAAGGCACCGGGACGGGGTAGCGTCGGGGGCATGACCGACCCGATGACCGGCGCACCGCGGGACGAGCGGGAGAGCGGGCCCCTCCCGCTCGGCGTCGACCGCGCCCCCACCGGCGACCCCGCCGTCGACGGCCTGCTGGCCCGGCTGGCCGACGCCGACCACCTCGCCGCGACCGGTCACCTCGAGGTGTACGAGGATGTACACCGGGGCCTGCGCGACGCGCTCACCGCGCTCGACCGGCACCCCGGGCCGACGGCGCCCTCCGGCGCGCCCGCTTCGCACGACAACAGGAGCTGAACCACCCGTGGCAGTGACCCGCCCGCGCCGCAGCCGACTCGACGCCGAGCTGGTGCGCCGGAAACTCGCCCGCTCCCGCGAGCACGCGAGCCAGCTCATCGCGGCGGGCCGGGTGACCGTCGGCGGCGCGACCGCGACCAAGGCGGCCACGCAGGTGGAGATCAGCGCCGCCGTCGTCGTCACGAACGACGAGAACGACCCGGACTACGTCTCCCGCGGCGGCCACAAGCTCGCCGGCGCCCTCGCCGCCTTCGTGCCCCGCGGGCTGAAGGTCGAGGGCCGCCGCGCGCTCGACGCGGGCGCCTCCACCGGCGGCTTCACCGACGTCCTGCTGCGCGCGGGCGCCGCCCATGTCGTCGCCGTCGACGTCGGCTACGGCCAGCTCGCCTGGTCCCTCCAGAGCGACGAGCGCGTCACCGTGAAGGACCGCACCAACGTCCGCGAGCTGACGCTTGAGCAGATCGACGGCAAGCCCGCCGACCTCGTCGTCGGCGACCTGTCCTTCATCCCCCTCGGCCTCGTGCTGCCCGCGCTCGTGCGCTGCGCCGCCCCCGACGCGGACCTCGTCCTCATGGTCAAGCCGCAGTTCGAGGTCGGCAAGGAGCGGCTCGGCAGCGGCGGCGTCGTGCGCAGCACCCAGCTGCGGGCCGACGCGGTCCGTACGGTCGCGGCCCAGGCGGCGGGGCTCGGGCTCGGTGTGCTGGGCGTGACGGCCAGCCCGCTGCCGGGACCTTCGGGCAACGTCGAGTACTTTCTGTGGCTGCGCGCCGGGGCGCCTGAACTGGACCCGGCGGACGTTGACCGTGCAGTGGCGGAGGGGCCCCGTTGACCACTTCAGAATCAGCATCGAGAGCAGTATCCGCACAGACCAGGGCGGCAGCCGAGGGGGAGAGGACGGCGGCCGACGGCCGCAGGGTCTTCCTGCTCGCCCACACCGGCAGGCCCGCGGCCATCCGCAGCGCCGAACTCGTCGTCCAGGGACTGCTGCGCTGCGGCATCGGCGTGCGCGTGCTGGCCGAGGAGGCCGCCGACCTGCCGCTCCCGCCCTCGGCCGAACTCGTCGAGGCCGGACCGGACCGGCCGGACGTCCTGGAGGGCTGCGAGCTGCTGATCGTGCTCGGCGGCGACGGCACGCTGCTGCGGGGCGCCGAGTTCGCCCGCCGCTCCGGGGTGCCGATGCTGGGCGTCAACCTCGGCCGGGTCGGCTTCCTCGCCGAGGCCGAGCGCGACGACCTGGACAAGGTCGTGGACCGGGTGGTGACCCGGGAGTACGAGGTCGAGGAGCGGATGACCCTCGACGTGCTCGTCCGCGCCGACGGGCACATCGTGCACACCGACTGGGCGCTGAACGAAGCCTCCGTCGAGAAGGCCGCGCGCGAGCGGCTGCTGGAGGTCGTCACCGAGGTCGACGGCCGGCCGGTCTCCCGCTTCGGCGGCGACGGCGTCGTCTGCGCGACCCCCACCGGCTCGACGGCCTACGCGTTCTCCGCCGGCGGCCCGGTGGTCTGGCCCGAGGTCGAGGCCCTGCTGATGGTCCCCATCAGCGCCCACGCCCTCTTCGCCAAGCCGCTGGTGACCGCGCCGGATTCGGTGCTCGCCGTGGAAGTGCAGCCGGAGACGCCGAACGGTGTGCTCTGGTGTGACGGGCGGCGGACGGTGGAGCTGTCGGCGGGGGCGCGGGTGGAGGTGCGGCGGGGGGCTGTGCCGGTGCGGTTGGCCCGGCTGCACCACGCGTCGTTCACCGACCGGTTGGTGGCAAAGTTCGCGCTGCCGGTGGCTGGGTGGCGGGGGGCGCCGCATTAGGTGACGGGGTGGGGGTGCTCGCCGTCGCCGGGTGCGCTTTCCGCCGGCGGCGAGGGAGGGGTGCCGGTGGTTGGCGCCTGCGGTGGGCTTGTTCCCCGCCCCGCCCCTTCCCGGCTGCGTCTGATGTGCGGCTCCGCCGCGTGGGGGCGCGTGCCCCCACGCAACACGCTTCGCGCGTTGTCCTCAAACGCCGGACGGGCTGAAAAGCGGCCACTCACGGACGCAGCCGTGCCAGAGCCTCCGGCAGTGCGTCGTCCGGGCGGACGGCGACCGTGGGGGGAATCCCCGCCCCGTCATACGTCGTCCGGCGATCCGAACCGTTCAAGAACTCCTCGTTCGGGAGCCAGAACTGCCAGCCGTTGGGGAGCGTCCGCTCCAGCCGGTCGGAGAAGAGGCCCTGCGTGTTCTCGCCGATGAGCACTGGCTCCGGGCCCCGCGCGAGCAGCGCCTCGGTGAGGGTCTCGCCCGCGCTCATCGTCAGCCGGCTGGTGAGGACGGCCAGCGGGCCGGTGTAGACGGGCCCGGCGTGCGGGACGGCCCGCACCGGCTCGGCGGGGGTGAACTTCCGCGGGTCGTCGGCGTCGTCGCGCGCGTGCTTGAGATAGGCCGTGTACGGCCGCCCGGTCAGCCGCTCGGCCACGTCCAGGGAGAGGCGGTCCGAGCCGCCGCCGTTGAGCCGCAGGTCGAGGACCAGGCCGCGCAGGGCGTCCGGACCGCTCGTGCGGGCGGCGGTGAAGACCTCGTCGAGGGCCTTGCCGAGCGTGGCCGCGTCGGCCTCGAAGGTGTTGCCCTTCACATAGCCCTGGAACGTGGTGATGCGGAGGAAGCCGATCCGGCCCGGCAGCTCCGCGTAGCTGATCTTCCCGCCCGCCCAGGACCGTTCGTCCTTGCCGCCGGCCGCCCTGACGCTCTCGGCGACGGCCTGGTCCATGCGGTTCCGCTCCTCTGCTGTGGGGAGGACGGTGTCCTCGCGGTGCCCGGCGAAGTAGCCCTCGGGGTGCCGCGGGTCGACCAGACCGGTGTGCCCGTCGTGGAGCGGCCGGATCATCTCCGACAGGACCGAGAACAGCTCGTCCGGGCCGGTGGTCGCCGTGATCCGGGGCCGGTAGCGGTCCCGTACGGCGTTCCAGTCCAGGTGCCGCGCGGCGAAGAAGGGGTAGTTCTCGGCGTAGGTCCGCCAGTAGGTGTCGAAGACCTGCCGCGGGTCGGCCTTGGGGTCCGGGCCGATGTCGCCGCGGCAGTTCGCGGGCAGCGCGGTGATCCGGCGCAGTGTGCGGTGCCCCACGTTGTCCCCGAACGCCAGCTCCGCCCGGTCGCGCCCCTTCGGCGTCACCGTGAGGGGTGCCTCGCCCTCCTGGAGGAAGGGGCCGCGGGCGTCGGAGCGGGCCGCGGTCAGCCCGCCGGGCAGACAGCTGACGGCCGTGGTCTCGTACGACCGCAGCTTCCGTCCGCCGTCCTCCACGGTGACGACCGTGCCGTAACCGTCCATGCGCCACGTGCCGTCGAGTGTGGCGCCGCCCGGGCCGCGGGCGAACGCGTTCCCCGGGCCGACGGCGGTGGTCAGGGCGACGGCCGTGGTCAGCAGCAGTGCGGCGATGCGCGGGGTACGGGGGCGTACGGTCATCCTGGCCTCATGGGAGTGCGTTCGGGCGTGACGGGATCAAGCCTCTCCGGTAAGGGGCGCGAAGGCCATGGAGGGATCACCCGGACCGATGGTGGGGTTCTCCCCAGGGCGACGGATGGGGGTGGCCGTCGCGAGGGGGCCCCGGAACCTCGTATGGTCGTATCCGTGTTGGAGGAGATGCGGATCCGGTCCTTGGGCGTCATCGATGACGCGGTGGTCGAGCTGGCGCCCGGTTTTACCGCGGTGACCGGCGAGACCGGCGCGGGCAAGACCATGGTCGTCACCAGCCTCGGTCTGCTGCTCGGCGGGCGTGCCGACCCCGCGCTGGTGCGGACGGGCGCCAAGAGCGCGGTGGTCGAGGGGAGGATCACCGTCGACCGCCGGTCGCCCGCGGCCGTCCGCGCGGAGGAGGCGGGCGCCGAGCTCGAGGACGGCACCCTGCTCATCAGCCGCACCCTCTCCGCCGAGGGCCGCTCGCGCGCCCATGTGGGCGGCCGGAGCGTGCCCGTCGGCCTGCTCGCCGAGCTCGCCGACGACCTCGTGGCCGTGCACGGGCAGACCGACCAGCAGGGGCTGCTCAGACCCGCGCGGCAGCGGCAGGCGCTCGACCGGTACGCGGGCGACGCCGTGTCCGTGCCGCTCGCCAAATACGCGTCCGCCTATCGCAGACTGCGGGCCGTCGCCGCCGAGCTGGCCGAGCTGACCACCCGGGCCCGCGAGCGGGCGCAGGAGGCGGATCTGCTGCGCTTCGGCCTGGAGGAGGTCGCCGCCGTCGAGCCGCTGCCCGGCGAGGACACCGAACTGGCCGCCGAGGCCGCCCGCCTGGGCCACGCCGAGGCCCTCGCCTCCGCCGCCACCGTGGCCCACGCCGCCCTCGCCGGGAACCCCGAGGACCCCGAGGGCATCGACGCCGCCACCCTGGTCGCGGGGGCGCAGCGGGCGGTGGAGGCCGTACGCGCCCACGACCCCGCCCTGGCCGGCCTCGCCGACCGGATCGGTGAGATCGGCATCCTGCTGTCCGACGTGGCGGGCGAGCTCGCGGGCTACGCCTCCGACCTGGACGCCGACCCGCGCAGGCTCGCGGCCGTCGAGGAGCGGCGGGCGGCCCTGACGCATCTGACACGGAAGTACGGCGAGGACATCGCGGGCGTCCTGGCCTGGGCCGAGGAGGGCGCGGGCCGGCTCGCCGAGCTGGAGGGCGACGACGACCGCATCGGCGAACTGACCGCCGAACGCGACGCGCTGCGCGCCGAACTGGGCGAGCTCGCGCAGGCGCTGACCGACGCGCGGACGGAGGCGGCCGAGCGGTTCGCCGAGGCCGTCACCGAGGAGCTCGCGTCGCTGGCGATGCCGCACGCGCGCGTCTCCTTCGCGATCCGGCAGAGCGAGGTCGCGGAGGCGGAGGCCGATCACGGCATCGAGGTGGGCGGGCGGCCCGTCGCCTACGGCCCGCACGGCGCCGACGAGGTCGAGCTCTACCTCGCCCCGCACCCCGGCGCCCAGCCGCGCCCCATCGCCAAGGGTGCCTCCGGCGGTGAGCTGTCGCGCGTGATGCTCGCCGTCGAGGTCGTCTTCGCGGGCTCCGACCCCGTGCCCACGTATCTCTTCGACGAGGTCGACGCCGGCATCGGCGGCAAGGCCGCCGTCGAGGTCGGCCGCCGGCTGGCCCGCCTCGCGCAGACCGCGCAGGTCGTGGTCGTCACCCACCTCCCGCAGGTCGCCGCCTTCGCCGACCGCCACCTGGTGGTCGAGAAGACCCACGACGGGACGGTGACCCGCAGCGGCGTCCAGGCGATGGAGGGGGAGGACCGGGTGCGGGAGCTGTCCCGGATGCTGGCGGGCCAGTCGGATTCCCACCTGGCCCGGGCCCACGCCGAGGAACTCCTGGCAGCCGCGCGCGCACCGCTCCCACGGGGGGCGTGAGGCCGTCCCGGCGCGCCGGTGAGCGCACCGGCCGTGCCACGGGCTGCGCGAGCGAGCGCGCCGGGCGAACGACCGGGGCGCACCTGGCCCTTGGGACCGGCCTTGGGTCCGGCGATGGCCCGCGAGGCGCCGACCGGGTCCGGCCCTTCCGCGTATGAGCTTCCGCGTGTGAGCGCACACGCGTCGGCCCGGCGGTGATCCGGGGGCGCCGACACAGTCGGTACCGCATGCCACCGCCGTCGTGAGGCCGGCCCCCAAGAATCACCTATGTGAGTGAACCCGCGCATGCGTGGGCGAGGTAAGGCGGCCGACCCGCGAGACGGTGGTGTCGGGATGTCGGTGGAGGCTGGCATCCTGGGCGCGGCACCGCAGCGCCGTCCGTCCTCGCCCGACGCCGAATCAGGAGCTTCACCCGCGTGAGCAGCACACCCGTCTCGCCGCACGGGCGCCCACCCCTGCACGCCGTGCAAGTGCTGGGCGGCGGCGGTTCCGGCAGTGGACCGCATGTGCGGTCGCTGGCCGCCGGGCTGGTCGCGCGCGGGCTGCGGGTGACGGTGTGCGCGCCGCGGCGCACGGGCGAAGGGTACGGCTTCACGGGCGACGGGGCCGTCGGCGGCGCCTCGTTCGCGCCACTGCGCACCGGCCCGGACGCCCTGGCCGTCGCCGGGATCCGGGCCGCGAGCACGGGCGCGGACGTGGTCCACGCGCACGGCCTGCGGTCGGGGGTGCTCGCGGCACTCGCGCTGCGGGGACGGCGTACGCCCCTGGTCGTCACCTGGCACACGAGGGCGCGCGCGGCAGGGGCGCGCGCCCAGCTCGTACGGCTGATGGAACGGCAGGCGGCCCGTGCCGCGGCCGTCGTGCTCGGGGTGACCTCGGAGCTCGTCGACCGGGCGCGCCAGCGCGGCGCCCGGGATGCCCGGCTGGCCCCCGTCGGCATGCCCGCGCCGCGCCCCGCCCCCGAGGACGACGAGCCGACGCGCAACAAGACCCGGGCCGAACTGGGGGCCGTCGCCCGGCCGTTGCTCGTCACCGTCGGCAGGCTGGAGGCCGATCAGGGCCACGAGCCCCTCCTCGACGCGGCCCGCGCCTGGCGCGAACTCGACCCCGAGCCCCTCCTCGTCGTGGCCGGCGAGGGCCGCGAACGGCCGGTCATCCAGCGCAGGATCGAGACGGAGGGCCTGCCGGTCCTCCTGGTGGGCCACCGCGACGACGTACCGGACCTGCTGGCCACGGCCGACGTGGCGATCCTCTCCAGCCGGTGGGAGGCCCGCTCCGTGCTCGCGCAGGAGGCCCTGCACGCGGGCGTCCCCTTGGTGGCCACCGCGGTCGGCGGCGTGCCGGACCTCGTCGGCGAGGCGGCCGAGCTCGTCCCCTACGGCGACGCGGCCGCGCTGGCCGCCACGGTGAGCCGCCTGCTCGCCGACCCGGTCCGCAGAGCGGAACTCTCGGCGGCGGGCCGCGAACAGGCGGCGACGTGGCCGACGGAGGACGACACGGTGGCGCATGTGCTGAGCGTGTACGACGAATTGAGCTCGCGGCGGCGTTGAGGGGCGGGGGCGGGGTCACGGCACGGCCGTCGTGTCAGGTTCCGTGGGAGCGCCGTGTGCGGGGTCCGGCTGCGGTATGTGTCGCGTTGGGCCCGCAGTGCGGGGTTCGGCTCGGGGTGGCGTTGAGGGGCGGTCGCCGGGGTGTGCCACGGCCGACGTGCCCGCGGCCCGCGGTCAGGCGGCAGGGCACGGAGCTGCGTCACGTGCCCTGCCCCCGCGGCGCCGGGCGGGAAGCCGGGCTCGCGGCGTCGCCGAACGCCACCAGCCGGGTCCGGAGCCGGGCTGCGCCGAGTGTCCTTGTGCCCGCAACGCGGGGCGGGGCTCGCGGGGACGGCCGGGCGCCGGGGACAGGCCGCGTGCCCTTTGCACCCTTCCCCCGACTCGAGCGGCCGCGGGCCGAGTTCGTGGCCTCGCGGACCCGCGCGGTCGCCTCCGGCCCGGGCTACGCCACGTGCCGGCGTGCCCGCAGCGCCAGGTTCAGAGAGAGCGCCGTGTGCGGGTCCTCCAGGTCCGTGCCCAGGAGGCGGCCTATGCGTGCCAGGCGGTCGTAGAGCGTCTGGCGGTTGAGGTGGAGCTCGCGTGCCGTCTCGGCCTTGCGTCCCGCGTGGGCCAGATACGTCTCCAGCGTCGGCAGCAGTGCCTGGCGGGACGCGCGGTCGTGAGTGATGAGCGGTCCGATCACCCGGTCCACGAACGCCGCCAGGTCGCCCTGCGAGCGCAGCCGCCACAGCAGCACGTCCACGTCCAGTTGCCGGACGTCGTGCCAGAGCCGGTCCGGCAGGCCGCGGGCCGCCGTCGCCGCCTCCGCGGCGTGGCGCAGGCCCGCCCCGACCGTGTCCCACCCGGTGGGCGCGCCCGCCACCACCACGAGGTGACGCTGCCCCGACCGCTCGGCCCCGGCCCGCAGCGCCCCGGCCACCCGGTCCGCGACGCCGGGGCGCTCCGCCTCGTCCCGCAGCCCCACCAGCAGCGGTATCCGGCCCTCCGGCAGCCGTACGCCGAGCAGCACCGGCGCCCCCACCGCGGCCAGCTCCTCCTGCACCGCGCACACCAGCGCGGCCCAGCTGTCGGGCGGTACGAGATCGGTGGACAGCCGCAGCACCATCGGCAGCAGCGGGCCGGGCCCCGGCCGGAAGCCGAGCACGCGGGCCTGGGCGGGGGCGTCGGCCGCGTCGACGCGGCCGTCCGCGAGGCCGGAGAGGAAGTCGCCCCGGCCGCGCGCCGCGAGCTCCTCCTCCTGCCGGGCCTGGAGGAGGACGACGGCCAGCAGCCCCGCCGCGCGGTCGGCGGCGATCCGGTGCACGGGCGCCAGCGGCGCGTTCACCGGCAGCACGGTCAGCCGGGCCCGGACCGCGCCGGGCCCCGGCCCCTGGCCGGGAATATCGGTGGTCAGCGCGCCCGCGAGCCCCGCGTCACGCAGCCCTTCCCACACCTGGAGCGGATCGGCGCCCGTCCGGCCCGCGGGCCCCGCCGCGTAGAGCAGCCGCCCGTCCGGCGTCTGGAGGAAGACGGGATTGCCGGTGAAGCCCGCGAACAGCCGCAGCACCTCGGGCACCCCGCCACCGCCCAGCAGCACCTCCGTGCACCGCCGGTGGACCTCCTCGGCGCGCCGCAGCAGGGCGTAGTGCTCGTTGACCAGCTCGGTGTGGATCTCCTCGGTCACCGCGACGAACGGCACCTCACGGTGCAGCTGGACCAGCGGCAGGCCCAGCGAGCGGGCCGTGTCCACGACCGCCGCGGGCAGCGTCGCGAACCGCGCGCCCAGCTCCACCACCAGCGCCGCGATGCCCCGCTCGGCCAGGCCCCGGACGAAGCCGCGCTGCTCCGCCGGGCGGCTGCCCAGCCCCAGCCCGGTGGTCAGCAGCAGCTCGCCGCCCTTGAGGAGGGTGGCGATGTGCGGGGCCTCGCCCGCGTGCACCCAGCGCACCGGGCGGTCCAGCCGGTCGCCCGCGGCCAGCACCTCGGGCAGGCCCTTGCGCAGGGCGGGCAGGTCGAGCGCCCGCGCCACGGTGATCGTCCCTTGCGGGCCTTGCGGTTCCATGACCGGGAACGCTACTCGGCCCACCCCCGGGCGGACCACCGCCGCCGGCACCGGCCGGACCCCGTCCCGGCCGGTGCCGGGGCGGGCGGGCCGCCCCTACGCTGGCGCGCATGACCGCAGTCCCCGAGTCGGCCCCGGACTCCGCCGACATACCCGGCATATCCCCGGCGGCCGACCGCGCCGCCGTCCAGCGGCACACCGTCAGGGTCCTGATGTCGGCACAGGTGGCCGCCGGGATCGGGATGGGCTCGATGATCTCCTCCGGGGGAATCCTGATCGAGCACCTCACCGGCTCCGAGGCCGTCGCGGGCCTCGGCACCACGCTCACGACCCTGGGCGCCGCCCTGCTGTCCGTCCCCCTCGCCACGCTCTCCCGGGCCCGCGGCCGCCGCGCCGGGCTCGGCACCGGCTGGCTGGTCGCGGCCGCCGGGGCGCTGACGGTGCTGCTGGCGGCGGGCGCGGACCTGCCGCCCCTGGTGCTGCTCGGGATGCTGCTCATCGGCGCGGGCACGGCGGCCAACCTCCAGTCCCGCTACGCGGCCACCGACCTCGCCGCACCGCGCGCCCGCGCCCGCGAGCTCTCGCTCGTCGTCTGGTCCACCACCGTGGGCAGTGTCCTCGGCCCCAACCTCAGCGGCCCCGGCGCCGTGCTCGGCCGCGCGCTGGGGGTACCGGAGGCCGCGGGCACCTTCGTCTTCTCCCTCGTGGCCTTCTGCGCGGGAGCCGCGATCGTCCACGTACGGCTGCGCCCGGACCCCCTCCTGCTGGCCGTCCAGGACGCCGCGAGAGCCGCCGGGGACGTCACCGGCCGGGCCCGTTTCCGTACCCGAATGAGCGGAGCCCTGCGTCATGTCTCGGCTTCACCCTCGGCGCTGACCGGGCTGACCGCGCTGGTCCTCGGGCATGCCGTGATGGTGTCGGTGATGACGATGACGCCCATTCATCTCGCCCACCACGGCGCCTCGTTGAGCCTCGTGGGCCTCACCATCAGCCTGCACATCGCCGGGATGTACGGCCTGTCGCCACTGGTGGGGCGGCTCACCGACCGCGTCGGCCGGGTGCCGGTGATCCTGCTCGGGCAGGTGGTCTTCGTCGCCGCGACGCTGCTCGCGGGCACCGCGGGAAGCCGCCGCTGGGCGGTCACCGCCGGGCTGCTGCTCCTCGGCATCGGCTGGTCGTGCGCGACCGTCGCCGGGTCCACCCTGCTCAGCGAGTCCGTGGACGCCGGGCACCGGGCGGAGGTCCAGGGGCTCTCCGACACCCTGATGAACCTCGTCGGCGCGGCGGGCGGGGCGCTCTCCGGCGGGCTGGTCGCCGCCGTGGGCTACGGCGGGCTGAACGCCGCGGCGGCGCTCCTCGTGGCGCCGGCCGGCTGCTGCGCGCTGTATTTCGGGCTGCGCCGGAGATAGGCCCGCCCGTAAGGGCCCGGAGGCGTGCGCCCCGGGCCCTTACGGCGAGCTGCCTCCGGAGCCTCAGCCGCCGAACGCGCTCGACGCCGTGAGCCGCAGCGCCGTGTCGATCAGCGGGACGTGGCTGAACGCCTGCGGGAAGTTGCCCACCTGGCGCTGGAGGCGGGGGTCCCACTCCTCCGCGAGGAGCCCGAGGTCGTTGCGGAGCGCGAGCAGCTTCTCGAACAGCTGCCGCGCCTCGTCGACCCGGCCGATCATGGCGAGGTCGTCGGCGAGCCAGAACGAGCAGGCCAGGAAGGCCCCTTCGTCGCCCTCGAGACCGTCCACGCCGCACTCGTCGCCCACCGTGGGGTAGCGCAGGACGAAGCCGTCCGGGGTCGACAGCTCCCGCTGGATCGCCTCGATGGTGCCGATGACGCGCTTGTCGTCGGGCGGCAGGAAGCCCATCTGCGGGATCAGCAGCAGGGAGGCGTCCAGCTCCTTCGACCCGTAGGACTGGGTGAAGGTGTTGCGCTCCTTGTCGTAGCCCTTCTCGCACACGTCGCGGTGGATGTCCTCGCGCAGCTCGCGCCAGCGCTCCAGGGGGCCGTCGACGTCGCCGGCCTCGATGAGCTTGATGGTGCGGTCCACCGCGACCCAGGCCATGACCTTGGAGTGGACGAAGTGCCGGCGCGGGCCGCGGACCTCCCAGATGCCCTCGTCGGGCTCGTTCCAGTGGTCCTCCAGATAGCCGATCAGCCGCAGCTGGAGCAGGCTCGCGTAGTCGTTGCGGGCGAGGCCGGTCATATGGGCGAGGTGCAGCGCCTCGGTGACCTCGCCGTAGACGTCGAGCTGGAGCTGGCCGGCGGCGCCGTTGCCGATGCGGACGGGCCGGGAGTTCTCGTAGCCGGGCAGCCAGGGCAGCTCCGCCTCGCCGAGCTCCCGCTCGCCCGCGATGCCGTACATGATCTGGAGGTTCTCGGGGTCGCCCGCGACCGCGCGCAGCAGCCACTCGCGCCAGGCGCGGGCCTCCTCGCGGTAGCCGGTGCGCAGCAGCGAGGAGAGGGTGATCGCCGCGTCCCGCAGCCAGGTGAAGCGGTAGTCCCAGTTCCGGGAGCCGCCGATGTCCTCGGGCAGGGAGGTGGTCGGCGCGGCGACGATGCCGCCGGTCGGGGCGTAGGTGAGGGCCTTGAGCGTGATCAGCGAGCGGACGACGGCGTCCCGGTAGGGGCCGTGGTACGTGCAGTGCTCGACCCACTCCCGCCAGAACTCCTCCGTGGCCACCAGCGACCCCTCCGGGTCGGGCAGCGCCGGGGCCTCGTGGTGGGAGGGCTGCCAGCTGATGGTCAGCGCGACGCGCTCGCCGGGGGCGACGGTGAAGTCGGAGTAGGTCGTGAGGTCCTTGCCGAAGGTCTCGGCGGTGGTGTCCAGCCACACCGAGTCGGGCCCGGCCACGGCCACAGAGCGGTCGCCGACCTTGTGCACCCACGGCACGACACGGCCGTAGGAGAAGCGCATCCGCAGCGCCGAGCGCATCGGCACCCGGCCGCTGACGCCCTCCACGATCCTGATCAGCTGGGGCGCCCCGTCGCGCGGGGGCATGAAGTCGATCACTCGCACGGTGCCGCGCGGGGTGTCCCACTCGGATTCGAGCACGAGGGAGTCCCCCCGGTACCGGCGGCGGTCGGCCCGCGGTGGCGCGGCCCCCGAGGGGTGCGCGGGGCCGACCCGCCAGAAGCCGTGTTCCTCCGTGCCGAGCAGGCCGGCGAACGCGGCGTGTGAGTCGAAGCGCGGGAGGCACAGCCAGTCGGCCGTGCCGTCCCGGCAGACCAGGGCGGCGGTCTGCATGTCACCGATGAGTGCGTAATCCTCGATACGCCCGGCCACGTCATCTCCAGTCGAACGGCCACGGGACCCTGCGGGGCCCTCTTGCGGTCAAGCGATCTTTAGACGAGCTCTTGTTCCGGAGAGAGGCGTGGGTGGTGCCGTGCCGGCCGGCTCGCTGCATGTGTCCGTGCAGGATACGACGCCGAGTTGGTGTGACGCGCGACGGTCGGGGAACGAATCTGAGCCGAACGGGTGGCCTGGGACAACGCCGCGGGACGGGGCCGGAGAGCGGGTCCGCGAGCACCTCGGGAGGGCCGCGGGAGCCTCCCCGCCGAGGGGGCCCACGCGTCACCGGACGCGTACGGGCCGGGGCGCTGATACCCTGGTACCCCGTGGACCGGTGGGCGCAAGACCCCCCAACCGCAGCGACGGCACCCCCGAAGAGACCGGGTGGTCGCCGATACGCACCTCACCTCGCGACCACGGGAGCCCCCCTTTGGCCATTGCCGCAAAGCCCACGACGACCAAGCACCTCTTCGTCACGGGGGGTGTCGCCTCCTCGCTCGGCAAGGGTCTGACCGCCTCCAGCCTGGGCGCGCTGCTCAAGGCGCGGGGGCTGCGGGTCACGATGCAGAAGCTCGACCCGTACCTGAACGTCGACCCGGGCACGATGAACCCGTTCCAGCACGGCGAGGTCTTCGTCACCAACGACGGCGCCGAGACCGACCTGGACATCGGCCACTACGAGCGCTTCCTCGACGTGGACCTCGACGGGTCCGCCAACGTCACCACCGGCCAGGTCTACTCCACCGTGATCGCCAAGGAGCGGCGCGGCGAGTACCTGGGCGACACCGTGCAGGTCATCCCGCACATCACCAATGAGATCAAGCACCGCATCCGGCGCATGGCGACCGACGACGTCGACGTCGTCATCACCGAGGTCGGCGGCACCGTCGGCGACATCGAGTCGCTGCCGTTCCTGGAGACGGTCCGTCAGGTCCGCCACGAGGTCGGCCGTGACAACGTCTTCGTCGTGCACATCTCGCTGCTGCCCTACATCGGCCCCTCCGGCGAGCTGAAGACCAAGCCGACCCAGCACTCCGTCGCCGCCCTGCGCAACATCGGCATCCAGCCCGACGCCATCGTGCTGCGCGCCGACCGCGAGGTCCCGACCGCCATCAAGCGCAAGATCTCGCTGATGTGCGACGTCGACGAGGCCGCCGTGGTCGCCGCGATCGACGCCCCGTCGATCTACGACATCCCCAAGGTGCTGCACACCGAGGGCCTGGACGCCTATGTCGTCCGCAAGCTGGACCTGCCGTTCCGCGATGTGAACTGGACCCAGTGGGAGGACCTGCTGGACCGCGTCCACAACCCCGCGCACGAGGTCACCGTCGCGCTCGTCGGCAAGTACATCGACCTGCCCGACGCCTACCTCTCGGTCACCGAGGCGATCCGCGCCGGCGGCTTCGCCAACCGTGCCAAGGTCAAGGTCAAGTGGGTCGCCTCCGACGACTGCAAGACCCCGGCCGGCGCGCAGAAGCAGCTCGGCGACGTCGACGCGATCTGCATCCCGGGCGGCTTCGGCGACCGCGGTGTGAACGGCAAGGTCGGCGCGATCACCTACGCCCGCGAGAACAAGGTCCCGCTGCTGGGCCTGTGCCTGGGCCTGCAGTGCGTGGTCATCGAGGCCGCGCGCAACCTCGCCGGCATCGAGGGCGCCAACTCCACCGAGTTCGACCCGGCCACCGCCAACCCGGTGATCTCCACCATGGCCGAGCAGCTGGACATCGTCGCCGGTGAGGGCGACATGGGCGGCACCATGCGACTGGGCATGTACCCGGCGAAGCTCGCCGAGGGCTCCATCGTCCGCGAGGTCTACGCGGACGAGCCCTACGTCGAGGAGCGCCACCGCCACCGCTACGAGGTCAACAACTCCTACCGCGCGGAGCTGGAGAAGGCCGGCCTGGTCTTCTCGGGCACGTCCCCCGACAACAAGCTCGTCGAGTACGTCGAGTACCCGCGCGAGACGCACCCCTACCTGGTCGCCACCCAGGCGCACCCGGAGCTGCGCTCCCGCCCGACCCGCCCGCACCCGCTCTTCGCGGGCCTGGTGAAGGCGGCCGTCGAGCGCAAGCAGGGCTGACCTATACGGTTGCCGGGGTGGGGGCCTTGTGGGCCCCCACCCCGGTTTTTCGTTTTTTGGGAGGACGCAGATGGGCATCAAGGACACCGCCGAGGAGTGGCAGGTCACCGAGACCGCGACCCCGTTCACCGGCAACAAGACCAGCGTGCGCACCGACCGGGTCGTCATGCCCGACGGCTCCGCCGTCACCCGTGACTATCAGGTCCACCCCGGCTCGGTCGCCGTCCTCGCCCTCGACGAGCAGGGCCGGGTGCTCATCCTCAATCAGTACCGCCACCCCGTGCGCCAGCGGCTGTGGGAGATCCCCGCCGGGCTGCTCGACGTCCCCGGCGAGAACCCGCTGCACGCCGCCCAGCGCGAGCTGTTCGAGGAGGCGCACGTCAAGGCCGAGGACTGGCGGGTCCTCACCGACGTCTACACCACGCCCGGCGGCTGCGACGAGGCCGTCCGCGTCTTCCTGGCCCGCGGCCTGTCCGAGGCGGAGGGCGAGCGCTTCGAGGTCTTCGAGGAGGAGGCCGACATGGAGTTCGCCCGTGTGCCGCTCGAGGAACTGGTGCGGGGCGTACTCGCGGGGGAGCTGCACAACAACTGCCTGGTGGTGGGCGTGCTGGCGCTTTCGGCGGTACTCCGCGACGGCGAGGCGGGCCTCGCCGCGCTGCGGCCCGCGGACGCGCCGTGGCCGGCCCGGCCCTTCGAGGCGTAGCGGCGCCGCCGGGGCCCGCCGGAATTTTCCTCCGACCGTCCGGAGAACCGAATAGGTGATCTTCATGGAGCGGGCGTCGCGTGTCCGGGACCCCACCGGAGCGTGAACTAGGCTCAGGGCGTGCAGGGAAGAGAGTGGGCCCCGTGACGCAGCCTCAGCGACCGGTGTTCGTCGGGCGCCGCCGTGAGCTGGAGGAGCTGCGGGCCGACATCGACCGCACCGGACTCGACACCCTCGCGGGCCGCAAGTCGCCCCGCAGCAGGGTCCTCCTGATCGCCGGGCGCCCCGGCTCCGGCCGTACGGCGCTCGCCGAGGAGCTCGCCCGCCGGCTGGCCGGCGACTACCCCGACGGCGTGCTGCGCGCCCGCCTCACGGGCGCCGACGGCGAGCCCGTCCCCACCGAGCGCACCGCCCGCGCCCTGCTCACCGCCGTCGGCGCGCCCGTGCCCGCCGGGGCGGAGGAGGACGAGCTCACCCAGGCGCTGCGCACCGCGCTCAACGGGCGCAAGGCGCTGCTCTTCCTCGACGACGCGGCGGGCGCCGAGCAGGTGGACCCGCTGCTGCCGGACGAGTCGGACTGCCTGGTCGTGGCCGTCTCCCGGGGCCCGCTGACCGGCGTGCCCGACGTGCGGCCCTGCACCCTGGGCGGCCTGGAGAAGGCGGCGGCCATAGAGCTGCTGGAACGGTACGCCGGACCGACCCGGATCACCTGCGACCCGGTGGCCGCGAGCGCCGTCGTGGAGGAGTGCGGCGGCCAGCCCGCGGCGCTCGTCCTGATCGGCGGCTGGCTGGCCGCCGATTCCAAGGTCTCCGTCGCCGACGTCGCCACCCGGCTGCGCGAGCTGCCGCCCGCCGAGGGTTTCGACAGCGCGGGCCGCACGGTGGCGCGCGCCTTCTGGCTCGCCCACGAGGCGCTGCCGCCGCCCGCCGCCCGGATGCTGCGGCTGCTGGCGCTGGCCCCGGCCGGTCCGGCCGACGCGCACACCACCTCCGCGCTGGCGGGCTGCTCGGTGGCCGCCGCGCAGACCGCGCTGGAGGACTTCGCCGCCCGGGGCATGCTGCGCCCCGAACCCGCGGTGGGCCATGTTCCGGCGCAGTACTGGGTGCCCGGCTGCCTGGCGCCGATGCTGCGGTCGCTGCTGGAGACCCAGGAGCGGCCCGCGGAGGTCGAGTTGGCGCGGGCCCGGATGCTGGAACGGACGGTGCGTCAGCTCCACTCGTGCCGGGCGACCACCGAGACGTGCGACCCGCTGACCCGCAAGCGGCTCGCCGAATTGCCGCGGCCGCTGCGCTTCCCCTCGCCGCGGGCCGCCGAGGAGTGGCTGCGGGGACGGCTGCCCGCGCTGCTCGCGGCGGCGCGGCTGGCCGTCGAGGACGGCCGCCTGGACACCCTCGCGCGGCGGCTGGTCTCCGCGCTGACCCGGGCGCTGACGGCCCATCTGGGGGCCGAGGAGGCGGGCCCGGAGCTCTACGGGCTGCACCAGCTCGTGCTGGACGTGGCGCAGCGCTGCGAGATGCCGCTGGAGAAGGCGGCGGCCCTGCTGAACCTCGGCGACCTCGACGCCCGCGCCGGGCGCACCCGTACCGCGCTGGGCCGCTACCGCGAGGCGCTGGACGCGGCGCGTGACGCCTGTGACCCGTACGCCATCAGCCGGTCGCTGGAGTCGATCGCCGCCGCGCAGCAGGAGCTGGGCGACTGGCAGCGGGCCGCCGACTGGTACCGCCGGGCCCTGGAGCTGCGGCTGACGCGCGGTGAACTCGCCGACGAGGCGCGGCTGTACGGGCGGCTGGGCGCCGTCCACACCTACGCGGGCCAGTGGGGCGAGGCGCTGCGCGACTGGCGCGCGGCGGCGGCCGCCCACCGCAGGCTGCGCGATCTGCCGGGGCACGCCCGGGCGCTGACCGAGATCGCCCGGGTGCAGGAGTACGCGGGCCGCCCGCAGGACGCGCTGCGCACGTGCCGGGAGGCGGTGGAGTGCGCGCGGCAGGCGGGCGACGTACGGCTTCAGGCGGCGGTGCGGCTGCGGCTGGCGGACACCCTGGAGCGGCTCGGCGACCCCACCGGCGCCGGGGCGCACCGTGAGGAGGCCGGGCGGCTGCTGGCGGCGGGCGCGGTGCCGGAGGCCGGCGGCGGCGCGATATCCGCCGCCGGACCCCCTCTCGCGCGCCCGGCCGGTGCCGCGGGGGCCGCCGGTCCCAGCGCGGACCCGGTGGTGGATCCCGCTGCGGACCCCGCTGCGGGCCCCGCCGTGGACCGTGCCGCCCCGGCTGCTCGGTGCGAGCCCCCATCAACCGAGGGTTACCTACGAAATCAGTAGTTGATCGCCAGAAGATTGGTGCTTTGCAAGGCTAGACAGCGCGAGATCCTTCATTAGACTGGTTGAGCCGCGAGCGCCGCGGTCTGCTCTGGTGTGCCCCGGCATTTCCGGAATAGCCTGTCATTCTCTGATTCAAGGACCGTGATCGACGTGAAGGTCGGCATCCCCCGCGAGGTCAAGAACAACGAGTTCCGCGTGGCCATCACGCCCGCCGGCGTGCATGAGCTCGTGCGCAACGGCCACCAGGTCTACGTGGAGCAGGGTGCCGGTGTCGGCTCCTCCATCACGGACGCCGAGTACACGGCCGCGGGCGCGAACATCCTGGAGACCGCCGACGAGGTCTGGGAGACCGCCGACCTCCTGCTGAAGGTCAAGGAGCCGATCGCCGAGGAGTACCACCGCCTCCGCAAGGGCCAGACGCTCTTCACCTACCTGCACCTCGCGGCCTCCCGTGAGTGCACCGACGCGCTGCTCCAGTCCGGCACCACCGCCATCGCGTACGAGACGGTCGAGACCGCGAACCGCGCCCTGCCGCTGCTCGCCCCGATGTCCGAGGTCGCGGGCCGGCTGGCCCCGCAGGTCGGCGCCTACCACCTGATGCGCGCGGCCGGCGGCCGCGGCGTGCTGCCGGGTGGCGTCCCGGGTGTCGCCGCGGGCAAGGCCGTCGTCATCGGCGGCGGTGTCTCCGGCTGGAACGCCGCGCAGATCGCCGTCGGCATGGGCTTCCACGTCACCCTGCTCGACAAGGACATCAACAAGCTCCGCGAGGCCGACAAGGTCTTCGGCACCAAGGTGCAGACGATCGTCTCCAACGCCTTCGAGCTGGAGAAGGCCGTCGTCGAGGCCGACCTCGTCATCGGCGCCGTCCTCATTCCTGGCGCCAAGGCCCCGAAGCTGGTCACCAACGAGCTCGTCGCCAAGATGAAGCCCGGAAGTGTACTTGTCGACATTGCGATCGACCAGGGCGGCTGCTTCGAGGACTCGAAGCCGACCACCCACGCGGAGCCGACCTTCGAGGTCCACGAGTCGGTCTTCTACTGCGTCGCGAACATGCCCGGCGCGGTCCCGAACACCTCCACCTACGCGCTGACCAACGCCACGCTGCCCTACATCGTGGAGCTGGCCAACCGCGGCTGGCAGGAGGCGCTGCGCCGCGACGCCGCGCTCGCCAAGGGCCTCAACACCCACGAGGGACAGGTCGTTTACGGCCCCGTCGCCGAGGCGCACGGGCTGCCGCACCTCGAACTGAGCGACCTCCTCGGCTGAGTCGTCAACACGACACGCCAAGAACGCGCACCCGGCCGGGCCTTGCTCCACAAGGCCCGGCCGGGGCGTTTCGGGGCCGTTTCGAGGGCCCGCGAAACTTCCGGGCAATAGGTCGCACGCCCTTGACAGAAGGGTGTTCGATTGCCGACACATCGTGCCGTCTCCGGCGGATTGTGTTGCTGCGGACCGCCGACACGCCATAGAGTCGCCAACCGTCGGCATGGTGCAACGCTGACCTATCTAGATGTTTCCTGGTCACCAAGGAGGTAGGACGACTTGTGAATGAGTCGACATTTGCTCCCGGGGGTGGTCACCCAGGAATGTCTGCGCAGGGCCAGAGTCCCATGGGACTCGAAGCTGTCGGCTCCGTCGCTGTCCACACCTTCGCGGCACACCAGAACATCCAGAGCACACCGACAGCCCACCAGAGCATGGACGGCCATCACGTGAACGCCATGGCCGGCGACCGCGGCGGAGCGGATTCCGCCCGGCTCGCCGACTACGAGGACGTGCCCGAGGGGCACTTCTACGACCCTGACGCGGAGTACGAGCCCGACCCCGAGTACGCGGCCACCCTCGCGCCCGACGCTGCCCGGCAGCGCCGCGAGCGCATCGGCCCCACCGGGCGTCCCCTGCCGTACTTCCCCATCCCCGGTCCGCTGACCGACCACGGCCCCGCGAAGATCATCGCGATGTGCAACCAGAAGGGCGGGGTCGGCAAGACCACCTCGACCATCAACCTGGGCGCGGCACTCGCGGAGTACGGACGCCGGGTGCTGCTCGTCGACTTCGACCCGCAGGGCGCGCTCTCGGTCGGCCTCGGCGTCAACCCGATGGAGCTCGACCTGACGGTCTACAACCTGCTCATGGAGCGGGGCATGTCGGCCGACGAGGTGCTCCTGAAGACGGCCGTGCCCAACATGGACCTGCTGCCCAGCAATATCGACTTGTCGGCGGCCGAGGTCCAGCTCGTCAGCGAGGTCGCGCGCGAGTCGACGCTCCAGCGCGCCCTGAAGCCGCTGCTGGCCGACTACGACTACATCGTCATCGACTGCCAGCCCTCGCTCGGCCTGCTCACCGTCAACGCGCTGACGGCGGCTCACAAGGTGATCGTGCCGCTGGAGTGCGAGTTCTTCGCGCTGCGCGGTGTGGCCCTGCTCACCGAGACGATCGAGAAGGTCCAGGAGCGGCTCAACCCCGAGCTGGAGCTGGACGGCATCCTCGCCACGATGTACGACTCGCGGACCGTGCACAGCCGCGAGGTGCTCGCGCGCGTGGTCGAGGCGTTCGACGACCACGTCTACCACACGGTCATCGGCCGGACGGTCCGCTTCCCCGAGACCACGGTCGCGGGCGAGCCGATCACCACGTACGCCTCCAACTCCGTGGGTGCCGCCGCCTACCGTCAGCTCGCCAGGGAGGTGCTCGCCCGGTGTCACGCCGAGTGAGTCTGCCCGGCGCCGACGAACTGTTCCGCACGACCGGGGGGACCGGACTGCAGTCCTCCCCCCGCCGGCAGGCGAGCGGCGACGCGGCGCCCCGGGTCCCCGGCCCGGCCGCCGAGCCCGAGGCCGCGGAGAGCGGTGGTGATGAGGGCCGGGCCGAGCACGGCGGGCGGGGCACGGCCGGCACCGAGCGGGAGGCCGCGGGCGAGCGCCGCGCCGCCGCGCAGGCCTCCGACCGCACCCGCGCCGAGCCCGTCGCCCCGGCCCAGGGCCGCCGCCGCGGCCGGGCCGCCAACCGCAGGCCCAGCGGCCGCGAGCGGCACGACGAGAAGATCACCGTCTATGTCTCCGCCGAGGAGCTCATGGACCTCGAACACGCCCGGCTGGTGCTGCGCGGCGAGCACGGCCTGGCCGTCGACCGCGGCAGGATCGTCCGCGAGGCCGTCGCCGTCGTCCTCGCCGACCTGGAGTCGCGGGGCGACGCGAGCATCCTCGTGCGCCGCCTGCGCGGCCGCTGAGCGCGTTCGCCGATAGCCTGCCCGTCCGGAGTGCGGTGCCGCCGCCGGCGGCCCGCAGCGGCCCCCACAGGCCCGTACGGATGCGTACGAGCCGTGGGGCTGCCCCCCGGACCGGCCCGTACCACCCGCGACCCCTGGACAGCGACCGAATCCCATGCCCGCCCCACCCGCCGTCCCCCAGGCCCGCCGAGCCCTCGGTCACGGGCCCGGCGCGCGACCGCCCGCGGACGGCGGCGGCGCCGCGGCGCCCGCCCCCGAGGAGCAGGGCGACGGCCGGTTCACCGTGCGGCTCGACAACTTCGAGGGGCCGTTCGACCTGCTCCTCCAGCTGATCTCCAAGCACAAGCTGGATGTCACCGAGGTCGCCCTGTCCAAGGTCACCGACGAGTTCATGGCGCACCTCCGCGCCATGGGCCCGGACTGGGACCTCGACCAGACCACCGAGTTCCTGGTCGTGGCCGCGACGCTGCTCGACCTCAAGACGGCCCGGCTGCTGCCCGCCGCCGAGGTCGAGGACGAGGCCGACCTCGCCCTCCTGGAGGCCAGGGACCTGCTCTTCGCCCGGCTGCTGCAGTACCGCGCCTTCAAGAAGATCGCCGACATCTTCGGCGAGCGGCTGGCGGCCGAGGAGCGCCGCCACCCCCGTACGGTCGGGCTGGAGCCGCACCACGCGGAGCTGCTGCCCGAGGTCGTCCTCGGCATCGGCCCGCAGGGCCTGGCCGAGCTCGCGGTCAAGGCGATGCGGCCAAGGGCCGCGCCCCAGGTCTACGTCGAGCACATCCACGCGCCGCTGGTCAGCGTCCAGGAACAGGCCGCCGTCGTGGTCGCCCGGCTGCGCTCGGCGGGGCGGGCGAGCTTCGGACAGCTCACCGAGGACGCCCCCGACACCCTGACCGTCGTCGCCCGCTTCCTGGCCCTGCTGGAGCTCTACCGCGAGCGCGCCGTCGCCCTCGACCAGGACGAGGCCCTGGGCGCGCTGACGGTCCTCTGGACCGGCGCGGAGGGCGAGGACGAGCCGCTGGTGACCGACGAATTCGACCGCGAGAGCACAGCCGACGAGGCCGGGGAGGCCACAGCGTGACCCACGACAACGCCACCGGGGAGGCGGCCCCCGCCGGGCCGCGCGACGTGGCCGGGCTCCCGCTGAAGCCCGCCCTGGAAGCCGTCCTCATGGTCGTCGACGAGCCGGTGGGCGAGGACTACCTCGCCCGCGTCCTGGAGCGCGGCCCCCGCGAGGTGGCGGACGCCCTGCGCGAACTGGCCGACGAATACACCGTCCAAGGGCGCGGCTTCGAGCTGCGGAACGTCGCCGGGGGCTGGCGCTTCGCCAGCCGGGCCGCGTACGCCGACGCCGTCGAGAGCTTCGTCCTGGACGGCCGCCAGGCGCGGCTGACCCAGGCCGCGCTGGAGACCCTGGCCGTTGTCGCGTACCGTCAGCCGGTCAGCCGTTCGCGGGTCTCCGCCGTACGCGGGGTGAACTGCGACGGCGTCATGCGCACCCTCCTCCAGCGCGGTCTGGTGGAGGAGACGGGGACGGAACCCGAAACAGGTGCGATCCTGTACAGGACGACGAACTACTTTCTGGAGCGAATGGGCCTGAGGGGCCTGGACGAGCTCCCGGAGCTCGCGCCCTTCCTCCCCGAGGCGGACGCGATCGAGGGCGACACTCAGGAAGGTGTGCCGTCGTTCGATCCGGACGCACCGGACACCGACGCAGACGACAAGACGGAACTTTGATGCGAAGCAGCGGCAGGAACAGCGGAAGCGGCAACCGGGACGACCGGGGCGCCCGAGGAGGGTCCCCCCGGCCGTCGTCCGGGGGCGGGCGCTCCGGCGGCGCGCGCTCGGGCGGCGGGCGCTCCGAGGGCGGTCGCTTCGACGGCGGCCGCTCGGGCGGGCGCCCCGAGGGTGGCCGCTCCGGCGGGCGTCCTGACGGCGGGCGCTCGGGCGGGCGTCCTGACAGCGGCCGCTCCGGCGGCGGGCGGTTCGACGGCGGGCGCGCCGGTGACCGGCGGGACGACCGCCGTGATGACCGGCAGCAGGAGCGCCCGCGCCGGCCGCGCCCCGAGGAGCGCCGCTACGACGTGGGCCCCGACGCCGAGCGCACCCGCGGCGGTGCCAACAGCGGCCGCGCCAGCGGTCCCACCAGCGGCCGCGGCGCGTCCGCCCGCGGTGGCGCCAAGGGCGGCCCGCGCAAGAGCTCCACGGCCGGTTCCGGCGGGCGCAGCAGCGGTCCCGCCCGCGGCCACGGCTACGCCCCGGCCCGCCCGCGCGAGCTCGACGCCAAGATCGAGGAGCGCAACCGGGAGCGTCACAACAAGCCCCAGGTGAAGACCCCCAAGACCTTCCCCGGCGCCGAGCAGGAGGGCGAGCGCCTGCAGAAGGTGCTGGCCCGGGCCGGCATGGGCTCGCGCCGCGCGTGCGAGGAGCTCGTCGACCAGGCCCGCGTCGAGGTCAACGGCCGGATCGTCACCGAGCAGGGCCTGCGCGTCGACCCGGAGAAGGACGAGATCAAGGTGGACGGCCTGACCGTCGCCACCCAGTCGTACCTCTTCTTCGCGCTCAACAAGCCGGCCGGCGTCGTCTCCACCATGGAGGACCCCGACGGCCGCCAGTGCCTCGGCGACTACGTCACCAACCGCGAGACCCGGCTCTTCCACGTCGGCCGTCTCGACACGGAGACCGAGGGCATCATCCTGCTCACCAACCACGGTGAGCTGGCCCACCGCCTGACGCACCCCCGCTACGGCGTCCAGAAGACCTACCTCGCGGCCATCACGGGCCCGCTGCCGCGCGACATCGGCAAGCAGCTCAAGAGCGGCATCGAGCTCGAGGACGGCTGGGCCCGCGCGGACAACTTCCGCGTGATCCAGCAGACCGGCAAGAACTACCTGGTCGAGGTCACGCTCCACGAGGGCCGCAAGCACATCGTCCGGCGGATGCTGGCCGAGGCGGGCTTCCCGGTGGAGAAGCTGGTCCGCACCTCCTTCGGGCCGATCGCGCTGGGCGACCAGAAGTCGGGCTGGCTGCGCCGCCTGACGAACACCGAGGTCGGCATGCTGATGCGCGAGGTCGAGCTCTAGGCCGCACCGCGGGTCCTTCACACGTGCCGTACGGGCCGGTCCACCCGGCCCGTACGGCACGCGTGTCTCACGACCAGACCGCGAGCCCCGTCGCCCGGCCCTCCTCGTCGCGCTGGATCTCCATCATTCCCTCCACGGCCTCGCGGTTGATCCGGCCGAAGACGTGCGGGAAGAGCGTGCCGGGCGCGACTCCGGGCGGCGGCGCCGGGTCCGCGGCCTCCCAGCGGACCATCACGTCCAGCTTGTGCTCGTCGATCAGCAGCACCATCAGCGGGCCTGGGGTGTCGCGGTAGAAGGCGGAGGCCACCGCGAGCGTCGTCTCCTCGTCGGGGGAGCAGTGCACGAAGCCGTCGTCGGAGAGGGAGGCGGGGGAGTACGGGCGGTCGGGCACGGCCAGCCAGTCGTCCAGGGGCACCACGTGGTAGATCATGTACATGGTTGTACCGGGTCGCCGGGCTCCACGGGCGGACCATCGCCGGGCAGCGCTCCCGGACGTGGCGCGAAGTCCGCGCGCGGGACCCGTCGGGCCGGATCCCGCGGACCGTGACCGGCACATGCAGCCCTTCCGGTGGCGGAGGACCACGCGGCGGAGCCGTGCAGCGGAGGCCGGCGCGGAGCCACCGGCGGAGCCCGTGCGCGGGACGTGCCGGGCACGACCTAGGCTGGGCGGGCACTCTCCGCTCTCCGCAAGGACACCGTCAGTGAGAACCGCTCTCGTCATCGGTACCGGACTGATCGGCACCTCGGTCGCGCTCGCGCTCCACAGCCGCGGGGTCCAGGTCCACCTCATGGACCACGACCCCGCCCAGGCCCGTACGGCCGCCGCCCTCGGCGCCGGCACGGACGAGGAGCCCGAAGGCCGCGTCGACCTCGCCGTCGTCGCCGTACCCCCCGCGCACGTCGCCGCGACCCTCGCCGAGGCCATCCGCGGCGGCCGGGCCCGCGGCTATCTCGACGTCGCCAGCGTCAAGGGCGGCCCCCGCCGCGACCTGGAGGCGCTGGGCTGCGACCTCAGCGGCTACCTCGGCACGCACCCCATGGCCGGCCGGGAGCGCTCCGGGCCCCTCGCGGGCACCGCCGACCTCTTCGAGGGCCGCCCCTGGGTGCTCACGCCCACCCGCGAGACCGACACCGAGGTCCTCAACCTCGCGCTCGAACTGGTCTCCCTGTGCCGTGCCGTCCCCGTCGTCATGGACGCCGACGCCCACGACCGGGCCGTCGCCCTCGTCTCCCACACCCCGCAACTGGTCTCCAGCATGGTCGCGGCCCGCCTCCAGGACGCCGACGAGACCGCCGTGCGCCTGTGCGGCCAGGGCATCCGCGACGTCACCCGGATCGCGGCCTCCGACCCGCGGCTGTGGCTCGACATCCTCTCCGCCAACCCCGGCCCCGTCGCCGAGATCCTCGCCGCCGTCGCCGCCGACCTCGACGAGACCGTGCGGGCCCTGCGCGCGCTGGACTCCGCGGACAAGGACGACCGGGAGGCGGGCGCGGCCGGCATCGAGGACGTCCTGCGCCGCGGCAACGCGGGCCGCGGCCGCGTCCCGGGCAAGCACGGCGCGGCCCCCACGGCGTACGAGACGGTGACCGTCCTCATCGGCGACCAGCCGGGCGAGCTGGCCCGCATCTTCGCCGACGCGGGCCGGGCGGGCGTCAACATCGAGGACGTCCGCATCGAGCACGCCACCGGGCAGCAGGCGGGCCTGATGCAGCTGATGGTCGAGCCGCGCGCCGTGCCGGTGCTGATCACGGCCCTGACGGACCGCGGCTGGTCGATCCGGCAGTAGGCCCGGCGAGAGGACGGGCGGTGAGCCAGTAACCTTGTCTGAGGCTGTATAGGACGCACCGTCCGCACCGCCGAAACGTAACCCCCGTGCACGAGGAAGGTGTCTCACACCGTGAACAACGCCGGCAATGCCGTAACCGCCGCCCGGATCGCACCGGCAGCAGTCGTCGTCGGCATCGACGGTCCTTCCGGCACGGGCAAGTCCAGCACCTCCAAGGCCGTGGCCGCGAAGCTCGGGCTGCGCTACCTGGACACCGGCGCCCAGTACCGGGCGATCACCTGGTGGATGCTGAGCAACGGCATCGACGTCGACGACGCCGCCGCGGTGGCCGACGCCGCGGGCAAGCCGGAGATCGTCTCCGGCACCGACCCGTCCGCGCCGAGCATCACGGTCGACGGGGCCGACGCCGCGGCGCCCATCCGCACCCGGGAGGTCACCTCCGCGGTCAGCGCCGTCAGCGCCGTCCCCGAGGTCCGCGCCCGGCTGACCGAGCTCCAGCGGGCCATCGCCGCGGAGGCGCCGCACGGCATCGTCGTCGAGGGCCGGGACATCGGCACCACCGTGCTGCCCGACGCCGACCTCAAGATCTTCCTGACCGCGTCGGCCGAGGCCCGCGCCGCCCGCCGCAGCGGCGAGCTCAAGGGCAAGGAGGCCAGCGACCTGGCCGCCACCCAGGCCGCCCTGGTCAAGCGGGACGCGGCCGACTCCGGCCGCAAGACCTCCCCGCTGGCCAAGGCCGCCGACGCGGTCGAGGTGGACACCACCGACCTGACGCTCGATCAGGTCATCGAGTGCGTGGTCACCCTCGTCGAGGAGCGGCGGAGCGTGACCGGGAGTGCGTGAGGCGGGCGGCGCGACGGCCTCCGCGTCCGGTGCCGCCGTCGGCCGGCGGATCGGCATCGGCCTCATGTACGGGCTGTGGAAGCCCCGTGTGCTGGGCGCCTGGCGGGTGCCCGCCGCGGGGCCCGTCATCATGGCGGTCAACCACTCCCACAACGTCGACGGCCCGATGCTGATGGGCACCGCGCCCCGGCCGGTGCACTTCCTGATCAAGAAGGAAGCCTTCGTCGGACCGCTGGACCCCTTCCTGCGCGGGATCGGCCAGCTGAAGGTCGACCGCTCGGGCCCGGACCGCACCGCGATCAGCGGTGCGCTGGAGGTCCTGGAGCACGGCGGCGTCCTGGGGATCTTCCCCGAGGGCACCCGCGGCGAGGGCGACTTCGCGTCGCTGCGCGCCGGGCTCGCCTACTTCGCCGTCCGCTCCGGGGCGCCGATCGTGCCCGTCGCGGTCCTCGGCAGCGCCGAGCGCCGCGGCCGGGCGATACGGGCCCTGCCGCCGCTGCGCAGCCGCGTCGACGTCGTCTTCGGCGACGCCTTCGAGGCGGGGGACGGCAGCGGGCGGCGCACGCGCACGGCGCTGGACCAGGCGACCGTGACGATCCAGGAGCGCCTCGCCGCGCACCTGGCCGACGCCAGGCGGCTCACCGGCCGCCCCGGTGTCATTCCGGGGGAGACCTCACGGCCCCCGCGAGACTTCGAGTAGTGGACCGCGCACAGCGGCCCACCGATGACGATGAACGAGGAACGGACTTCATGAACGACCAGATCCACTCCGGCGACGAGCACGGTGAGCTTGGCGACGCCGAGTTTGCGGAGTTCATGGAGCTCGCGGCGCAGGAAGGCTTCGACGCCTCGGAGATCGAGGGCGCCCTGGAGGAGGCCGGCCACGGCCCGCTGCCCCGGCTCGCCGTCGTCGGCCGCCCCAACGTCGGCAAGTCGACCCTGGTGAACCGCATCATCGGCCGCCGCGAGGCCGTCGTCCAGGACAAGCCCGGCGTCACCCGTGACCGCGTCACCTACGAGGCCGAGTGGGCCGGCCGCCGCTTCAAGGTCGTCGACACCGGCGGCTGGGAGCAGGACGTCCTCGGCCTGGACGCCTCCGTGGCCGCGCAGGCGGAGTACGCCATCGAGGCGTCCGACGCCGTCGTCTTCGTCGTCGACGCCACCGTCGGCGCCACCGACACCGACGAGGCCGTCGTCAAGCTGCTGCGCCGGGCCGGCAAGCCCGTCGTGCTCTGCGCCAACAAGGTCGACGGCCAGTCCGGCGAGGCCGACGCCGCCGCCCTGTGGTCGCTGGGCCTGGGCGAGCCGCACCCCGTCTCCGCCCTGCACGGCCGTGGCACCGGCGACATGCTCGACGCGGTCCTGGAGGCGCTGCCCGAGGCACCCGCCCAGACCTTCGGCGGCGCCGGCACCGGCGGCCCCCGCCGCATCGCCCTGATCGGCCGCCCGAACGTCGGCAAGTCCTCCCTGCTGAACAAGGTCGCGGGCGAGGAGCGCGTCGTCGTCAACGAGCTGGCCGGCACCACCCGCGACCCGGTCGACGAGCTGATCGAGCTCGGCGGCGTGACCTGGAAGTTCGTGGACACCGCCGGCATCCGCCGCCGCGTCCACCTCCAGGAGGGCGCGGACTACTACGCCTCGCTGCGTACCGCGGCCGCCGTGGAGAAGGCCGAGGTCGCCGTCATCCTGATCGACTGCAGCGAGTCGATCAGCGTCCAGGACCAGCGGATCATCACCATGGCCGTCGAGGCCGGGCGTGCGATGGTCCTGGCGTTCAACAAGTGGGACACCCTCGACGAGGAGCGCCGCTACTACCTGGAGCGCGAGATCGAGACCGAGCTCGCGCAGGTCGCGTGGGCACCGCGGGTCAATGTCTCGGCACGTACGGGCCGCCACATGGAGAAGCTCGTCCCGGCGATCGAGACTGCCCTCGCGGGCTGGGAGACCCGTATCCCCACCGGGCGGTTGAACGCCTTCCTCGGTGAGATCGTCGCCTCCAACCCGCACCCGGTCCGCGGTGGCAAGCAGCCGCGCATCCTCTTCGGCACGCAGGCGGGCACCAAGCCCCCGCGCTTCGTGCTCTTTGCCTCCGGCTTCCTGGAGGCGGGCTACCGCCGCTTCATCGAGCGCCGCCTCCGCGAGGAGTTCGGCTTCGAGGGGACGCCGATCCACATCTCTGTGCGGGTGCGGGAGAAGCGCGGGCGCAACAAGTAGCGGTTGAGCAGGGCGGGGACGTGGCGGAGGCCCGGGCCCCGACGGCCGGGCCCGGGGTGACTCGGCCCGGCTCAGAAGCCGCGGACGCGGCCGTCTCGCGACGCGGGGGGGGGGGGGGGGGGGGGGGGGGGGGGGGGGGGGGGGGGGGGGGGGGGGGGGGGGGGGGGGGGGGGGGGGGGGGGGGGGGGGGGGGG
>NZ_JBVHLW010000051.1:0-39734 GCF_055558795.1 Streptomyces sp. NPDC025618 | reverse complement strand
CAGTTGGACAGCGGGAAGACGCGGACGTGCTCGCCGGGCGCGTGCCGGCCGTTGTAGAGCTGCCACAGCTCGGGCCGCTGACGCCGCGGGTCCCACTGGGAGAACTCGTCGCGCAGGGAGAAGACCCGCTCCTTGGCGCGCGCCTTCTCCTCGTCGCGCCGCCCACCGCCGAAGACCGCGTCGAAACGGTGCTCCTGGATGGCCTCCGTGAGCGGCACCGTCTGCAGGGGGTTGCGGGTGCCGTCGGCCCGCTCGCGGAGCACGCCGCGGTCGATGTAGTCCTGCACGGAGGCGACGTGCAGCCGCAGGCCGTGCGCGGCCACCGCCCGGTCACGGTAGGCCAGCACCTCGGGGAAGTTGTGCCCGGTGTCCACGTGCAGCAGCGTAAAGGGCACGGGCGCGGGCGCGAACGCCTTCAGCGCCAGGTGCAGCATCACGATCGAGTCCTTGCCACCGGAGAAAAGAATCACCGGCCGCTCGAACTCACCCGCCACCTCCCGGAATATATGCACCGCTTCGGATTCCAGTACATCCAGGTGGGACAGCGCGTATCGACCGGCGGTGTCGCCGGCAGGCGCGAAGGCCGTCGAACCGGTGTCACTCACACCAGGCCCCTCTCCGTGAGCAGCGAATACAGTACGCCGGCCGACTCGGCCACGGTCTGCGTGTGCGACTCGATCCGCAGGTCCGGCGACTCCGGTGCCTCATAGGGATCGTCGACCCCCGTAAGGCCCGATATCTCGCCGGCTGCCTGCTTGGCGTACAAACCCTTCACGTCTCGCTCCGAGCAGACCTCGACCGGAGTCGCGACGTGCACCTCGAGATAGGCCGTCCCCGAGGCGTCGTGGCGCTCTCGCACCGCCTCCCGGGAATCGGCGTACGGCGCGATCACCGGCACGATCGACTTCACGCCGTTGCGCGCGAGCACCTCCGATATCAGGCCGATGCGCTGCACATTGGTGTTCCGGTCCGCGCGGCTGAAGCCGAGGCCCGCGGAGATGAACTCGCGGATCTCGTCCCCGTCCAGCACCTCGACCCGGTGCCCCTCGCCGCGCAGCCGCTCGGCGAGCGCCTTGGCGATCGTGGTCTTGCCCGCGCTGGGCAGCCCGGTCAGCCACACCGTGGCGCCCGTCCGCTCCGGCGTGCCGCACGTGCACTGCGTCACTGTCACCTTCCGGTCCCCCCGCTCCTCACCGCATCGACCGGGGGCCGCGCCGCGGCCGCCCGTACTCCCACGTCAGACACCCAGCCGGTGTGCGCGCAGCTTCTCGTAGAACGGTAGGTGGTGCGCCAGGTACTCCGAGAGGACAGGGTGGGTGTCCACGTCGACCCGGTCCGCGCGCTCCTTCTTCTCGAAGCCGCTGCTCGCGCTCGCGTCCCGGTGCCACTTCTCGCTCGGCGCCCACTCCTGGCGGCTGCCGCTGCGCCACTGGAGGGCCTCGGGGAGGTACGGGATGCGGGCGGCGTCGCAGTACGCCCGCACGGTCCGCTCCGGTGCCTCCACGAGGTCCGCGGCGTCGACCACGGCGGGCACGGTGCCCGTCAGCTCCTGGACGCGCTCGAAGAGCTCGTACTGCGCCTCGAATCCGATCTGGTGCTGCCGCACGCCGGGATTGATGGCGTAGTACGAGGCGATCGTCTCGCGCGGGTGCCGGATGATGAAGGTGTGCAGCGCGTCCCGCGCCAGGAAACGCGCGTCCGCGAGCAGCCCGGGATAGCGCTCGTCGGTGGTGTCCTTGAAGAAAAGCGGGCGCTCCGCGGAAAGCTCACGGATCCGGGCGAGCAGGCCGGCTTCGTCGGATATCTGCCGGCCGGCCGCGTCCACGGAACCGAATTCCATCAGATACGAGAACGGCTCGTGCAGCAGCCGGAAATCACCGCGCTCCGACATCATGCGGAAGAATGCGGTGGAACGGCAGCGCGGAGCGCTCCAGAGGGCCAGAATTCTCGGGGCTTCTGCGGACCGCAAAATGACACTCCTCGCACACTCTGCCGATACTGCACACGGGCGCCTCAACCTAGCCTGAACGGCGCGCCGGTAGCAATGGTGCGTGTGCCACTTCCGGCCCCGCGCAAGGGAATTGAAACAGGCCGGTCAGCCTGCCGTTGAGAAGTTGTGGACGCGCGTCGACGCGCCATCAGGAATTGCCCGGCGCGGTCAACGGAATCGGCCCGCGGGAATCATCAAACGAGTGGATGTCCGCCCGGAAGCACGGCCCCTAGCCTTGGTCCGCGCATCCAGTGCGTGTCAAGTGCGCGATTCCGCAACAGTGCGATGGGAGAGCAGTTTTCATGGCGAAGTGTCCGGAGTGCGAAGGTTCCGTGGCCCTCATGGAGAACCCCCGGGTGAGTGAGATCGTGGAGTGCGCCGGCTGCTCCAGCGAGCTGGAGCTCATCTCCGTCGACCCGGTCGAGCTCGTGCTGGCCCCGGAGATCGAAGAGGACTGGGGCGAGTGACCTCCTCCACGCGCCCGGGCCGCTTCGCGATGCTCGCATCCCGTATGAGAGCGGATGAGAAGCGCCTTCTCGACGCCTTCGAACGACGGGGCGCGGACTGCGAGTACGTCGACAGCCGGGCGTCGTGGAGCCTTCTGCACGCGGAGCGGCCGCCGTGGCGGACCGTGCTCAACCGCGAGATCGGCCACGCCCGTGCCCTCTACGCCGCGCGCGCCCTGGAGGCCGCCGGCGCCACCGTGGTCAACTCGGCGGCGGCCACCGAGGTCTGCGGCGACAAGTGGCAGACCTCCGTGGCCCTGCGCCGGGCCGGCCTGCCCACCCCCCGCACCGCGCTCGCCCTCACACCGGAGGCCGCGCTCGACGCCCTGGAGGAGATCGGCTACCCCGCCGTGGTCAAACCGCTCGTGGGCTCCTGGGGCCGTCTGGTGACCTTGCTGCCGGACCGCCGGACGGCGGAGACGGTGATGGAGTACATCGCCGCCCTCCCGGCCCCGCAGTCGCACATCGTCTACGTCCAGGAGCTCATCGCCAAGCCCGATCGCGACATCCGCATGATCGTCGTGGGCGGCGAGGTGCTCGGCGCCACCTACCGCCGCGGCACCCAGTGGCGCACCAACGTGGCGCGCGGCGCGACCTCGGAGGCGTTCACGCCCTCGCCCGGGACGGCCGAACTCGCCGTCATGGCCGCGAAGACCGTGGGGGCCGACATCGCGGGCGTCGACCTGATCGAGAGCGACGACGGCGAGGTGGTGGTCCTGGAGGTCAACCACGGCGTCGAGTTCTCGGGCTTCCAGCGGGCCATGGGCGAGCGCGTGGACGTGGCCGGCCGGATCGTCGAACACCTCATGACAAGGTCTGAATCATGCTGCGAGTAGCGGTTGTCGGAGCCTCCGGATACATCGGCGGCGAACTCCTACGGCTCCTCATCGGCCACCCGCGCGTCGAGGTCACCGTCGCGACCTCGAACCGCTTCGCGGGCAAGCGGGTGGACGGCCCGCACCCCAATCTGCGCGGCGCGACCGACCTGACCTTCGTCGCCAACGACCGGCTGGCGGAAGCGAAGGGCGGCTTCGACGTCCTCTTCCTGGCCACCCCGCACAAGGAGACCATGGGCCGGATGCCCGAGTTCCTCGGGCTGGCCGAACAGGTCATCGACCTCTCCGGCGACTTCCGGCTGCGCGAGGCGGAGGTCTACGAACGGCACTACGGCACCCCGCACACCGCGCCCGAGCTCATCCCCACCTTCACCACCGGCCTGCCGGAGTGGCACCGCGAGGAGATCCGGGAGAGCGACCGCGTCTCCGTACCCGGCTGCATGGCGACAGCCGGCATCCTGGCGCTCCGTCCGCTCAGCGAGGCCGGACTGCTCAACGGGAGCGTCCAGATCGACGCCCGCACCGGATCCAGCGGCTCCGGCGTCTCGGCCGGCTCGTCCAACCTCCACGCCGAACGCAGCGGCGCCATGCGGATCTTCGCGCCCAACAGCCACCGCCACCAAGCGGAGATCGCCCAGTCCACCGGGCTGCCGGTCAGCATGACCGCCACCGGCGTGGAGGCCGTGCGCGGCGTGCAGGTGCTCTGCCGCGTCCAGCTCACCGAGGGCACGGACGAGCGCGCGCTGCGCCGGGCCTACCGCGAGGCGTACGCCGGGGAGCGGTTCGTGCGCGTCGTCGCGCAGAAGCGCGGCCTGTACCGACTGCCCGAGCCGAAGATCCTCTCCGGGTCGAACTTCTGCGACGTCGGCTTCTCGGTCGGCGACGAGGACGGCACCGCGGTCGTGGTGGGCGCGCTCGACAACCTCGTCAAGGGCGGTTCGGGCAACGCCGTGCAGTGCCTGAACATCCGCCAGGGCTGGCCGGAGGACCTGGGCCTCGCGTTCACGGGCCTGCACCCGAACTGACCCGCGTACGGGACCGCGGGACAGGACCGCCGCGCCCCCAGAAGCCGGAAGGCCGGAGAACATGCAGCACATCACCGTCGTCAAGTGCGGCGGCAACGCCGCGGTGGACCCGCTGGCGATCTGCGAGGACGTCGCGGCGATGACCCACGAGGGCGCCCGCGTCGCCCTCGTGCACGGCGGCTCCGCCGACATCGAGGACCTGGCGCGCCGCATGGGCGTCCCGCTCCGCCGCCTCACCTCGCCGGACGGCGTCTCCGCCCGGCACACCGACTCCGCGACCCTGGAAGTGGTCCACCTGGCCCTCGCCGGACTCGCCAAGCCCCGCCTCGTCGGCGCGCTCGTCGAGGCGGGCGTCAGCGCCGTAGGGCTCACCGGTCTCGACGGCGGTCTGCTGCGCGCCAGGCGCAAGTCCGCGCACCGCGCGATCGTCGACGGCCGCAAGGTGCTCGTCCGCGACGACCACAGCGGACGCGTGGTGGAGGTGAACACCGCGCTGCTGCATACCTTGTTGGAAGCCGGTTCGGTGCCCGTCGTCTCCCCGCCGGCCGTCGCGGAGGACGGCCGCCCGGTGAACACCGACGCCGACCGCGCCGCCGCGGCCGTCGCCGGAGCCCTCGGAGCGAAGACCCTCGTCCTGCTGACCGGCGCGCCGGGCGTCCTCGCGGACCCCGCCGACGAGACCTCCGTGCTGCCGGTCTGCGCCGTACCGCCCACCGGCGCGCCGCCGCACGTCGGCGGCGGCATGGGCCTCAAGCTCATCGCGGCCCGGGAGGCCCTGCTCGCCGGCGCGCGACGCGTGCTGGTCGCCGACGGCCGCCGCCCCGACCCCGTACGGGCCGCGCTCGCGGGCCACGCCACCGAGATCGTGATCTCCCACACCACCGCCAGGGAAGAGGCACCCCGATGACGCTCACACCGGTGACCGCGCCGAGCCCGGTCACGGAGTCGTACGCGGTCGGCATGCTGCGCCGCATGCTGGAGATCCCGTCCCCCTCGTACGGGGAGGGGGAGCTCGCCGCGTTCCTGGTACGGAGCATGACGGAGCTCGGGTTCGACGCCCGGGTCGACGAGGCGGGCAACGCCGTCGGCGAGATCGTCCGCGGCCCCGGGCCGACCGTGCTGCTCCTCGGGCACATGGACACCGTCACCGGCGACCTGCCCGTCCACGCCGCCGAGGGGCGGCTGTACGGACGCGGCGCCGTGGACGCCAAGACCCCGCTGGCGACCATGGTCTGCGCGGCCGCCGCCGCGACGGACTTCCGCGGGCGCGTCGTGGTCGTGGGCGCCGTGGAGGAGGAGACGGCGCTGTCGCGCGGCGCCGTGCACATCCGCCGCACCCACCCCCGGCCGGACGCCTTCGTCATCGGCGAGCCCAGCGGCTGGTCGACGGTCGTGCTCGGCTACAAGGGCAAGCTCGACCTCCGCTACGAGGTGGCGTGCGAGGCGACACACCCCAGCAACCCCCTGCCCAAGGCCACCGAGCTGGCCGCGGGAGCCTGGACCACGCTGCTGGAGTTGCTCGGGCCGGACGCGGGCCACGGCTCCTTCGACCAGCCGGGCCCCACGCTCGTGTCGATCAACGGCGATCTCACGGAGGCCACCGCGGAGTTCAGCGTCCGCGTCCCGCCCGGATTCGACCACCACAAGCTCGTCCAGCAGCTGACCGAGTCCGTGCCGGAGGGCCGGATCACGGTCGTCAACACCGTCGAGGCGTGCCGCGTGAGCCGCACGGACCCCGTCGTCCGGGCGCTCACGGCGGGCATCCGGCAGCAGGGCGCCAAGCCGTCGCTGAAGGTGAAGACGGCGACCTCCGACATGAACACCCTGGCCGAGGTCTGGGACGTCCCGATGGCCACGTACGGGCCCGGTGACAGCAGGCTCGACCACGCCGACGACGAGCACGTCGTGCTGTCCGACTACCTCGGCGGCATCGAGGTGCTGTCCGCCGCCCTGCGCGAACTCGGCACCTCACTCCCCGCGCAGGCCCCCGCTCCGCACGCAACCGAGGACTGCTGATGAGTGCCACACCCCCCACCGGTTCCCTCGCGGGCAGCGCCTGGACCGGCGACCTCCCGCCCGAGGAACACGCCCTGCGCGTCCGCGAACTGATCGTGGAGATGTGCGGCTCCGCCGAAGGGGGGCACCTCGGCGGCTCGATGTCCCTCGTCGAGATCCTGGTGACCCTCTACCGCTCGGTGCTGCGCGTCGACCCCGCCGCGCCCGACGACCCCGAGCGCGACGTGCTGCTGCTGAGCAAGGGCCACGGCGCGATCGGCCTCTACGCCGCCCTGGCGGAGCGCGGCTTCTTCCCCGCCGAGGACCTCGCCACGTACGGCCGTCCGGAGAGCCTCTTCTCCGCGCACCCCAACCCGGCCGTGCCCGGCGTCGAGATGCCCACCGGCTCCCTCGGGCACGGGCTGCCGCTGGGCGTCGGCTTCGCCCTCGCGGCCCGGCTGGACGCCTCCCCCCGGCGCACCTTCGTCGTCCTCGGTGACGGCGAGCTCCAGGAGGGCTCGAACTGGGAGGCCGCGATGGCCGCCGGTTCGCTCGGGCTCGGCCGGCTCGTCGCCGTCGTCGACCGCAACAGCCTCCAGATCACCGGCCCCACCGAGAACGCCGTCGCCCTGGAGCCGCTGGCCGACCGCTGGCGCAGCTTCGGGTGGCACGCGCGCGAGGTGGACGGCCACGACATCGCCCTGCTCCGCGCCGCGTTCGACGGCATCCCCGCCGACGCGGACCGGCCTACCGTGCTGATCGCGCGGACGGTCAAGGGCCGCGGCCTGCCCTACATCGAGGGCCAGACGCGCAGCCACTACGCCCGCCTCGGCGAGCGACCGAAGAAGAGGGCGCTGGCGATCCTGCGCGCCCAGTCCAGGAAGGCGGCACAGGCATGACCACCGTGGCACCCGACGCCCCGCGCGCCCCGGAGCGGACCGCTCCCGCGGCGCCCGCGATCCCGTCCAGCCGTGAGGTCTACCGCGACCTGCTGGCGGAGTTCCTCGCCGCGGACGAGCGGGTGGTGTGCCTGGACAGCGACACCGGCCTGTTCAACGGCGTGGACTTCGGCGCCGCCGCCGCCCGCTACGTCAACCTCGGCATCGCCGAGCAGAACCTGATGGGCGTGGCCGCGGGCCTGGCGAGATCCGGGCGGCTGCCGTACGTCAACACGATGGCGACGTTCGCCACCACGCGGGCGCTGGAGTCGCTGAAGCTGGACATCGCCCTGAACAACCTCCCGGTGCGGATCGCCGCCACCCACGGCGGTCTCGCCGCGGGCCACCTGGGCTCCACGCACCACTCCCTGGAGGACCTGGCCATCACCCGGCTGCTCCCGAACCTCACTGTCGTGGTCCCCACGGACGCCGCCTCCACGGAGTCCCTCATCCGGCAGGCCCAGGAGCTCCCCGGCCCCGTTTACATCCGGCTCGGCCGCAACGCCACCCCCGGCCTCCCGGCCGGTGCCCCGCCGCAGCGGCTCGGCGAGGCACAGCGGCTGCGCGAGGGCGGCGACGTGACCCTGGTGGCCACCGGCCCGTACCCCGTCCTCGGCGCCCTCGAAGCGGCCGGCACGCTCGCCGAGTCGGGCATCGAGGCGACGGTCCTCAACTTCCACACGATCAAGCCGCTGGACACCGGCGCGCTGATCGCGGCGGCGCGGGCGACGAGGGCCGTCGTCACCGTCGAGGAACACTGGGCAGCGGGCGGCCTGGGCTCCGCGACCGCCGAGACGATCGCCGAACTCGGCGTCCCCACCCCCGTACGCCGCGTCGCCGTGGGCGACCACTTCGCCCACGGCACGGGCGCCCAGTCCCACCTCGTGGAACGCAACGGCATCACAGCGGCGGCAATCGTCACCCGGACCCGCGAAGCGTTGGGGGCGACCGGCCTTCGGTAGCGGGGCAGTTCCTGCCGATACGCACGAGGCTGGCATCGTCCGGCCGGGACGGTCGAGCAGTACGGCGCGGCGCCCCTGTCAGTCGCGTGGTCGCTCGCTGAGCCAGTGCGCATCGAGCCAGACCCTGTGCTCGGGCCGTAGCCGCACCGCCAGAGGCCGGCCATGCAGCTGCGCGTAGCACGGATAGCGGTGCAGGCTCGAGGCGACATCGAGCGTTCCGGAGGCGGTGTCGACTGCGATATGGCCGAGGTCGAAGAGCCGGTGGATGTCACGGCGCAGCAGCAGTCCACCGTATTCGTGGTGCTCACCGCTCTCGGCGTAGCTGTAGAGGTGCGCCGCTTCCAGGGCGGCAGCGGGTGTCGGACCCGTGAAGGCGCATATCTCGCCCTGCTCCCGCAACAGCTGTTTGCGGAACGCCTCTTGCCCGACGCGCACGCGCACCAGCGACTCCCTGTGGCCCCCCGCTATGGCCAGGCGAGTGGCTGCGGCTATGTCCTTGACCGTGCCGGCTTGGCCGGTGACGTCAAGAAGCGCCTGCCGCAGCCGCTCCCACCGCACGGGGCGCATACTCAGCTGCGACTTCGGGGCGTCGCAAAGGGCCCGTAGCTCGGAGCCCGAGAGCAGACCGCGACCGTCCATCCATCGCTTGCCGTGCACGGACCGATAGGTGGTCACTGTCCTGGTCTTCTGGCGCGCGACGGAAAACAGGTGCCCACACTTGCCGCAGCGGTACGCCGGCTTCTCCCTCTGACGCTGCTTGATGTCGGCCTTACCGCACTGCGGACAGGAGTACAGCGTCTTCTCGGCGGTCGCGGTGTCGATCGCCTCTATCACCGAGACGCCGATGAGTTCTCTCCTGTCCCAGAGGGCTATCACGTCCCCCACCGCCACACGGGCATGGTTCTGAACGGTGCTGTCCCAGCTGTAGTGCCGGGACGGACTGTCGTCATAGCCGTCGTTCCCGGCGTGCTCCCGGCTGTTGCCCAGCGCCAGCATCAACCACGCAGTGGTCATTCCGCCCCCTCACGTCACCCCCGCAGCCGGACGGCCTCCCTCTGCCCCGCGATCCGCGACCGCCTCAACCGGAAGAACTGAAGACATCCTCACGGCCGCGAGAGCCGATCCAGCGGGTTCCCCGCCCCGTCCCTCATCATCGCGCACGCATTCCGGCACTTCCCGCGCCGCACACACTGTACTGCTGGACAGGCCGGCCCTCCTGCGGGGCAGGCCGTCGATGCGGCTGCAAATACAGGATGGGCACGCAGGGGGCGAGGATCATCAAATTCCGCCCCCGCCGCGTCTCGGCATAAGAAAAAGCCCAGGTCACGGGCAATGTGACCTGGACTTCATCGGAGCCGCCTTCGGGATTCGAACCCGAGACCTACGCATTACGAGTGCGTTGCTCTGGCCAACTGAGCTAAGGCGGCAAGCTGCCGGACACCGGTTCGGCATCAGCAGCGCGGCCAAGTCTACACAGTTTCGAGGGGTGCTCCGTACACGGCCGCCGGGAGCGGGGATCCGCAGGTCAGGAGCACTTCTGGTCGGCGGGTGGCGGGGTGTTCGTGAGGAGGTAGTTGTTGATCGCGGAGTCGATGCACTTGCTGCCCCGCGTGTAGGCCGTGTGACCGTCGCCGTCGTAGGTGAGGAGGCGGCCGGAGGACAGCTGCGAGGCGAGGGAGCGGGCCCAGGGGTAGGGGGTCGCGGGGTCGCGGGTGGTGCCGACGACGAGGATCGGGGCGGCTCCCCGCGCGGGGATGCGGTGCGGGCGGCCGGTGGCGGGCACCGACCAATAACCGCAGGTCAGCGAGGACCAGGCGAGGCTGGCGCCGAAGACGGGCGACGCTTTGCGGAATGCGGGGAGGGCCTCGCGGACATCGTTCGGGTCGCGGAAGGCCGGCGGGAGATCGAGGCAGTTCACGGCTGCGTTGGCGAACATCAGGTTGGTGTACGAGCCCTTGCCGTCCCGCTCGTAATAGGCGTCCGAGAGCCTGAGCAGCAGGGCGCCGTCGCCGTGCTCCGCGTCCCGCACCCCCTTGCGCAGGAGGCCCCAGGCGGCCTCGTCGTACATGGCCGAGATCACACCCGTCGTGGCCAGGCTCTCGGTGAGCTCGCGCTTGCCGGCCGGGACCGGGTGGGCGTCGAGCTGCTTGAAGAGCGCGGCGAGCCGGTCCCCCGCCGCCGCGACGTTCGTGGCGGGGGTGAGGGGGCAGTCCGTGCGCTTGAGGCAGTCCTGCGCGAAGGCGGTGAAGGCGGTCTGGAAGCCGGCGGTCTGGTCGCGGTTGATCCGCTCCGCGTCCAGGGAGGGGTCCAGGGCGCCGTCGAGCACCACGCGGCCGACGCGGGACGGGAAGAGCCCGGCGTAGGTGGCACCGAGGAAGGTGCCGTACGAGGCGCCGACGTACGTCAGCTTCTCGTCGCCCAGGACCGCGCGGAGGACGTCCATGTCGCGGGCGGCGTCGACGGTCGAGACATGGGGCAGGAGCCTGCCGGAGCGGCTCGCGCAGCCGTCCGCGAACTTCTGGTACGCCTCGACCAGCTCGGCGATCTCGGTGGCGTCGTCGGGCGTCTGGTCCACCTGCGTGTAGGCGTCCATCTCGGCGTCGGTGAGACAGCTGACCGGTTCGCTCGCGGCGACGCCGCGCGGGTCCATGCCGACCAGGTCGTACCGGGCGCGGACGGCGGCGGGGTAGCCGGTCGCCGCGTACTGCTGGAGGTAGTTGATCGCCGAGCCGCCCGGACCGCCCGGATTGACCATCAGGGAGCCGAGGTGCGCACCGGGGCCACTCGCCTTCTTGCGGGAGACGGCGAGCTTGATGTCGTCACCCGCCCGCGGCCGGTCGTAGTCCAGGGGCGCGGTCAGGCTGGCGCACTCGAACCCGGCGCCGCCGCACGCGTGCCAGGCGAGCTTCTGCGCGTAGTAGGGCCGCAGCGCGGAGGGCAGCTCCCTCGGGAGCGGCGCCAGGGTGCCCGCCGGGCCCGCGAGGGAGCCGCCGGCCCCGATCGCGCCCGCGGCGGGGAAGTCGCCCCAGGCCCGTCCGTCCCCCTGGGCCTGCGGTCTCGCCGCCGCGGACGCGCTCGGCGCCGAGTCCTCCAGGGCACAGCCGGAGATCAGCAGTGCCGCGGTCGCGATGACGGCGCCTGAGGTGCGGAGCAGACGGCTGGAGTCCATCGGCTGGTCCCTCTGATGGAGTGATGTGGCATGAAAAGGACGAGCAGCGGGAATGACCGTTGGTTACGACAGATCACGATGCCCGCACGGAGCGTATCCATATGGGTGTGCGGCATGGCCACTTGCCGGGCCACTTGGGCTCGTATGAGTGAGATCGCGTAACTGTGGGCCGGTGCGCGCGTGGGGGCGCGTCGACAGAGGCGTGGGATCCGGCGCCTGCGCCGGGAGCCCGCTCCCGGCGGGCTCGGACGCGGGCTCAGATGCGGGCTGGACGCGGGCTCAGCCGGCCCGCAGTGCCATCGTCATCGCCTCGACCGCGAGGAGCGGTGCCACGTTCCGGTCGAGGGCGCGGCGGCACTCGATGATCGCCTCGATACGGCGCAGCGTCCGCTCCGGCCCGGAGCCCGCGGCGACGCGCTGGAGGGCGTCCCGGGAGTCGGTGTTGGCGAGCTCCACGCGCGAGCCGAGCTGCATGGCCAGCACGTCGCGGTAGAAGCCGGTCAGATCCACGAGGGCGAGGTCGAGGCTGTCGCGCTGGGTGCGCGTGCTGCGGCGCTTCTGGCGGTCCTGAAGCTCCTTCATAGCGCCCGCCGTACCGCGCGGGAGGCGGCTGCCGGTGCCCGCCGCCGCGCCAAGGGCGGCGCGCAGTTCCTCGGTCTCCTTCGTGTCGACCTCCTCGGCGACCTGCTTGGCATCCTCGGCGGCCGCGTCGATCAGCTCCTGCGCGGCCTTGAGGCAGCCGCCGACGTCGTCGACGCGGAGCGGGAGTCTGAGGACGGCCGCGCGACGGGCGCGGGCGCGCTCGTCCGTGGCGAGGCGGCGGGCCCTGCCGATGTGACCCTGCGTGGCCCGCGCGGACTGCCCCGCGATGTCGGGCTCGATGCCGTCACGGCGGACGAGGAGCTCCGCGACCGCGGCGACGGGCGGCGTCCGCAGGGTGAGCAGGCGGCAGCGGGAACGGATCGTCGGCAGCACATCCTCCAGGGAGGGCGCGCACAGCAGCCACACGGTGCGCGGAGCGGGCTCCTCCACCGCCTTGAGCAGGACGTTGCCCGCGCCCTCGGTCAGGCGGTCGGCGTCCTCCAGGACGATCACCTGCCAGCGGCCGCCGGCCGGGGACAGCTGGGCGCGGCGGACGAGGTCGCGGGTCTCCTTGACGCCGATCGACAGCTGGTCGGTGCGCACGACCTCCACGTCCGCGTGGGTGCCCACGAGGCTGGTGTGGCAGCCGTCGCAGAAACCGCAGCCGGGGGCCCCGCCGAGGGACCGGTCGGGGCTGACGCACTGGAGCGCGGCGGCGAACGCGCGGGCCGCCGTGGCCCGCCCGGACCCGGGCGGACCGGTGAACAGCCAGGCGTGCGTCATCGAACCGCCGCCCCCGCCGCCTCCGCCCGTGACGAACGCGTCCGCGTCGCGGGCGGCAGCGGAGAGCTGCTCCGTCACCCGGTCCTGACCGACCAGGTCGTCCCACACCGCCATGGCTGCCTCCGAGCGCACTGTTCGTCCTGCGGCTACCCATTGTGGGACACGGCACTGACACCGCCCGCCACGTCCTCGGGCCGGACGGGCCGATGCGGTGCCCTCGGGCCGGACGGGCCGATGCGGCGAGGGGCGCGGTACGAAGCCGGTGAACCGTAAGGCCGCGCGAGCCTTCCGCACGGGCTGCGCCCAGCCGGAGAAGCACCCCGCCGCATGCCCCCTGGCCCGGACAGGCCGACGCGACGAGGAGCACAGGTACGAAGCCGACCAACCGTAAGGCCGCGCAAGCCATCCACACGGGCTGCGCCCAGCCGGGGAAACAGCCCGCCGCATGCCCCCTGGCCGGACAGGCCGACGCGGTGACGGACGGGCACGGAATCAGCTGTAAGGACGCCGCCTTCCGCCCCAACGAGGCCCAGCCTCCGGAAGCACCCGCCGCAGGCCCCCAGGCCAGACGGGCCGACGCGGGTGAGGCCCGGAGTCGGCAAAACCCTGAGGCCATCGCGGACCTTCCGCCCCAGCCACACCCAGCCACGGGCCCCCTCCGCACGCCCAGACCGGACGGGCCGACCCGGTGACGGAATCAGCAAAGCCGTAAGGCCACTACGGGCCTGTCCCCAGGCCGGGAAACACCCGTCGCACGCCCCCAGGGCCGGACGGGCCGGCTGATGGCCAACGCCCCCCGGCCCGGCCCCGGGCTCCTGGCCACGGCCGACCCCGGAGAGACAGCCACCGGCCGGGGCACGACGGTCGGCCTACGCCGACCGAGCCGGCAGAGCAGCGGGCCCACCGGACGGGCCGACGGGGCAGGGAGCCGGGAGTGGGCGAGGAGGGCCACCCCAGGCACCGGCGATCGTCTCAGCGCCCGCCCCGCCGGCGCCCCTTCTGTTCGTCGTCCGACGGGCGGCGCGTGTCCTCACGCGGGCCCAGCAGTTCGTCCGCCAGCGTGGGTGCGTCGTCGGAGGACGGTTCCGCCCAGCCCGGGCGGCGTCGACGGCTCTCCGGCTCCTCCTCCGTCGTACGCGGCATCTCGTGTGTCCGCTCGCTGTCCTCCGGCCGGAAGAGCCAGGTCGGCACGCGGTCCGCCGGGTCCTCGGGGCGGTCGGGCCGCGCGGCCGGAGCGGGGCCTTCGGAACGTACGGGCGGAAGCACCGCGGTCTCGTCCTCCGAGGAAGCACCGGACGCACCGGATCCACCGGCCGCACTGGATCCAGCGCCCGCACCGGATGCCCCGGACCGGCCAGATCCACCAGACGCCCCGGACGCCCCCGACCCACCGGCAGACCCGGACGCCCCAGGCCGACCGGACCCACCGGACGCAGGCTTCGCCTCAGGGCGGGCCACCGGCTGCGGGAGCACCGCCGTCTCCTCGGACTCCGAGCCGGAGTCGGCCGGCGTCCTCTCCGGCTCCATCCCCCAGGTGACGCGCTGCGGCGCCTCCGGGCGGACGACCGGCGGTGCGGGCCGCACGGGCGGCAGCACCGCCGTCTCATCAGCCGCACCCTCCGGCTCCACACGCTCCGCACGCTGCTCCGCACGCGACCGCTCCACCGGCGCCGCAGGCCGCACAGGCGGCAGCACCGCCGTCTCATCAGCCGCACCCTCCGGCTCCACACGCTCCGCACGCTGCTCCGCACGCGACCGCTCGACGCGCGGCCGCTCGACCGTCGGCGTCAGGTCGGGGTCGCCCCGCCGCGGGTCCGGCCGGCCGACGATCGGCCTGCGCACCGTCTGCGTACGGTCGGAGCCGCCGGAAGCCGGCGGGGCCGGCGTCTCGACCGTCTGCGTCGCGTCGGAATCCGCGGAGTCGGCGGAGTCGTCCCGCCGGGCGTCCTTCCGCAGCGAAGGCCGCTCGACCGTCGGCGCCTCGGAAGCCGAAGAAGAAGCAGAAGCCGAAGAAGCAGAAGCCGACGCAGCGGCGGAGGCCGAAGCAGCCGCGGCCGCCGCCTCCGCCTCGACGCGCGCCCGCTCGGCCCGCAGCAGGGCCTCTTCCGCCTTGCGCTGCTTCTCCCGGCGCCGTTCCTCCGCCTCGGCGCGCAGCCGGGCCTCTTCCTCGGCCTGCTTGCGGAGTCGTTCCTGCTCGGCGGCGCGCGTACGCTCCTCCGCCTCGCGCCGCTTGCGCTCCTGCTCGGCCGCCAGCCGCTCTTCCTCGGCCCGCTGCCGGGCCTCCTCGGCGAGTCGTGCCTCTTCCCGCCGGCGCGCCTCTTCCGCCTCGCGCCGCTTGCGCTCTTCCTCCTCGGCCCGCAGCTTGGCGAGCCGCGCCTGGCGCTCGCGCTCCAGGCGCTCCTCCTCCGCCTTGCGCGCGGCCTCTTCCTCGGCCTTGCGCCGTGCCTCCTCCTCGGCCGCCTTGCGGGCCTGCTCGCGGGCCTCGATCTCCTGGGCGGAGAGCGGGAGGACCTCGTCGAGCCGGTGCCGTACGACCGTGGAGACGGCCTCCGGCTCCTGCCCGGCGTCCACGACGAGATACCGCGCGGGGTCGGCGGCGGCGAGGGTGAGGAAGCCGGTCCGTACGCGCTGGTGGAACTCCGCCGGCTCGGACTCCAGCCGGTCCGGCGCCTCCGTGAAGCGCTCGCGGGCGGTCTCGGGCGAGACGTCGAGCAGCACCGTCAGATGCGGAACGAGCCCGTCCGTGGCCCAGCGGGAGATGCGGGCGATCTCGGTCGGCGAGAGGTCGCGCCCGGCGCCCTGATAGGCGACGGAGGAGTCGATGTAGCGGTCGGTGATGACCACCGCGCCGCGCTCCAGCGCGGGCCGCACGACGGAGTCGACGTGCTGCGCGCGGTCGGCGGCGTAGAGCAGGGCCTCGGCCCGGTCGGACAGACCGGCGGAGCCGACGTCGAGCAGGATCGCGCGCAGCCGCTTGCCGATGGCCGTGGCGCCGGGCTCCCGGGTGACGACGACCTCGTGGCCCTTGCCGCGGATCCAGTCGGCGACGGCCTGCACCTGTGTCGACTTGCCGGCGCCGTCGCCGCCCTCGAAGGCGATGAAGAAGCCGGTGCCCGACGGCGCCTGCGTGGGGTCGCCGCCCCGCAGGACGTCCATCAGGTCGCGGCGGAACGGTACGCCGTGCCGGTCGTCCGTCTTACCCAGGACGATGGCGCCGACGGGCAGCAGCAGCGCGCCGATGAGCATCAGCGTGAACGCGGCCCCGCCGTGCGAGAAGACGAAGCTGCCGCTCTCCAGCCGGTGCGGCCCGATGGCGGCGGCGAGCAGTGGCGCGACCACCGCGCCGAGCGCCGCGGTGACGCGGACGACGGCGTGCAGATGGTCGGTCGTACGGGCCCGCCGGGCCTCCTCGGTCTCCTGGTCGAGCAGGGAGTGCCCGGTGTTGGCGACGACGCCGGCGCCGACGCCCGCGAGCAGGATCAGCAGCAGGACCGTCGTCGGGTCCGGCACCAGCCCCGCGATCAGCAGCGCGAGGCCCGTCAGGGCGAGGGCCAGGGCGAGCAGGCGGCGACGCGAGAAGCCCGGCAGGACCTTCCGCGCGGTGCGGATGCCGATGACGGGACCGCCGCTCAGCGCGAGCACCAGCAGTCCGAAGGCGACCGGCCCGCCGCCCAGGTCGACGGCCTGGAGCGTGGCCACGCCGACGGCCGCGGCGATCGCGCCCGCGACGGCGGCGCAGGCGAGGACGAGCACCGGGATGGCACCCGTGCGGCCGGTGTCGGGGCCGTGCGGCGTCCGGGGGCGGCGCAGTCCCTCAAGGGGGGAGCGCACGCGCGGCGACTGCACGCCGGGAAGTTCGAGGAGGTAGAGGATCGAGGCGGAACCGGCGAACAGCGCGGCCGCCAGGAAGGAGCCCAGCGCCGCCTGGTGCGCATGGAACCACGCGATCCCGGAGCCAAGCAGATTGCTGATCAGGGTGATGACGACGAGCGCGGCGGCGGCTATGGGCAGCGCGACGAAGTTCGTCCGCAGCGAGAGGCGGCGCAGCGCGTCGTAGGGGTCCGGCAGCGGCCGGACGGCGGTGCCCTCGTTGGGCGGCCGCGGCAGCAGCGCGGGCGCCGCGCCGTCCTTGGCCACGGTCCAGAACCGCTCGGCGACGCCCACGACGAAGGCGGACACCAGCAGCAGCGCGAGGGCCCTGGTGCCGGTCCAGCCGATCCACAGCGGCGCCACCGCGAGCAGCGCCACCCGTACGCCGTCGGCGACGAGCATGGTCCAGCGGCGGTCCAGCGGGCCGTTCGGCGCGATCAGCGAGGAGACCGGGCCGAGCAGGACGGCACCGAAGACCAGGGTCGCGAGCAGCCGCGCGCCGAGGACCGCGGCGACCGCCAGGGCGGCACCGCGATAACCGCCCCCGAAGGAGCCCGCCGCGACCGCCGCCTGGAACGACAGCAGCAGGAGCACCAGCAGGGCGAGGGCGTCCCCGATCCCGCCGGCGAACTGGGCGCTCCACAGCCGCCGCAGCGGGGGAAGGCGCAGCAGGGCCCGTACGGCACGCTCGCGGGAGTCCTCGGCCAGTGCCCCGGATGTGGGGGTTTCCACTGTTGGCTGCTCGGCTCGCGTCATCCTGCCAGCCTATCCGGCCGCGCCGGGGCCTCGCGTCTTCATGGAACGCGCGTACGAGCACGCGGGGCGCCGCCGGAGCACGTGAAACGCCGGGCGGGCTGGAGGAATCCAGCCCGCCCGGCGTCGCGAACAGCGAAACCTCTACTCCGCCGCGGCCTTGGACGCCGCCGCCGTCTTCTTCGCGGCGGTCTTCTTGGCCGTCGTGGTCTTCTTCGCGGCGGCCGTCGTCTTCTTCGCGGCGGTCTTCTTGGCGGCCGTCGTCTTCTTGGCGGCCGTCTTCTTCGCCGTCGCCTTCTTCGCGGGCGCCTTCTTGGCGGTCTTCTTCGCCGGCCCCTTCGCCCGCTTCTCGGCGAGCAGTTCGTAGCCCCGCTCCGGCGTGATCGTCTCGACGTCGTCGTCACGGCGCAGCGTCGCGTTGGTCTCGCCGTCGGTCACGTACGGGCCGAACCGGCCGTCCTTGACCACGACCGGACGCTCGCTGACCGGGTCCGTGCCGAGCTCCTTCAGCGGCGGCTTGGCCGCGGCGCGGCCGCGCTGCTTGGGCTGGGCGTAGATCGCCAGCGCCTCGTCGAGCGTGATCGTGAAGAGCTGGTCCTCGGTCTCCAGGGAGCGCGAGTCGGTGCCCTTCTTCAGATACGGGCCGTAGCGGCCGTTCTGCGCGGTGATCTCCACGCCCTCGGCGTCCTTGCCGACGACGCGCGGCAGCGACATCAGCTTGAGCGCGTCCTCGAGGGTGACCGTGTCGAGCGACATGGTCTTGAAGAGCGAGGCGGTCCGCGGCTTCACGGCGTTCTTGCCGGTCTTGGGCGTGCCCTCGGGCAGGATCTCGGTGACGTACGGGCCGTAGCGGCCGTCCTTGGCGACGATCTGGTTGCCGCTCTCGGGGTCCTTGCCCAGCTCGAAGTCGCCGCTCGGCTTGGCGAGCAGCTCCTCGGCGTACGCGACGGTGAGCTCGTCGGGCGCCAGGTCGTCCGGCACGTCGGCGCGCTGGTGGCCCTCGGAGTCCTTCTCGCCGCGCTCGACGTACGGGCCGTAGCGGCCGACGCGCAGCACGATGCCCTCGCCGACCGGGAACGAGGAGACCTCGCGGGCGTCGATCGCGCCCAGGTCGGTGACGAGCTCCTTGAGGCCGCCGAGGTGGTCGCCGTCGCCGTTGCCCGCGTCGGCGGCGGAGCCCTCGGGGCCGTCCGCCGAACCGAAGTAGAAGCGGCGCAGCCACGGCACGGCCTGGGCCTCGCCGCGCGCGATGCGGTCGAGGTCCTCCTCCATGGAGGCGGTGAAGTCGTAGTCGACGAGCCGCCCGAAGTGCTTCTCCAGGAGGTTCACGACGGCGAAGGACAGGAAGGACGGCACCAGGGCCGTGCCCTTCTTGAAGACGTAGCCGCGGTCGAGGATTGTGCCGATGATCGACGCGTACGTCGACGGGCGGCCGATCTCCCGCTCCTCCAGCTCCTTGACCAGCGACGCCTCGGTGTAGCGCGCCGGGGGCTTGGTGGCGTGGCCGTCGGCGGTGATCTCCTCGGCCGTCAGCGCGTCGCCCTCGGTGACCTGCGGGAGACGGCGCTCGCGGTCGTCGAGCTCGGCGTTCGGGTCGTCGGCGCCCTCGACGTACGCCTTCATGAAGCCGTGGAAGGTGATCGTCTTGCCGGACGCGCTGAACTCGGCCTCCCGGCCGTCGCTCGCCCGGCCGCCGATCTTGACGGTGACGGAGTTGCCGGTCGCGTCCTTCATCTGGGAGGCGACGGTCCGCTTCCAGATGAGCTCGTAGAGCCGGAACTGATCGCCGGTCAGACCGGTCTCGGCGGGCGTGCGGAAACGATCACCCGAAGGCCGGATCGCCTCGTGCGCCTCCTGCGCGTTCTTGACCTTGCCGGCGTACGTGCGCGGCTTCTCCGGCAGATAGTCGGCGCCGTACAGCTGGGTCACCTGCGCCCGGGCCGCGGAGACCGCGGTGTCGGACAGCGTGGTGGAGTCCGTACGCATATAGGTGATGAAGCCGTTCTCGTACAGCTTCTGTGCCACCTGCATGGTGGCCTTCGCGCCGAAGCCGAGCTTGCGCGACGCCTCCTGCTGGAGGGTGGTCGTGCGGAACGGCGCGTACGGCGAGCGGCGGTACGGCTTGGACTCGACGGAGCGCACCGAGAAGGCGGAGTCCGCGAGGGCCGCGGCCAGCGCGCGGGCATTGGCCTCGTCCAGGTGCAGGACCTGCGAGCCGTCCTTGAGCCGGCCGGTCGAGCCGAAGTCACGGCCCTGCGCGACGCGGCGGCCGTCGACGGCGGTCAGCCGCGCGGCGATGCTGCCCGGGTCACTGGCGTCGCCGCCGCGCCCGGTGGCGAAGGTGCCGGTGAGGTCCCAGTACTCGGCGGAGCGGAAGGCGATGCGCTCGCGCTCGCGCTCGACGACGAGACGGGTGGCGACGGACTGCACGCGGCCGGCCGAGAGCCGCGGCATGACCTTCTTCCACAGGACCGGCGAGACCTCGTAGCCGTAGAGGCGGTCGAGGATGCGGCGGGTCTCCTGGGCGTCGACGAGCTTCTTGTTCAGCTCGCGCGGATTGGCGACGGCCTCGCGGATCGCGTCCTTGGTGATCTCGTGGAAGACCATCCGGCGGACGGGGACCTTCGGCTTGAGGACTTCCTGGAGGTGCCAGGCGATGGCCTCGCCCTCGCGGTCCTCATCGGTGGCGAGGAAGAGCTCGTCGGAGTCGGCCAGCAGCTCCTTGAGCTTCTTGACCTGGTCCTTCTTGTCGTGGTTGACGACATAGATGGGCTGGAAATCGGCGTCGACGTTCACGCCGAGCCGGGCCCACGGCTCGCCCTTGTACTTGGCCGGGACCTCGGCGGCCCCGTTCGGCAGGTCACGGATGTGCCCGACGCTCGCCTCGACGACGTATCCGGGGCCGAGGTAGCCCTTGATCGTCTTCGCCTTGGCAGGCGACTCGACGATGACGAGTCGGCGGCCGCCCTGTGCGGTCTCGCTGGTCGGGGACAACTTCGCTCTTCTTCCGGTCGGCACTCGGTGTAGGCGCTGCGGTGACGCTGCGGAGTGTGACGGTACATCCCGCCCCCGTGTCAAACGGAAAAAGCCCGCAACGCCACTCGAACGGTAACCCGACAAGCGTCCTGTCTGCCGCCCGGACCGGCTCACCACCGGAGTGAACCGGCGGCCCGGCCCCGCCGGGGACGCCCCCGGCGGGCTCCCGGCCCGCGCGCGACCGGGGCCCGGGGGCAAGAGGACGGCCCGTCAAGGGCACCGCACGAAGAATCGCAGGTGGCAGCCCTGACACCTGCGGTCCCAGAAGACGATGCCCACACGAACGTGACGTGAACCCGACCCCTACGAACGGCGTTCTCAGCCCTCTGCGGGAACCAGGAATCCCTGCTCCACGAGCAGCCGGATCGACTCCGGAGTGCGGTCGCGCAACGAGACCGCGTCCTCCCCGACGAGCTGCGCGATCGCGTCCAGAATCCGTCCCGCGCTGAGAGAGCCGTCACACACCCCGGCGAAGCCCGCGCCGACCGTGTCGACCTTGGTCGCCCGGCGCATTCCCCGGTTCTGCCTGAGGACGACGTGCTCCGGATCCTCCGCGCCCGGCATCCCGACCTGCTCCTGGACGACCTCGTCGGCCAGCCGGAAGCGGGCGGCGAGCAGCGCCGCGTCGTCATGCGAGCGCAGGAAGTCCTGTCGCTCGAAATGGGCCCGAACGGACGCACCGAGCGGCTGCTCGACCGGGTGCGGCCACTCCTCCGCCATGACGGAAGGCAGCTCTGAGCCCGTTTTGCGCAGCGTGATCCAGCCAAATCCGACGGCCTTGGTGCCGCGGGCCGCGAATTCGTCCAGCCACGCGTCGTAGCGCGCCGCGTACGCCTCGGGGGCGGAGCGGTGGTCACCGCCGTCGCGCAGCCACAGCTCGGCGTACTGCGCGACGTCCTGCACCTCGCGCTGGACGATCCAGGCGTCGCAGCCGCGCGGCACCCAGGACGACAGCCGGTCGCGCCAGTCCTCGCCCTCGACGTGCTGCCAGTTGGCGAGCAGCTGGCAGTAACCGCCGTCGTTGAGCCGCTCCCCCGCCTGCTGCACGAGCGTGCGGCAGAGGTCGTCGCCGCCCATCCCGCCGTCGCGGTAGGTGAGCCGCGCGCCCGGGGAGATGACGAACGGGGGGTTGGAGACGATCAGGTCGTACGTGTCCTGCGCGACCGGCTCGAACAGCGAGCCCTCGCGCAGATCCGCCTCGGGCGCGCCGGACAGCGCGAGCGTGAGCCGGGCGAAGTGCAGCGCCCGCGGGTTGAGGTCGGTCGCGGTGACCTTGGTGGCGTGCTGAGCGGCGTGCAGCGCCTGGATGCCGGAACCGGTGCCGAGGTCCAGGGCGCTCGCCACGGGCGTGCGCACGGTGATCCCGGCGAGCGTGGTGGACGCGCCGCCGACACCGAGGACGAGCTCCGAGCGCTCCACACCGGCGGGGCCCTGCGCGATCCCGCCGGCGCCGCCGACGGCACAGCCCAGGTCGGAGACGATCCACCAGTCCTGCCCCTCGGGGCCGCCGTAGGGGCGCACGTCGACGGTCGCCCGCACCTCGTCGCCGTCGCGCACGAGCCAGCCGTCGGCTAGGCAGTCGTCCACGGGCAGCGCGGCGGCGGCCCGGCCGTACGCGGCGGGGCGCTGCAGGAGGAAGAGCCGGACCAGCGTCTCCAGCGGCCCGTCCCCCCGCGTGGCGCGCAGCGCGGGCACGGTCTCGCTGCGCGCGAGAGCGGCGTAGGCGGGGGCGCCCAGCAGGTCGAGGAGGCCGTCGGCGGTGAAGGCCGCGGAGAGCAGGGCACCGCGCAGCCGGTCGGTGCGGGCGGGGTCGGCGAAGGGAAGGAGCGTACTCACGCAACCATTGTCGGGTGCGCCACCGACAAACGGGTGGGGCGGGGCGTTTCCCCTGCCCCACCCGTTTGTCGGTGGCGCCACGCTCACTGCTTCGCGCTGCGGATCACTTCGTACTGATCACTTCGCACTGATCACTTCGTGCTGGCCGAGGGCGACACGGACGTCTTCTGGCACCCGGGCTGCTTGGCCATCGACTTGCCCACGTCTCCCGACTGAAGCTTCTTCAGCGCGTCGTCACTCTGGCTGCTCAGCTTCCCGATGTCCCCGCCGATGCCCTTGAGCCCCTCGGCGAACTTCGCCTTGTCCCCGGTGTCCAGCCCGTCCATCCGCTTCTTCAGACCTGCGTACGCCGCGGAGAGGTCGTTGAGCGCCTTGACGGCGTTCTTCTGGCTGCTCTCGCCGTCCTTCACGGGCGGCGCGCCCGCGTTGTCCACGCCGCCAGCCAGCGCCTTGTACGCGTCGGCATTGGCCTGGAAAGCCGCGGAGTCGGTCTGCTGGACCTTCTTGGAGTCCTCTTCGGTCTGGACGCCGGCGATCGAGTGGTTGGCGTCCTGGATCTTCTTGACCTGAGGCTGCATCTGGTCGCAGACCTTCTTGGCCCAGTCGTCGAGCTTCTTGTTGCCCCCGTCGCCCCCGCCACAGCCGGTCAGCGCCAGGACGAGTGCCGCACCGCCGGACAGTGCAGCCACAAGCTTCTTGTTCACCGGATTGGTCCCTTCGATGGCTCCGGCCCCGGAACTTACACGTCCGGGCCGGGCCACCTCCGAGCCAGCCGCCCCATACGCCCCCTTTTAAAGCCATTTGCACCAAGAACGCCGTGGCGTTCGCCGCACCTTGATCCATTCGCCCGGACGCCCGGGGGCGGCGCGGCGGCGGCCCACGGCGAACGGGCGGACGGCGCGCCTTCGCACACCGTCCGCCCGCCTCTGAGCCCGCCGAACCGGTCCGTCAGGAGACCACCGCCGGATCCGCGGGGTGTGCCGCGCGCTCGGCCTCGCCGTCGTCACCGTCCATGGCGACGCCGCGCCGCTTGGAGACGTAGACGGCACCGACGATGATCACGATGGCCAGCGCCGCGACGCCGATCCGCAACCCCTTGTTGGCATCGGCCCCGAAGGAGAACTTGACCACCGCCGGAGCGATCAGCAGGGCCACCAGGTTCATCACCTTCAGCAGGGGGTTGATCGCGGGCCCGGCGGTGTCCTTGAAGGGGTCGCCGACCGTGTCACCGATGACCGTCGCGGCATGCGCCTCGCTGCCCTTGCCGCCGTGATGGCCGTCCTCGACCAGCTTCTTGGCGTTGTCCCAGGCACCGCCGGAGTTGGCCAGGAAGACGGCCATCAGCGTGCCGGTGCCGATGGCGCCCGCGAGGTACGAACCGAGCGCGCCGACGCCGAGCGAGAAGCCGACCGCGATCGGCGCCAGGACGGCCAGCAGCCCCGGCGTGGCGAGTTCGCGCAGCGCGTCCTTGGTGCAGATGTCCACGACGCGCCCGTACTCGGGCTTCTCGGAGTAGTCCATGATCCCGGGGTGCTCGCGGAACTGCCGCCGCACCTCGTAGACCACCGAGCCCGCCGACCGCGAGACGGCGTTGATGGCGAGCCCCGAGAAGAGGAAGACGACCGCGGCGCCCAGCACCAGCCCCACGAGGTTGTTGGGCTGCGAGATGTCCAGACTCAGGTTCATCTCCGTGGACTTCGCGTGGACGTCTTCGACCGCCGTGGCGATCGCGTCGCGGTACGAACCGAAGAGCGCCGACGCCGCGAGCACCGCCGTGGCGATGGCGATGCCCTTGGTGATCGCCTTGGTGGTGTTGCCCACGGCGTCGAGGTCGGTGAGCACCTGCGCGCCCGCGCCCTCGACGTCCCCGGACATCTCGGCGATGCCCTGGGCGTTGTCGGAGACCGGGCCGAAGGTGTCCATGGCGACGATGACGCCGACGGTGGTGAGCAGACCCGTGCCCGCGAGGGCGACGGCGAACAGCGCGAGCATGATCGAGGTGCCGCCCAGCAGGAACGCGCCATAGACGGCGAGCGCGATGAGCACCGCCGAATAGACCGCGGATTCCAGGCCGACGGAGATACCGGCGAGCACCACGGTCGCGGGGCCGGTCAGCGAGCTCTTGCCGATGTCGCGTACGGGCCTGCGGCTCGTCTCCGTGAAATAGCCCGTGAGTTGCTGGATCAGCGCGGCCAGGACGATGCCGATGGCCACCGCCACCAGGGCCAGCACCCGCGGGTCCCCCTTGTGCCCGCTGATGGCGGCGTCACCGATGCCCTTCAAATCTGCGTAGCTGGACGGCAGATAGACGAATACCGCCACCGTGACCAGCACCAGGGAGACGATCGCCGAGATGAAGAAGCCCCGGTTGATCGCGGTCATCCCGCTGCGGTCGGCGCGCCGCGGTGCCACGGCGAAAATGCCGATCATCGCGGTGAGCACCCCGATGGCGGGGACGAGCAGCGGAAAGGCGAGGCCCGCGTCGCCGAACGCCGCCTTGCCGAGGATCAGCGCGGCGACCAGTGTCACGGCGTAGGACTCGAAGAGGTCGGCGGCCATGCCCGCGCAGTCGCCGACGTTGTCGCCCACATTGTCGGCGATGGTGGCGGCATTGCGCGGATCGTCCTCCGGAATGCCCTTTTCCACCTTGCCGACCAGGTCGGCGCCGACGTCGGCGGCCTTGGTGAAGATGCCACCGCCGACCCTCATGAACATCGCGAGCAGCGCCGCGCCGAAACCGAAGCCCTCCAGCACCTTGGGCGCGTCCGACTTGTACGCCAGCACCACGCACGAGGCGCCCAGGAGGCCCAGCCCGACCGTGCACATGCCGACGACCCCGCCGGTACGGAAAGCGATCTTCATGGCCTTGTGCGACACGGCCGTCAGATCCTTTTCGGGCTCGCCCTCGGCGGGCGTGGCCTCCCGCGCGGCGGCGGCGACCCGCACATTGCTGCGCACCGCGAGCCACATGCCGACATAGCCGGTGGCCGCGGAGAAGAGAGCACCGACCAGGAAAAAGGCCGAACGCCCGATGCGCTGCGACCAGTTGTCCGCCGGCAGGAGCATGAGCAGGAAGAACACGGCCACGGCGAAAATGCCGAGGGTCCGCAACTGGCGGGCGAGATAGGCATTCGCGCCTTCCTGCACCGCCGCCGCGATCTTTCTCATGCTGTCGGTACCCTCACGCGCCGCGAGGACCTGCCGTACGAGCACCACGGCGACCCCGAGCGCGGCCAGCGCCACGGCGCCGATCACCAGCACCAGCGTGCGGTTGCCCCGGGTCAGCTCGGCCGCGAGATTCTGAGTGAAGTCCACCTGTTCAGGGGTAAGAGGCCCCGCCATTCGTCCTCCTTGACGTTTGGCACATGGGCGCGCGACAGCACCGCGAACGCGGAACAGCCGCCACGCTCAGGCGTACTGAGCTCAAGATGGACGGATTGTAGGGAGCATGCCGAGATCAAAACAGAGCGCGGCAAACGGAACCGGCCTTACCACCGTGAAGATCGAGTGAATGATCGCGCGGAAAAGGATCTCGGCAGAAAGATCCCGAATACGTGGACGGAGATCCATAAAGGAAAGATCGAGGCGGGGAGATCGGCAAGGGATCGGGAATAGACCCGCGGCTCATGCCGCACGGCGGAAATCCGTCCCTGGGCCCCACGGCCCCGGACCGGCCCGGCAGGCGCTCCGGCCCTGCCCGGAAGCGGTCGCACGCCGAGCCGGGGGCCGCACGGAGCCCCTGACGGTTACGCCGGATTCAGGACGCCTCGCTACGGCATTACGGTGACGGCGGGCTACGACAGCACGTGCGCCGACGTCGTCGGCCAGCTCATACGGATCAGGCCGCCGCTGTCGTCGGCGGTCACCTCGACGTCGTCGACCAGACCGCTGATCACGGCCAGACCCATGTCGTCCTCACCGTCGGCCCCGCCGTCGTCCTGGGCGGGCACGGACGGGACCGGGGTACCGCCGACGCCCCGTGCGGCCGCGAGCGCGGCAGCGGGCGGCCTGGGGGCGTCGTCCCCGACCTCGATGGAGAACTTCTTCTCGTCCTCGATCAGCACGACCCGGACGGGGCTGGTCACACCGTTGTTCAGGTGCAGCCCGACCGCGCGGGAGCACGCCTCGCCCACGGCGAGACGGAGCTCGTCCAGCACGGCCTCGTCGACTCCGGCCCGGCGCGCCACCGCGGCCGCCACCAGCCGGGCGGTCCGGACATGCTCGGGAAGGGCACTGAAGAGCAGTTCGACGGTGGCCATGCCATCCCCCTCAGTCGTACGTGCCCCTTTCCCCTCTTCCGGAAAAGGGCGGACTCGCGGGGAGGGCCGGGCCGCTCAGGCCCGGATCCCCCCGCGTCGCAGTCTTCCTGCGGCGACCGTCAGTCGGTCGCCTGCACCGCGTCCTCGACCGAGGTGTGAATCGGGAACACCTTGGTGAGGCCGGTGATACGGAAAATCTTCAGAATGCGCTCCTGGTTGCAGACCAGGCGCAGCGAGCCCTCGTGGGCTCGCACCCGCTTGAGGCCGCCGACCAGCACGCCGAGCCCGGTGGAGTCGAGGAAGTCGACGCCCTCCATGTCCACGACGAGGTGATAGCTGCCGTCGTTGACAAGCTCGACCAACTGCTCACGCAGCTTGGGCGCGGTGTACACATCAATCTCGCCACCGACCCGGACAACCGTACGGTCGCCTACGGTCTCGGTCGACAGGGACAGGTCCACGGATCCTCCAGCACCTTGCATCGAGCGGTCGCCCCCCATGGATCGGCAGCCGCGATGGCATTCAATCACTTACCGGCAGGCGTGCACGACGCCTTGGCGCCATTGTCCGCCACGCCAGTGACACACTCGGTGTCAATGGCCAACGATCAACTCCCGCCGGAGGCGGGCGTACACCCCGCTCCCCGCACGGTCCTCGACAGGCTGACCGCCGGGGCCGACCGGGCTGCGCGCATCACTCATACGGAGCACTTGCCCCCGCGGCCGGGACGTCATGCCCCCTGGCCTGAGAAGATCCGGCCGGAAGTGGTCGATGCCATCCGGCTGGCCGGCATCGAGCGCCCTTGGGCTCACCAGGCTCTCACGGCCGAGCACGCCCTGCGCGGCGAGTCGGTGGTGGTGGCCACCGGAACGGCCTCCGGCAAGTCCCTCGCCTATCTGGCCCCCGTGCTGAGCGCCCTGCTGGACGGGGCGGAGGCCCCGAACGGCCGCGGCGCGACCGCCCTCTACCTCGCCCCCACCAAGGCCCTCGCCGCCGACCAGCGACGTGCCGTACGGGCCCTGGCCGAGCCCCTGGGCAAGAGCGTGCGCCCCGCCGTCTACGACGGCGACACCCCCGTGGAGGAGCGGGAGTGGGTGCGCCAGTACGCCAATTACGCGCTCACCAACCCCGACATGCTCCACCGCTCGATCCTGCCCGCCCACCCCAGGTGGTCCTCCTTCCTGCGCGCCCTGCGCTACGTCGTCGTCGACGAGTGCCACACCTACCGCGGCGTCTTCGGCTCGCACGTCGCCCAGGTGCTGCGCCGGCTCCGGCGTGTCTGCGCCCGCTACGGCTCGTATCCCGTCTTCCTCCTCGCCTCCGCCACCGCCTCGGACCCGGCCACCGCGGCGTCCAGGCTCACCGGGGTGCCCGTGGCGGAGATCACCGAGGACTCCTCCCCGCGCGGCGAACTGGTCTTCGCCCTCTGGGAGCCCCCGCTCACCGAGTTCCACGGTGAGAAGGGCGCGCCCGTCCGCCGCACCGCCACCGCGGAGACCGCCGACCTCCTCACCGACCTCGTCGTCCAGGGCGTCCGCACCGTCGCGTTCGTCCGCTCACGGCGCGGCGCCGAGCTCATCTCCCTCATCGCCCAGGAACGCCTGGCCGCCGTCGACCGCTCCCTTCCCTCCCGCGTCGCCGCCTACCGGGGCGGCTACCTCCCCGAGGAGCGCCGCGCCATCGAGCACGCCCTGCACTCCGGGGAACTGCTGGGCCTGTCGGCCACCACCGCCCTGGAACTCGGCGTCGACGTCGCCGGGCTCGACGCCGTCCTGCTCTCCGGCTATCCCGGCACCCGCGCCTCGCTGTGGCAGCAGGCCGGCCGCGCGGGCCGTACGGGCCGAGGTGCCCTCGCCGTGCTCGTCGCCCGCGACGATCCCCTGGACACCTATCTCGTGCACCACCCGGAGGCCCTCTTCCGGCAGCCGGTGGAATCCACCGTCCTCGACCCGGACAACCCCTACGTCCTCGCCCCCCATCTGTGCGCGGCGGCGGCCGAGCTGCCGCTCACCGAAGCCGACCTCTCGCTCTTCGGCCCCGAGGCGCCCGGTCTCCTCACCCAGCTCGAGGGGCGCAAACTGCTCCGCCGCCGGGCCGCCGCCTGGCACTGGACGCGCCGCGAGCGGGCCGCCGACCTCACCGACATCCGAGGCGGGGGCGGCCGCCCCGTCCAGGTCGTGGAGGAGGGCACCGGGCGCCTGCTGGGCACGGTGGACGCCGCCGCCGCGCACGCGGCCGTCCACGAGGGCGCGGTCCACCTCCACCAGGGCCGGACCTATCTCGTCCGCCACCTCGACCTGGACGCCTCCGTCGCCCTCGTCGAGCAGGCCGACCCGCCCTATTCGACGACCGCCCGCGACACCACCGCCATCTCGATCCTGGAGACCAGCTCCGAGGTCCCCTGGGGGGACGCGCGGCTCTGCTTCGGCTCGGTCGAGGTCACCAATCAGGTCGTCTCCTTCCTCCGCCGCCGGCTCATCACCGGCGAGGTCCTCGGTGAGTCCAAGCTGGACCTGCCGCCCCGCACCCTGCGCACCCGGGCCGTGTGGTGGACCGTCACCGAGGACCAGCTCGACGACGCCCGCGTCCACCCCGAGGCCCTGGGCGGCGCCCTGCACGCCGCGGAACACGCCTCCATCGGCATGCTCCCGCTCTTCGCCACCTGCGACCGCTGGGACATCGGGGGCGTCTCCGTCCCCCTCCACCCCGACACGCTCCTTCCCACCGTCTTCGTCTACGACGGCCACTCGGGCGGCGCCGGCTTCGCCGAGCGCGCCTTCCACACCGCCGCCGAGTGGCTCACCGCCACCCGCGAGGCGATCGCAGCCTGCGAGTGCGAATCCGGCTGCCCCTCCTGCGTCCAGTCCCCCAAGTGCGGCAACGGCAACGACCCCCTCGACAAGAAGGCCGCCATCCGCCTCCTCACCCACCTCCTCAAGGGCGCCCCGCCGAAAGCGCCGGAGGACGCCTGACCAGACCTCTGACGCCGCCTGACGGCCCCTCAGCCGGGCTTCGCTCACCTTGCGCCCACCCGAATCGGCCGGAGGACCCGGCGGGAGCAGCGGACCGGCCTCAGTGACGTTGCGACCGTTACGGGACCGCCCTCCGGCACACCGCCGAGCGAACCGCCGCGCCGAACTCCGGACGCGCCCTCCAGGCCCCGCCACCGAACCGCCGGCAGCGAAATCCGGCGCCTTGAGCCGCCGGGCCGGGGCCAGTAGCCGACAGCTCGGGAACAGCCTGCGGTCAACCATCACCCGCCGCAGGCCCGCTCCCGTTCGGCCCGTCCTGCCCGTCAGCTCAGCCCAGCCGCCGAGAAGCGGCCTTGAGCACCGGGAACGAACCGGAGCCGCAGGGCAATCCGTGCGGCCCCGCGCACGCCTCCGAACCGCACTCGCCGAGCCGTAGACCACAAGACCCGCCCCAGCCGCCCGCAGGCAGCACCACACCGCTCACGGCCAATCACGGCCAAGCAGCCTCACCTCCCGTCGCCGGGCCCGCTCGTGAACGGACGCGCACCGCATACGGGCCCGCCCTCGCCTCGGCCGAGACTTCGGCGAACTCGCCGCTCACCGCGCAGCGCACCACCCGCGTGTGCTGGGCCACCGCCACCCGCCGGGCGAGACCGCACGCCGTCGGCTCACCTTCGAGAGCGTGATCCGCGGCTGCCAGCACCGCCAGGTCCGCGGCTCCCCCGGCCCGGTGGCGGACCTCGATCGCCCGCGCCATGGCCAGGACCGCCGCGAACACCGCGCAGAACGCCGTGGCGGCCAGTGCGACCCACACCGTGGCCATGCCCCCGTCACCCCACGGTCTCTTCCGCAAGGGCCACCGCCTCTCCTCCGAGCCGGACCGCCAGGGGGCCAGGCCCGGCGGACCGGGCGTCCACCCGCACCCGGACCAGGTCCCCCTCTCTGGTCAGGGCCACCCGCGCGCCCTCCGGCGCGGCCGCCCGGGCCGTGGCGATCGCCGCCGACGACGGGTCGGACCGAGCCGCCGCCCGAGCCCCTGCCCGCGCCGCGTCCACGCATTGGATCTGGGCGGACGCGGCCATGAGCCCCCAGATCAGCGCCATACCGAAGAGCACCAGAGCCGGCAGCGCCAACGCGGCCTCCGCGGTCACATAGCCGCCGTCAGAACGGCGCATGGAGCGCCTTCTGGATCAGCCCCTGCAAGGCCGCGCTGACCGCCCCGCTCGTGACCACCTTGTAGAGCACGGCGGCCAGGGCGCAGGCCGCCAAGGTGCCGACGGCGTACTCGGCCGTGGACATCCCGGCCTCCCCACCCGCCCCGGACCCCGCCCACACCCGCGCTTCCCGCCATGCGCGGAACCTCGACCACCAGGACACCGTCAGTACTGTCATTTCCGCTTCCCCCGCCTTCGTCTCACTCATCGTCAATTGCCTTTCATGAGCCTGCTCGCGAGCCCGATCACCACGGGCACCACGCCGACCGTCAGGAATGCGGGCAGGAAGCACAGCCCCAGCGGGGCCGTCACCAGCACGCCCGCACGCCGGGCCCGTATGCCCGCCGCCCGGCCCCGCGCGGCGCGCAGGCGGCCCGCGAGCCGGGACATGGGCTCCACCGCGGGCACCCCGGTCGCCTGCGCACGCTCCAGGCAGCTCGCCAGAGCTCGCGCCTGGGGGAGGCTCCCGACCCGGCTCCAGGCCGTGGCGGGCTCGCCCCCGAGCCGGACCTCCGCGGCCGCCTGGGCCAACCGCTCCCCCACCGGCCCGCCGAGGGACGCGCCCACCGCCTCCGCCGCCTCTCTTGGCCCCGCCCCGGCGGCGAGACACGCGGCCAAGAGATCCGCGGCGAGCGGTAACTGCTTCTCCACTTCTGCCGCTGACACACCCGAGACGCCTGAGACAGCCGAGACGGATGAGGCCGTCGAGACAGTCGATACGGACGCCGACACCGAGGGCGGTTTGGCCGGAATGGCCGAGAAAGCACCGTCTGAGCCCTCGCCGGCCCCGCCCGCTCGCCTCCGGAACCGCCACATGCCGTACCCGGCGGCGAGTCCCAGCCCCCACCCGACGATCCCTCCGACGAGGATGGGGCCGGCGGCAGCAGCCCCCGCCATCGGCAGCCAGCGACCGGCACCCGGAAGCCGCTCCGCCCGCAGCCGCAGCAATATCCGCGCCCATCCACTAGCCTCCGCCTCGGACCGGCCGAAGAGAGACGCGGCCCTCCTGCGCGCGATCCGCCTCCCACGGACCACCCCGAGAGCCGCTGTCACGCCCGCGAGTGGAACGCAGAGCAGCAGCATCACCATCCACAGGCTGTGGATAACATTTCCGCTCACCTGACACTCCTCCGCTCCGAGCTCCGCATCGGACCCGCCCCCGCAGCCGGCACCCCGACCGCTGAGCGCACGATCCGCCCCGTCCAGGCGAGCCCCGCGCCCTCCAGCAAGCCACCGAGACACAGGCACCCCAGCCCCACTGGCGTATGCAGCAGCACCCGCAGCGGCGCGGCCCCGAGCGCGCTGCCCATCAGCAGGGCCACGACCGGAAGCACGGCGAGCATCAAGGCTGTGGACCGGGCGCCTGCCAACTGGGCGTGCAGCTTCTCTCGTTGATCACGCTCCGCGCTCAACGCGGCCGCCACTCGCTCCAGCGCCGCCGCGAGCCCCGCACCCCCGTCGACCGCGACCTTCCAGCAAGCGGCCACGCCCTGCAGCCCCTCGGCCCCCGGCAGCCGCCCCACTGCGCGCAGCGCCTCCGGCACGTCCCCGCCGAAACGCGCCGCCGCCGGGACCACGGCCCAGTCCGACCCCAACTCCCCGACACTGGCGGCCGACAGGGCCTCGGCGGGCTGCCGACCCGCCCTCAGTTCTCCCGCGACGGCCCCGCAGAGCTCGATCACCGCCGCTTCCCGCCGCTCCCGCTCCTCCCGCGCCCGGCGCGCACCGAGCCAACGCCTCACCAACGGCACGGCCGCCACCGCGGCCAACAGCGGCAACACCGACTGCCCCAGCAGCGCCACCACACCTCCGAGCGGGAGGCACACCAGCTCACGCCGCTCCAGTGCCAGCCGCCACAACCGGCCGCGCCACTCCTCGACCCAGCCGGGAAGCCTGAACCCGACAGGTCCGGTCACACCCCCACCGGCGAACAGCAGCCTGGCCCGCCGCACTTCCTGGTCCGGCCGCGTCAGCGACCAGGCCATGACCAGCGCCCCCAGTGCCGCGACCGGCCCGAGCACGGTGTGGGGCGCCGCCGCGTGCACCGTCATGGCGCGCACCCCCCGCGTTCGCACAGCTCCGCCAGCCGATCCCAGCCCCGGGCCCGCTCGAAGCCCGCAGGACCACGGACCGCCGCCGGCACGGTCGTCACGAACCCCGCTCCGTCGCGGTCCAGCACATGCACCTCGGCGATGCGCCGCAGCCCTCCTCGCGCCCGAACGAGGTGGATCACCACGGCCAGTCCCGCCGCCAACTGGCTGTGCAGCGCCGCCCGATCGAGGCCCGCCGTGGACCCCAGGGCCTCCAAGCGGGCAGGCACGTCCGCCGCGGCGTTCGCGTGGACCGTCCCGCAGCCTCCCTCGTGCCCCGTGTTCAACGCCGCCAGCAGGTCGGTGACTTCGGGCCCTCGCACCTCACCGACCACCAGCCGGTCCGGCCGCATCCGCAGCGCCTGGCGCACCAGATCCCGGAGGGTGACCAGGCCGACTCCCTCTTGGTTCGCGGGCCTCGTCTCCAACCGCACCACATGCGGGTGGTCCGGCCTCAGCTCCGCGGAATCCTCCGCCAGCACGATCCGCTCGTCCGGGGCGACCAGCCCCAACAGGGTCGTCAGCAAAGTGGTCTTGCCACTGCCCGTTCCGCCGCTGATCACAAAGGAAAGCCGCGCCTCCAGCACCGCCCGCAACAGCCGCTCGCCGCCCGGCGGAACGGTGCCCGCGGCTACCAGGTCGTCCAGGGTGAAGGCGCGCGGCCGCACCACCCGCAGGGAGAGGCACGTCGAGCCCACCGCCACCGGAGGCAGCACGGCGTGCAGCCGCGTCCCGTCCGGGAGCCGGGCATCCACCCACGGCCGGGCATCGTCCAGCCGCCGGCCGGCGATCGCGGCGAGCCGCTGCGCGAGCCGGCGCACCGCTGCCGCGTCGGGAAAGGTCACCCCGGTGCGCTCGAGCCCGGAGCCCCGGTCGACCCAGACCTGATCGGGGGCGGTCACAAGCACATCGGTGACGTCGGGTTCGGCGAGCAGCCGCTCCAGCGGGCCGGTGCCGACCAGCTCGGACCTCAACCGCCGGACGACCCCGAGCACTTCGGCGTCCCCCAGCAGCCGGCCCTCGCTTCGCAGCGCTTCCGCCACCCGGGCCGGCGTCGGTTCCGTACCACTCTCGGCTAGCCTCAGCCGCACGGCGTCCAGCAGCTCGGCGCTCATGACGAGCCCCCGCCGCCGTCGGCCGTAAACCGGCCCCAGAACTCCGCACTGAACCGGGCGAGCGGTCCGCGATCGGCGGCCGGTGGCCGTCCGGCGGTCAACGCGCCGGGCAGGCCGGGGTCGAGGGGCAGCTCACCGGCGAGCGGCAGACCCAGCAGGCGAGCGATCTCCTCGCCGTCGAGCCCGGCACCGCACGGGCCGCGCACGATCACCCTCAGGTCGTCGAGCATCATCCTGACCATGGACGCGACGCGTTGCGCCGCCACCACGGCGCGCAGCTCCGCGGGCACCACCAACAGCACCATGTCCAGCTGCCCGAGGGCCTCGACCGCCGCATCGTCGAGCCGTCGCGGCAGATCGACGACGACCACACCGCCGCGCCTGCGCGCCGCGCCGAGCACGGCCCGCATCGCGTCGGGCGGGACGCTCGCGCACGTGCCCCTGTCCCAGCTGAGCAGGCGCAGCGAGTGCAGCTCGGGCAACGCCTCCTCCAGGGCCTGGCCCGCCACCCGACCCCGCGAGTCGGCGAACGCGGGCCAGCGGAGCCCTTCCGCTTTCTCACCCCCGAAGAGCACGTCCAGGCCGCCACCCAGAGGGTCGGCGTCGACGAGCATGGTGCGCCGCTCCGAGCGGGCGGCACCGACGGCGAGCGCGCAGGCCAGCGTGCTCGCTCCCGCGCCGCCCCGGCCGCCGATCACCCCGACGGTCAGGGCGGGCTTCCCTTTCTCCTCCATGGCGTCGGCGATGCGGTCGACCAGCCACGCTTCGTTCTCCGGCAGCAGGGCCACGCCGCCGGCGCCGAGCTCCACGGCCCGCCGCCAGATGCCCGGGTCCTGCGGCTCCCGGCCGACGAGCACGAGCCCCTCGCCCGGGGGCCCGGCGGCGGCGCTCCCGAGGCGGCTCGCACAGTCGTCGCCCACCAGAACCAAGGGCGCCCGCTCCCAGACGCCTCTGCGCGCGGGCATCCCTTGCGCCACCTCGGGCACCGCTCCCGCCGCGGCGCACAGCCGCAGCAGGTCGTCGAGCAGCGCCTCGTCCTCCGCGACGATCAAGGGCCCGGCCCGGCCGCCCTCGGCGGCGCGCGGCCAATCGGATGCACTGGATCCGGCCACGATGTCCTCCCCGTCCCACTACGCGCTCTCGCTTCCACGTACATCGCGGAACAGCGCGGGGAATCACCGTGCCCGGAACTGGAAAATCATGTGGATCTTGGTTGAAAACTGTGGATGACCGAGCCGTTGTGAATATCCCGGTCACCTATACCGGTGACTTCCGGAGAGCGGCCTGGCGATTACGCAGCGTGACGCGTATGAAGGAGGGAAGAGCACGGCGCCGCGAGGCCGAGGGAAGGGAGGAAGATCGGACAGGGACGCTCGAAATGCATCCGGACATGCGACGACCCCCGCCGGGGGGGAGAGCGGGGGTCGTCCCCACGGCCGACTCGGGGGGGGGAGGAGTCGGGCCGGGTTAGACACGGTCGCGAACGATCCGTGACTTCCATGGTGTACCCGAGAGCCTTCTCAGGCAAACCCACACGCCTCAGCTTACGCCGAATGGAGGGCCCCTATGCTCGGCACCGTGGAAAACCACTCGCTGCCCAGGACCGCCGCGTTCTTTGATCTGGACAAGACGGTCATTGCCAAGTCGAGCACGCTCACCTTCAGCAAGTCGTTCTACCAAGGTGGCTTGATCAACCGACGCGCCGTCCTGCGCACCGCATACGCGCAGTTCGTCTTCCTCGCCGGCGGTGCCGATCACGACCAGATGGAGCGGATGCGGGAGTATCTCTCCGCACTCTGCCGGGGCTGGAATGTCCAGCAGGTCCGTGAGCTCGTCGCGGAGACTCTGCATGAACTCATCGACCCGATCATTTACGACGAGGCCGCCTCTCTCATCGAAGCACACCACACCGCCGGCCGCGATGTGGTGATTGTGAGCACCTCCGGCGCCGAGGTCGTCGAACCCATCGGTGAACTCCTCGGCGCGGACCGCGTGGTAGCCACCCGGATGGTCGTCGAGGACGGCGTCTTCACCGGCGAAGTGGAGTACTACGCCTATGGCCCGACCAAGGCCGAGGCCGTCAGGGAGCTCGCGGAGTCCGAGGGATACGATCTCGCGCGCTGCTATGCGTACAGCGACTCGGTGACCGATATCCCGATGCTGGAATCGGTGGGTCACCCGCACGCGGTGAATCCGGATCGCGCGTTGCGCCGGGAGGCGGCCGCCCGCGACTGGCCGGTGCTCTCCTTCAACCGACCGGTGCGGCTCAAGCAGCGGGTCCCCTCGCTGCCCCTACCCTCCCGCCCCGCCCTGGTCACGGCCGCTGCGGTCGGCGCTGCCGTGGCCACCGCGAGCCTGGTCTGGCTCGCCAGCCGGCGCCGCTCACCCAGCGCCCGCATTGCCCGCCTTTGAAGGCAAAAGCAAAGAACTGCCGCCTGGGCTTCCGCTTCGGGGACGACAGGAGTAGAAAGGAATCAACGGCCCGCGAGACCAGGGACATCCGAGAGGAAGCCCTTCACGCACCACGGCCCCACGGACCGAGCATGAACGTCGGGCACCCACGCGACGCCGACCCGTCGATTACGGGCCAGCCGCACCAGGGGCGAGCGAAGTCTCGACCTGATGGGCAAACATCGTGCACGCATGGTAACCCGGCGAACATGCCAGCGGCGGTACCGGACTTGACCGGTACCGCCGCAACCCTGTCAGCCGGATTTCCCGGCCCCGTCCCCTTGCCGGAAGCCGCTCCCCACGCGGGATGACCTGCCCGAGGATCACGCTCCCCCAGGCCGGTCGGGGCTCCATGTGTCAGGCGGCTCCGCGCTGGAGCGCCTCGCACACGGCCGTGCTCTCTCGTACGCCCAGCTCCGTGGCGCGGGCGCAGTGGATGATCCAGGCCGCCACTCCCTCGGGCGTGCCGGACACATAGCCTTCGAGCGCCGCCACATAGGCCGCCCGGCCCAGTTCGGCGTGGCCCACTTCCGCGGGGCAGATCGACTTGGGGTCGAGCCCGCTGCCGACGAGCACGATCCGCTCCGCGGTCCGCGCCACCAGCCCGTTGCACGACCCGAAGGGGCGCAGGGCCAGCAGTTCGCCGTGCACCACGGCGGCCGTCACCAGCGCGGGCGCCTCGCTGCCCGCGAGCAGCAGCCCGGCCAGCCCGTCCAGTCGGCCGGACACTTCGGCGGCGCTCGGGAGCTCCAGCTCGATCAGCGGCTCGTCGACCGCCTCGCCCTCCAGCCGGGGCCGCCCCACCGTCTCGTCCGGCCGGTTCCCACCCGCCGCCACGAGGTGCAGCCTGGCCAGCACCCGCAGCGGCGACTGCCGCCACACACTCAGCAGTTGCCCCGCCTCGGCGGTGAGCCTCAGCGCCGCACCCACCGTGCGGGACTCGCCCTCGACGCTGAAGTCGGTGCGGCGGCGCACCTCTTCCAGCGCCCAGTCGGCGCCGGAGAGCGCCGCGGAGCCACGCGCTCCGCGCAGCGCGGCCTCGGAGGCGATCTCATTGCTGCGGCGGCGCATCACACGGTGGCCGTAGACGCGGTCCACCGCCTTGCGCACGGAGTCCACGGAGTCGGCAACGCCAGGGAGCGAACCCAGGGCCGCGAGCGGATCGGCAGTCGTACTCATGGGTAAAACAGTACGCACTTTGGCTTCACACCCCTCGAAGGAGTGGTCTTCTTCACGCGCGGTTCTCACTTTCCGCGGCCATCACCCTACGCTTGGTGAACATGAAGATCGCTTTCGTAGGCAAGGGCGGCAGCGGCAAGACCACGCTGTCCTCACTGTTCATCCGCCATCTCGCAGCGGACGGCGCACCCCTGCTGGCGGTGGACGCCGACATCAACCAGCACCTCGGCGCCGCGCTCGGGCTGGACGACGAGGAGGCCGCCGCGCTGCCCGCGATGGGCGCCCAGCTCCCTTTGATCAAGGACTACCTGCGGGGGAGCAACCCCCGGATCGCCTCCGCCGCCACGATGATCAAGACGACGCCGCCGGGCGAGGGGTCGCGGCTGCTCCGGGTGGACGAGGAGAACCCCGTCTACGCGGCCTGCGCCCGCACGGTCCCGCTCGACGACGGCGCGTCGGTCCGGCTGATGGCCACCGGCCCGTTCACCGAGTCCGATCTCGGGGTCGCCTGCTACCACTCCAAGGTCGGCGCGGTCGAGCTGTGCCTCAATCACCTTGTCGACGGGCCCGGTGAGTACGTCGTTGTCGACATGACGGCGGGCAGCGACTCGTTCGCGTCTGGGATGTTCACCCGGTTCGACATGACCTTCCTGGTGGCCGAACCCACCCGCAAGGGGGTCTCGGTCTACCGCCAGTACAAGGAGTACGCACAGGACTTCGGCGTCTCCCTGAAGGTCGTCGGCAACAAGGTGCAGGGCGCCGACGACCTCGACTTCCTGCGCGCGGAGGTCGGCGACGACCTGCTGGTGACAGTCGGCCACTCGGACTGGGTGCGGGCCATGGAGAAGGGCCGGCCGCCCCGCTTCGGCCTGCTGGAGGAGTCCAACCGGGCGGCGCTGCGGACGCTGCGCGAGACGGCCGACAGCTCCTACGAGCAGCGTGACTGGCGGCGCTATACGCGGCAGATGGTGCACTTCCACCTCAAGAATGCGGAGAGCTGGGGCAACGCGAAGACGGGCGCCGATCTCGCCGCCCAGGTCGACCCTTCCTTCGTTCTCGACGAGCGCCAGGCGGCCACCACGGCCCAGCCCGCCTGAGCGGCACCCCCGAGGAGTCCGAAAAGAATCGGCGGGGAAACAACCGCAGCAGACTCGCACAAGCAACACCCCCTGCACAGAACGAAATCGAAGAACAATTGGCAGATAAAGACAGCCATTCACTCGATAGGAGGAATCGCCTCTTCTTCGATCTTTCAGCCTTCCCTCGGCCTTTACTCTCCATTACGATTCGTTTACCGAGTGTTGATACACCCCCGCCATCGCAGCCGCTCCCGCCGCTGCACGCCGTGACCACGGCCGCGCCCCCACTCGCGGCCGCGCCGCCCCGACGAAGACGGGAACGCCCATGCAGCCTCAGTCGACGAATACGACGGACATGTCGAGACCACCCGACACGTCCGACTCCGTAAGCAACGGAGAAGCCCATTCCGGCAAGCGCCTCTGGCAGCGGGATCTCCTCGCCTCCGTGGTCGTCTTCCTGATCTCCGTCCCGCTCTCCCTGGGCATCGCCCTGGCCACCGGCGCGCCACTCCAGGCGGGTCTGGTCGCAGCGGCGGCTGGCGGCATCGTCGCGGGCCTGCTGGGCGGTGCCCCGCTTCAGGTCAGCGGTGCCGCCACGGGGCTCGTCGTGGTGACCGCGGAGCTCGTCCAGAGGTACGGCTGGCGGACCACCTGCGCCATCACCGCTCTCGCCGGCCTGGCCCAACTGGCGCTCGGCACCGCCCGGGTGGCCCGTGCCGCGCTCGCCGTGAGCCCTGCCATCGTGCACGGCCTGCTCGCGGGCATCGGCGTCACCATCGCGCTCGGGCAGGCCCACGTGGTCCTGGGCGGCAGCCCGTACGGCTCCGCCGCGGCCAATCTCGCCGCGCTTCCCCCGGTGCTGACGGATCCGCACCCGGCGGCCCTGCTCGTCGGCGCGATCACGCTGACCGTGCTGGTCGCCTGGCCCCGGCTGCCAGGGCGGATCGGCCGTGGACTGCGCGCGGTCCCGGCCCCGGTGGGGGGGGGGGGGGGGGGGGGGGGGGGGGGGGGGGGGGGGGAGGGGGAGGGGGGGGGGGGGGTGGGCGAAAAGACAGGAAAAGAAAAAAGCCAACACCCAACACCCCCCCCCCCCT
>NZ_JBVHLW010000050.1:0-40930 GCF_055558795.1 Streptomyces sp. NPDC025618 | reverse complement strand
CCCCCCCCCCCCCCCCCCCCCCCCCCCCCCCCCCCCCCCCCCCCCCCCCCCCCCCCCCCCCCCCCCCCGCGCCCGCAGGGCGCTCCCGCCGCAGGCGGCAACGAAACCCGCACCTGACAGCCGGCACCCCCCCCAAGGCTCCCGCCGCAGGCGCAACGCCCCGCAGAATCACCCGCACCCAGCGGAAACCGCCCCCGACACCCTCAGCCCCCCGCCGCCCCCAAAAACCGCTCCAACCCCGCAACAACCAACGCATGATCCTCCCCCTGAGCCAGCCCAGAGACAGCTACCACGCCCACAACCCCCGTACCACGCAGCCGAATCGGAAACGCCCCACCATGCGCCGCATAGCGATCAGGATCAAGACGGGAGTGAGACTCGAAGGTACGCCCCTTGGCCCGGAACCGCGCCCCGACCAAGAAGGAGGACTCCGCATACCGCTCAACCACCCGGCACTTGCGGTCGACCCACGCGTCGTTGTCGGCGGACGTCCCCGGCAACGCGCAGTGGAAGAGCCGCTGCGAACCCCGCCGGATGGAGACGGTCACCGCCGCACCACGCTCGCGGGCGAGAGAAACGAGCAGTGACCCAAGCTCCCAGGCGTCGTCGTTCCCGAACCGGTCAAGAACGAGCCGCCGTTCATCGTCCTCCAGGCGGGCAACCTCCTCCATCACGCCTCAGCCCCCTCAACCCGCACGGCGCACCGCTCGACGCCATCGATCTGAAGCGCTTCCAGGCAAGCAACCCCAGCCATCACGCCGAAGCCTCGATCCGCACGACACGCCCCTCATCCGCAGAGACCCGAGCCGCTTCCAGCACCCGCAGAGCCGCCGCAGCCTCCCGAGCCGACACCGGCGGCCGACCACCCGAGAGGAGGGCCTCCACCACGGCCGAGTAATAAGCGGGGTAGTCACCAGGCAGAGTGCGGACGGGTTCGCCGCCACCGGTACGGGGAGACTCGCCGGCACCGATCCGCCCCCAGGCGGACTCGGGTTCGACGCCCCAGGCCGTACGGTCGTCCGACGGGCGGAGCCCCTCGCGCAGGGCCGCTTCCTGGGGGTCGAGGCCGTACTTCACATAGCCGGCGGCGGTGCCGAGCACCCGGAAGCGCGGCCCGAGTTGGGCGGTGACGGCACTCACCCACAGATGGGAGCGGACACCATTGGCGTGGGTGATGGCGATGAACGTGTCGTCGTCGGCCTCGGCACCGGGCCGGCGGATGTCGACCTCGGCGTACACGGTGGCGGCGGGCCCGAAGAGGGCGAGGGCCTGGTCCACGACGTGGCTGCCCAGGTCGTAGAGGAGCCCGCCGATCTCGGCCGGGTCGCCGGACTCCCGCCAGCCGCCCTTGGGCCGGGGCCGCCACCGCTCGAAGCGGGATTCGAAGCGGAGGACGTCGCCGAGCGCGCCGTCGCGGACGAGCTGCTGGACGGTGCGGAAGTCGTTGTCCCAGCGGCGGTTCTGGAAGGCGCTGAGCAGCAAGCCGCGTTCGTCGGCGAGGTCGGCCAGGGCCTCGGCCTCGGCGGCGGTCGCGGCGAGGGGCTTGTCCACGACGACGGGCAGCCCCGCTTCGAGGGCGGTGCGGGCGAGCGCGACATGCGTGCGATTGGGAGAGGCGATGACGATGAGATCGAGCTCGTCGGCGCGGGCGAAGAGGGCGTCCGTGTCGGCGACGGTACGGACACCGGGGTGCTCGGTGACGGCCTGGCGCTGCCGCTCGGGGTTGGCGGTCACGACGGTGTCGAGGGCGAGACCGTCGGTCGCGGCGATCAGCGGGGCGTGGAAGACGGAGCCCGCGAGGCCGTAACCGATGAGCCCGACGCGGTAGGGGGTGCGGGGGGTGTCAGGGGTGCCATCCATGCCCCCCACTTTGGCAACGCTGTTGCGGAAGTGCAAGCGGTGACGACAATGGTGAGGTGAGCAGCACGAACAACCCCGACTCGGACGCATCCCCGGACGCTCGCCCGGCCACGGACCCGGGTGCCCGCCCGGCCACGGGTCCGGACGCCCGCCCGGCCGTGCGTCCAGGCACCGTCCCGGCCACCCGCCACGACGTCGGCCCAGGCGTCCACCCCGGCACCTGCGGAGACCTCGGCCTGGGCGGCGGCCTGGGTACCCGCCCGGACACCCGCCCGGACATCCGCCCCGTCGGCCCCACGCCACTCGGGCCCGCCGGGGCGAACCTCGCCGCGCTGCGGGATCACAACACCGCCGTGGTCCTCGGCCTGCTGCGTGACGCGGGGCCGGAGGGCGCCAGCAGGGCCGAGCTGGCGGCGGGCGCCGGCCTGACCCCACAGGCCGTGAGCAAGATCGGCGCGCGGCTGCGGGCGGCCGGGCTGGCCACGGACGGCGGACGCCGGGCCTCGACGGGCGGCAAGCCGCCGATGCTGTTCCGTCTGGTGCCGGAGGCGGGCCACGCCGTCGGCCTGCATCTGGACCGGGACGCGATGACGGCGACCCTGGTCGACCTGTCTGGCGCCGAGGTGGAGACGCGTACGGCTCCGCTGGCCTTCGGGTCGGGGGCGGAGGCGGTGCTGGCCGAGATCGGGGCGCTGCTGGACGGTCTGCTTCCGGCCGCCGTCCTGGGCGTCGGGGTCGCCGTGCCGGGCCCGCTCGACCACCGTGGCGGCGTGCTGGGGAAGGTGACGGGCTTCCCGAGGTGGGACGGATACCCGCTGCGGGACGCGCTCGCCGGGCGGCTCGGCGTGCCGGTGGTGATCGACAAGGACACGAACGCGGCGGCGCTGGGGCTGCTGCCGCGCGGTGGGGCGTCGTCCTTCGCCTATCTCCACCTGGGTACGGGGCTCGGCGCGGGGCTGGTGCTGGGCGGTGCCGTGCACCGGGGGGAGCGGACGGGAGCGGGGGAGTTCGGCCACCAGGTGCTCCAGCTCGACGGTCCGCTCTGCGCGTGCGGCAGCCGTGGCTGCGTCGAGGCGCTCTGCCTGGAGGCGGTGGCGTCGGGGGATGTGGGGCGCGCGGCCTGGCTGTTGGGCGTGGCGGTGAAGAACCTGGTGCGGCTGCTGGACATCGACCTGGTGCTGCTCGGAGGGAGGACGGTGCTGGCGGATGCCGCCCGGTTCGAGGAGGGGGTGCGGGCGGTCGTCGGCGAGGTGACCCGGGTGGAGGTGGCGGAGGCGAGAGCGGTAGTGGCGGGTGCGGCCGAGCTCGCGCTGGCACCGCTGTTCGGCGGAGCGGCTGGTTAGAGCTGGTCAGAGAGGGGGCCTCGTCCCCGATCCCCACGGAGCTCCGCCCGGCCCTGTGCCCGGCCGGAGGCGCCCCGCCCGTACGGATCAAAAGAAAATACGCACATCGGGCGGAATCGCACCCCCACTCGGCCCACCCGAGCCGTGCCGGGCCTTCGGCCTCGGGCCCGCGCTGCCAGCGTGACTCGCGTTCCCGGACCCTCCGGAAAGGTCTCGCGATGTACCTGCCCCGTGCGCTCGTCGTCGGCGCCGTCGCGCTCGCGATCGTTTCGTCGGCGGCACCCACCTATCCCCGGCCGCCCCTCGACCGGGCGCCGGTCCAGTCGCGCTGCGGCCGTCCGGGGAACGCCACCTTCCCGATCGCCGCGCGGCTGAAGGGCGGGCCGGTGACGTACGAGCGCGGCGGTGACCAGCAGGTCTGGGAGCTGGAGCTGCGCAACGGCACGGCGGCCGACTGCCGGGACGTGCACCCGGTGGCGGTGTTCGCGGACCGGGCGCGCGCGCTGCGGCCGGGCGACATCCGGTTCGACTTCTACGACACGGCCGCCGCCCGCTGGCGGCCGGTGCGCTTCGAGCGCACCGACGAGGCCGAGAACGTCGGCGTTTTCGAGGGCACTTCGCCGGACTTCCCCGGCTTCGCGGTGCCCGCGCACGCTTCCGTGCCCGTACGCGTGCGGCTCGGCTTCACCGGCGGCGCGCCCGAGGGCCCGGTCACGTTCAATGTGACCGCCGTGCAGCGGCGCGGTGGGGACGGGGACTGGGTGGGGGAGTCCGACAACTACACCTTCGGCGTCGCGGGCACCGCCGCGAGCGCGGCCCCCGGCGCGGGTCGCGCCGATGACGAGGCGCCCGGCGAAGGGGAGGCCGCAGAGACAGGTCACCGCTCCCTGCTCGCCGACACCGGCTCCCAGCGGCCGCTCTTCGCGATCGGCGCGGCCGCCTTCGCGCTGCTCCTCGCCGGCGGTTCCATGATCTTCGGGGCGCGGCGCGCACGGCGCTGAGGTGCGAGGATCGCGCCGTGGACTTCATGGACTACCCCGGCGGCACGGGGGAGCAGACACCCGGCGCCGCACCCGGCGCCCCCATCCGCGCGGGCATTCCCGAGCACGGCCGCATCCCGAAGTACTACGCGGTCAAGACCCGAGTGGCCGCCCTGCTCGACGAGTTGGGCGAGGGTGAGCTGCTGCCGACCGAGCGCGACCTCGCGGTGCGCTTCGAGGTGTCACGCGAGACCGTCCGCCAGGCCCTGCGTGAACTGCTGCTGGAGGGGCGGCTGCGGCGTGCGGGGCGCGGCACGGTCGTCGCGGGCCCCAAGCTGGAACAGCCCCTCGCCCTCGCCAGCTACACCGAGGGCGTCCGCAGGCAGGGCCGCCGGCCCGGCCGCTCCCTCATCGGGCTCGACCGTTTCCCCTGCCCGCCCGCGCTCGCGCCCGATCTCGGCGTCCAACAGGGCGCGCCTGTCTGGCACATGGAGCGCGTACTGCTCGCCGACGACGAGCGGGTCGGCCTGGAGAGCACCTATGTGGCGGTCGAGCGCGTGCCGCGCCTGGACGCCGACTTCGAACCGGACTCCTCCTTCTACGGCTATCTCCGCGACCGCCTCGGCATCTCCTTCGGTGACGCGGACGAGCGGCTGGAGACCGTACTGGCCACACCGCGCGAGGCCCTCCTCATCGGCACCCCGCCCGCGCTGCCGATGCTGCTGATCCACCGGCTGTCCCGGGACACGGAGGGCCGCCCGCTGGAGCGGGTGCGGTCGCTCTACCGGGGCGACCGCTTCTCCTTCACCACACATCTGGGAACGAAACGGTAGAAGGTGACCGCCCGACAGCCCCTTGGTATGTAACGCAACGATAACGGGTCTAGGCCAAGTTTGACAGCCCGTTCACTGTCCCGTCGCTGTGCGGACCGCTTCGGGTCACTCGCCCCGAGGAGCGTTCCCGGCATGCGAGTCATAGTCGTCGGAGCCGGCGTGCTGGGAACCCTGCACGCCTGGCATGCGGTCCAACGCGGCCACGAGGTCGTCCACATCGAGCGCGAGGCCGAGGCCAGGGGAGCCTCCGTCCGCAATTTCGGCCTGGTCTGGGTCAGCGGCCGGGCCGGTGGTGAGGAGCTGGACACCGCGCTGCGCGCGCGGGAGCTCTGGGCGGAGATCGCCGACGGCGTCCCCGGCCTCGGTTTCCGGGCCAACGGTTCGCTGACAGTCGTCACCAACGAGGCGGAGCTGGCCGTCGCCCGCGCCGCCCTCGCCCGCCCCGACGCGGCCGCCCGCGGCTTCGCCCTCCTCGGACCCGAGGAGACCCGCGAGCTCAACCCCGCCCTGCGCGGCGACTTCCGCGGCGCCCTGTGGTGCCCGCGCGACGCCGCCGTCGAACCGCGCACCGCCCAGCGCGCCCTCAAGGACGCGCTCCTCGCCTCCGGCCGCTACACCTTCCTCGGCGGCCGCGAGGTCCGCGAGACCATCGGCGAGCACGCCGTCCGCGACGACCATGGAGTCACCCACACCGGCGACGCCGTCGTCCTCTGCACCGGCGCCTGGCTGGGCGGTCTGGTCCGCGAGCTCGCCCCCGACCTGCCCGTACGCCGCGTACGCCTCCAGATGATGCAGACCGCGCCGCTCGGCGAGCCGCTCACCACCTCCGTCGCCGACGCCGACAGCTTCCGCTACTACCCCGCCTACGGCGGCCCCGCCCTGGACGCGCTCGCCGCCGCGCAGAGCCAGCCGCCCGTCGCCGCCGGGCACCGGATGCAACTGCTCATGGTCCAGCGGGCGGACGGCGGGCTGACGATCGGCGACACCCACGAATACGAGGCGCCGTTCGCCTTCGACGTCGACGAGGACCCGTACGAACACCTGACGGCCGTCACCGAAACGCTCCTCGGCCGGCCCCTGCCGAAGATCCGGCGCCGCTGGGCCGGGGTGTACGCGCAGTGCGTCGACACCACGCGCGTCGTGCACCGGCAGCAGGTGCGCGACGGCATCTGGCTGGTGACCGGGCCCGGCGGCCGCGGCATGACCTGCGCGCCCGCCATCGCCGAGACCACCGCGAACGCACTGGGCTGGTGAAGGAGATGGCTTCCGTGACCGAGGGGAATAACGTGACCGACGGGAAGAACGCGCCGATCGGGCTCGTCGTCCTGGACATGGCCGGCACGACCGTCGCCGACGAAGGACTCGTCGAGCGGGCCTTCGAGAGCGCCGCGGCCGAGCTCGGCGTACGGCCCGGCTCGGCGGAACACGCCGCCCACCTCGCCCATGTCCGCGCCACCATGGGCGAGTCGAAGATCTCCGTCTTCCGGCACCTCTTCGGCGACGAGGAGCGGGCGCGGCGGGCCAACGCCGCCTTCGAGGCGGCCTACGGACGGCTGGTCGGCGAGGGGCGCTGCGCTCCCGTGCCCGGCGCCCGCGCCGCCATCGAACGGCTGCGGGCCGAGGGCCGGACCGTCGTCCTCACCACGGGCTTCGCCCGCGTCACCCAGGACGCGATCCTCACCGCCCTCGGCTGGACCGGCCTCGCCGACCTCACCCTCTGCCCCGCCGACGCGGGCCGCGGCCGCCCGTACCCCGACATGATCCTCACCGCGCTGCTGCGCACCGCGGCCGTCGACGCCGTCCAGCGGATCGCGGTCGCGGGCGACACCTCCTACGACATGCTCTCCGGACGGCGGGCCGGTGCGCCGCTCGTGGCGGGCGTGCTCACCGGGGCGCACGACGAGACGGCCCTACGGGCCGCCGGCGCCACAGCCGTCCTGTCGTCGGTGGCCGAACTGCCCGGCCTGATAGCGGAGTACGAGTCGTGACGACCACCACCACGAGCGGCGGCATCCGCTTCGACGAGGTGTCCGTCGCCTACGGCGGCACCGTCGTGCTCGACGCGCTCGACCTCACCGTCGAACCCGGCGAGGTCATGGCACTCCTCGGCCCCTCCGGCTCCGGCAAGACCACCGCGCTGCGCGCCGTCGCCGGGTTCGTCCGGCCGGCCTCCGGGCGGGTGCTGATCGGCGGCCGGGACGTGACGGAACTGCCGCCGCACCGGCGGGGCATCGGCATGGTCGTCCAGCAGTACGCGCTCTTCCCGCACCTGCGCGTCGACGCCAACGTCGCCTTCGGCCTCAAGGCCCGAAAGGCACCCCGCGACCAGATCGCCGGGCGGGTCGCCGACGCGCTGGAGATGACCGGCATGAGCGCGTACGCCAAGCGCTACCCGCGCGAACTCTCCGGCGGTCAGCAGCAGCGCGTCGCCATCGCCCGGGCACTCGCCGTCCGGCCGGGAGTCCTGCTCCTCGACGAACCCCTCTCCGCGCTCGACGCGCGACTGCGCGGCGACATGCTCGCCGAGCTGGCCCGCTTGCACCGGGACCTGCCGGACGTCTCCATGCTCTACGTCACCCACGACCAGTCCGAGGCCCTCACCCTCGCCGACCGTATCGCGGTGATGGACCGCGCCCGCCTCCAGGACTGCGGCACGCCAAGGGAGTTGTACCGGAATCCGGGCAGCGCGTTCACGGCGTCGTTCGTCGGCAGCGCGAATGTGCTGCGGGGCGCGTGGTCGGGCCCGGGAGTGGTCGAGGTGGGCGGTGCGCGGCTCCGCGTCCGCGAGGGAGCGGGCGCGGGGGAGGTGACGGTGTGCGTACGGCCGCACCTGATCCGGCTGGGGGAGTCCGACGATCCGTCGGTGAACGTGGTGCGGGGGGTGGTGACGGGGCTTCAGTGGCGCGGGGCGTCGCATCGGGTGACCGTCACTGTGGCTGAAGGTTTCGAAGTGACGGCTGAGGTGCCGGAGCTACGCGTGGTGCCGGAGTTGGGGGAGCGGGTGGCTGTGCGGTTCGCTTCCGGGGACGTTGTGGTGGTGGCCGATGCGTAGGGTTGGGGCCGGTGGCTTTTCCCCTGCCCGCCCCTTCCCGAAACTGGGGGCAGGCCCCCAGCCCCCCGGCGGCCCGCGGTTCTCGGACCACGGTCCGCCCGGTCGAGCCCGTCCGGCGTTCGAGGACACCGCGCTAAGCGCGGTCAGGAGGCCCGGGGCCTCCCCGGTTCCGGGAAGGCGCGGGGTGGGGGAAAAAGCGCCGCAGGCGGCAACGGCGGGACAGCCGGGGGCCCGGGGCACGCGCCCCCCACGCGGCGGAGCCGCACCTCAGACGCAGCCGGGAAGGCGCGGGGCGGGGAAAGGGCCCGCAGCGGGTGGCGCACCGGCCCGCCGCCGGCGCCCCGTACGCGCCCTATGGGTCCTGCCCCCGCTCTGCGCCCTGGCGTTCTTCTTCCTCTATCCCCTCGCCCTCGTCATCCGCCAATCCGACGGCTACGGCGAGACCTTCCGGCAGACCGCCTTCCGGGAAGCCCTCCGGAACACGGTCACCATCGCCGCCGGCGCCACGGCAGGAGCTCTCGTCCTGGGGTTCACCCTCGCCCTGGTCATCGCCTTCGTGCCGTTTCCGGGCGCCAGAGCGCTGAGCCGGTTCATCGACATCTTCCTCGCGTTCCCCTCCTTCCTGATCACGCTCGCCCTGCTCTTCGTCTACGGCTCCCGAGGCATGGCCAACGGACTGTGGACGGACGTCACGGGGGCCTCCGACGGACCGTTCGACTTCCTGCACACGCCCTGGGGTGTGCTGCTCGCGGAGATCACCTACTTCACACCGCTCGTCATGCGGCCCCTGCTCGCCGCCTTCTCGCAGGTGGAGACCGCGCAACTGGAGGCCGCGGCCTCGCTGGGCGCGCGGGCGCCGCGGATCGTGCGGCAGGTGATCCTGCCCGAGGCGATCCAGGCGCTCGCCGCGGGCGGCAGCCTCGTACTCGTCATGTGCCTCAACGAGTTCGGGATCGTGCTGTTCACGGGGGCGAAGGGCGTCACGACCCTGCCGATGCTGGTCTACAGCAAGGCGATCCTGGACGGCGACTACACCGGCGCGTGCGTCGTGGCCGTGGTCAACGTCGCCCTGTCCGTCGCGCTGTACGGCCTCTACCACCTGCTCCTCGCCGGGAAGCCCGGGAGATCCCGCACCTCCGGAAAGGGGGACACCCGCCGTGCTCGTGCATAGCCGCCGCGCCCGCTGGGCCGCGTGGACCGTCTTCTTCGCGCTCTTCCTGCCCGTCTTCGCCCTGCCGTTCCTGGTGGTCCTCGCCGCGTCCCTCGCCACCAACTGGAGCGGCGCGCTCCCCTCCGGCGCCACACTGACGCACTATCAGGACATCGCGCGCGGCGACTCGCTGAGCGCGCTGACCACCAGCCTGCTGACCGCCGTCGCGGCGAGTGCCCTCGCCCTCGTCACCGGCACCTGGGCCGCCCTCGCGGCCGAGCGCCTGGGGCGCCGCGTACGCCGTGTGGTCGACGCGCTGTTCATGCTGCCGGTCGCCGTGCCGTCCGTCGTGGTCGGGCTGTCGCTGCTGGTCGCGTTCTCGGAGCCGCCGCTGCTGCTCAACGGCACCCGCGCGATCGTCGTCATCGCGCACACCGTGCTGGTCACGGCCTTCGCCCACCAGTCCGTGACCGCCGCCCTCGCCCGCCTCGACCCGGCGTACGAACAGAGCGCCGCGAGCCTCGGCGCCCGCCCCTCCTACGTCCTGTGGCGCGTGAGGCTGCCCCTGCTCCTGCCGTCCCTGACCGCGGCCGCGGGGCTCTGCTTCGCCCTGTCCATGGGGGAGTTGAGCGCCACGATGATGCTCTACCCGCCGGACTGGCTGCCGCTGCCCGTCAAGATCTTCGGCACCACGGACCGCGGCGCCCTCTTCGCCGGAGCCGCGCTCGCCGTCGTCCTGATGGTGACGACGCTCGCCGTCCTGCTCGGCGTCGCCCGGATCCGCACCAGGGCGTCCTACCGCTGAGCGCACCACCCTCCCCGTCATTCCCACGCAAGGAGCCCGACACGTCATGCCCCGCCTTCACCGGTCGCTCACCGCCCCCGCACTCGGCGCGGTGGTCCTCGCCGCCACCCTGACCGGCTGCGGCGGCACGTCCGCCGACGCCGATGAGATCACCGTCTACAGCGCGGACGGCCTCAAGGCCGAGGACGGCTCGGGCTTCTACGACACGGTCTTCACGGAATTCCGGGAAAAGACCGGCATCAAGGTGAAATACGTCGAGGGCGGCTCCGGTGAAATGGTGCAGCGGCTGGCCCGGGAGAAGTCCCGTACGAAGGCCGACGTGATCGTCACCCTGCCGCCGTTCATCCAGCAGGCCGACGGCAAGGGACTGCTCGCCGCCTACCGCCCCGCGGGTTCGGACAAGATACCCGTCGGCGACCGCTCCGCCACCGGCACCTGGACCCCCGTCGTCGACAACTACCTGTGCTTCATCCACAACACCCGGGAACTGAAGGACCCGCCGAAGACCTGGGACGACCTCCTGGACGGTCGGTTCAAGGGCAAGGTGCAGTATTCGACGCCCGGAGTCGCCGGTGACGGCACGGCGGTGCTCGTGAAGGCCGTCCACGACTTCGGCGGCGAGGAAGCCGCCATGGCCTATCTGAAAAAGCTCCAGAAGAACAACGCCGGCCCGTCCTCCTCCACCGGACAACTCGCCCCCAAGACGGACAAGGGCGAACTCCTCGTCGCCAACGGCGATGTCCAGATGAACTACGCGAACATGAAGTCCATGCCTCACCAGGGCATCTTCTTCCCCGCCGACAGCAGCGGAAAGCGCACCACACTCGCCCTCCCGTATGCCGCCGGGCTGGTGAAGAACGCCCCGCACGCCGACCGGGCGAAGAAATTCCTGGATTTCCTGCTCTCCGCAGAGGTACAGCGGCAGGCGTCCTCCGTCGCCGGCGGATTCCCGGTCCGTACGGACGTCAAGGCCACCGACAAGAACGCCGCCGCCCTCGCGGAGATCATGCAGGGCGTCGAGATATTCCGCCCGGACTGGGCCGAAATAGACAAGAACCTCGCCTCGTACGTCGACGCGTGGAAGTCGGCCACCGGAAGCTGATTAGGCTGGAGGTGTCGGGGCGGCGCACGAGTGGCGCTGTCCCGGCGTTCCCCCGCCCCGGCACGGGGCGCAAGACCGCAGGAGTCCCACCGTGGCAGAGCGCAAGCCGATCGAATCCTGGCTCACCGACATGGACGGTGTGCTGATGCACGAGGGCATTCCGGTGCCCGGGGCCGACGCCTTCATCAAGCGGCTCCGCGAATCCGGCAAGCCCTTTCTCGTCCTGACCAACAACTCCATCTACACCCCCCGCGACCTGCACGCCCGCCTGGAGCGGATCGGGCTGGACGTGCCGGTGCAGAACATCTGGACCTCCGCGCTGGCCACCGCCAAATTCCTCGACGACCAGCGGCCCGGCGGCACCGCCTATGTCATCGGCGAGGCCGGGCTCACCACCGCGCTGCACGACATCGGCTACGTCCTCACCGACGCGGAGCCGGACTACGTGGTGCTCGGCGAGACCCGCACCTACAGCTTCGAGGCGCTCACCAAGGCGATCCGGCTGATCAACGGCGGCGCCCGCTTCATCGCCACCAACCCCGACGAGACCGGCCCCTCCGCCGAGGGTGCGCTCCCGGCGACCGGCTCCGTGGCCGCGCTGATCACCAAGGCGACCGGCCGGGAACCGTACTTCGTCGGCAAGCCGAACCCCCTGATGATGCGGGCCGGGCTGAACGCGATCGGCGCCCACTCCGAGACGAGCGCGATGATCGGCGACCGGATGGACACGGACGTCCTGGCCGGCCTGGAGGCGGGCATGGAGACGTTCCTGGTCCTGACCGGACTGACGCGCCCGGAGGATGTCGACCACCACCCCTTCCGCCCCTCCCGCGTCGTCGACTCCATCGCGGACCTCGTCGACCTCGTCTGATCGCCGCGGTCCGGCATTGGGCTGGTTCCGCGACCGTACGGAGCAATGGCGCCACGCAGCGGATGCGGCGCCCCGCGAAGGCGAGTGAGTCTCTGGGATACCAGGAGGTTTCCCATGGACCCAGCCCGATCCGCTCTGTGCGGCGCCCTGGCGGCAATCGCCGTGTGCGCGGCGCCCGCGTACGCCCAGGACGGCCCCGTGACCAGGCCCGGCGCGGTCTCCCTCGCGCCCGTCACCGGCACCCCCGGCTCGCGCGTCCAGCTGCGGGTCGCGGGGTGCGCCACCGACAAGGCGACCGCCACCTCCCCGGCGTTCGTCACCGACGCGCGGCTCGCCAAGGACGCGGCGGGGCTGCTCGCGGAGACCACCGTCCGCTCGACCGCGGCGCCCGGCACCTACGCGGTCAAGGTCCGCTGCGACGGCCGCGACGGCACGGCCGAGGGCCGGCTGACGGTCGTCGCCCCTCAGGGCGCCCGCTCCCCCGAGCACACCGGCCGCGCCCTGCTCCGCCCCCCGGTGGCCTCGCCCGTGGCGCCCGTACCGGCCGGTGGCGGCGGCACCGTGGCGGCCGCCGATCCCCCCGGCGTCCCCGGGCTCGTCCTCGCGGGCGGCACCGCGCTGGCCGCCGCCGGGGTCACCTGGTACCGCCGCCGGACCGACGCCGGCCGACGGTGACGGAAGGGCGGCCGCCGAGATGTCCGAAGAGCGCAGCAGCGGCCACGGCCGCCTCCTGACCGGAGTGGCCTGGGCCGCGCTACTGGTGGCCCTGTGGCTCTGGGGCCGTGAGATCACCGACGGGACCGTGGCCGCCACCCCCACGGCCGGTGACGTCGCCGCCGCGGGCCGCCCGAGCGCCCACCCGCTGCCCCCGGCCCACGCCCCGCTCCCGGCGGCCCACCCCCGCGGCCTCGTCATCAGGTCCGTCGGGGTCAGGGCGCCCATCGAGGACCGCGGCCTCGACCTGTCGGGCGCGGTCGACCCGCCCCCGTACCAGCGGGCGGGCGCCGTCGGGTGGTACCGCGGCGGACCCCGGCCCGGCTCGCCCGGCGCGGCCGTCCTCGTCGGCCATGTCGACACCGACCACGCGCCGGCTGTCTTCTACGACCTCGCCGGCCTCAAACGCGGCGCCACCGTCACCGTCGACCGGGCGGACGGCTCCACCGCCGAGTTCACGGTCGAGGACGTCTCCGTCTTCACCAAGGAACACTTCGACGCCCACCGCGTCTACGGCCCGCGCCGGGCCGACCGCGCCGAGCTGCGCCTGATCACCTGCGGCGGCACCTACGACCGTGCCCGCCGCTCCTACAGCGCCAACGTCGTCGTCTCCGCCTACCTCACCGGCGCCGGACATGTCTGACCCCGCCGCACGCCCCTCCCCTGCTCCAACAGGGCGACTTGACAGCGGGTCGTCGTCCGACCACCCACGGACGCGGCGATTTCTGTGCAAGCATGGAAAAGCCCGGTCATGTCCCGTGGGGCCGGGGGGAGACCCCACAGGAAGTACACCCAAGGGGGAATGGATGTACGGCAGCTACGCCGGCCGCACATGTCGTGCCCGTACGGCCCGCAGAGGAGCCGGTGCCGCGGTGGCGGCCCTGCTGCTGCTCGCCGGATGCTCATCCGATTCCTCCTCCGCGGAGCCGCCCAGGGCCGCCGACGCGCCGCCCCGGCAGCCCGCCCAACTGCCCAAGTCCCGGGTTCCCTTCTGGGTGAACCCCGAGTCCACCGCCTCCAAGCGGTCGGCCGAGCTCCGCAAGGGCGGCAGCGCCGACAAGGCGGACCTCCTGTCGAAGATCGCGACCCAGCCCGTCGCGGAGTGGATCGGGGTGGACGACCCCGAGGGCCAGACCCGCGGCTATACGGAGGCCGCGGCCGCGGCCGACCGGGTCGCGCTGCTCGTGCTCTACAACATCCCGCACCGCGACTGCGGTCAGTACAGCCAGGGCGGCGCCTCCGACGGCAACACCTACCGCGACTGGCTCGACAAGGCGGCCAAGGGCATCGGCGACCGCGCCGCGACCGTGATCCTGGAGCCGGACGCCCTCCCGCACATGGAGGACGGCTGCACGCCCCAGCAGTTCCACGAGGAGCGGTACGCCCTGCTCAAGGAGGCCGTGGGCAAGCTCAAGGCACTGCCCCGCACCAAGGTCTATCTGGATGCCGGCAATTCCAGCTGGGTCACGCCCGCCGACCGGATGGCGGATCCGCTGAAGCGGGCCGGCATCGACCAGGCCGACGGATTCGCCCTCAACGTCTCCAACTTCCAGACCACGCAGGACAACAAGGAATACGGGCACACCCTCTCCGCCCTCCTGGGCGGCAAGCACTTCGTCATCGACACCAGCCGCAACGGCAACGGCCCGCTGTCGGGCGCGGACCACGAGAAGTCCTGGTGCAATCCCTCGGGCCGAGCGCTGGGCGAGCCGCCGACGACGCGCACGGGTGACGCGCTCGTCGACGCGTATCTGTGGGTCAAGCGGCCGGGGGAGTCGGACGGCACGTGCAAGGGGGGACCGGAGGCGGGGCAGTGGTGGGAGAGGTACGCGTTGGAGCTGGCGCGCAACGCGAAGTGAAGTGACGGGGGTTGGGCGCGGGCCGGTTGCCGCCTGCGGCGGGCTTGTTCCCCAGCCCGCAACACGCTTCGCGCGTTGTCCTCAATCTCCCCCAGCGGTAGCTGGGGGAGATTGAGGACGCTCCCCCAGACTTCGTCCGGGGGGACCCCCAAGGGCGCTCCCGCCGCCCCCTACGCCTCCTTGACCTTCAGCCACACCGCAGGCGACGGCACCCCCCGGTCGTCCACGGCATTGAGCATGTACCAACCAGGCGGCACCAGCGACGGATCCTTGGGGAGGGTCACAGCGATACCGTCCCGCTCCTTCGTGAAGTCCAGTGCGATCGACCGCTGTTCCACATTCGTGACGTGAGTGAAGGACCCGGGCCGGATCAACCGCACCTTCGCGATCGGCCGCGGCCCACCCGCCCCGTACGTCACCTTGTCGCCCAGCGACAGCGTCTTCGGCCCGCCGGTGTCCTTGAGTTCGGGCCGGGCGCCGCTCTTGAAGAGGTACGGCGGGGTGTAGAGGTCGATCTCCTGCTGGAAGGTCGCGGGCCTGCTGTTGGCCTTGTCGCCGAAGAGGGAGTCGGAACCGAAGGTCATCACCCGGCCGTCGGGCAGCAGCAGGGCGCCCGAGTGGTAGTTGCGTCCCACCAGCGGATCGGCGGCCGGGTGCCGGGAGTTGTCCTTCGGGTCGTAGATCTCCGCCTTGAGGATGTTGGAGTCGCTGCGTCCGCGGTAGTCACCCGAGCCGTTGGTGGTCAGGACCGTGTCGTCGGGCAGGATGACGCTGCTGGGATAGCGGGCCTTGGCGTAGAGATCGGGCCCGTTCTTGAAGCGCGGCTGCGGTGCGTGCAGGTCGACGATCCGGGTGCGGGCGGTCGCCTTCTTGTCCTCGCCGACCCCGCCACCGCCGAGGACCATATAGCGCTGGTCCTGGGCGGGCGGCAGCAGCACGGACATCGAGGTCTCCAGGGCGTCCGGGTCGCTCATCCCCGGCACCTCGGTGAAGTCGTTGCTCCCCAGGTCCCACACGCCGGGGACACGGCCCTTGTCGGCCGGCCCGTAACCCGCGTTGGAACCCGTGTAGAAGATCCGCCCCTTGTCCGTGAGGAAGAGCGCGGGATAGGTCGGGAAGAAGCGCTCCTTGGGCAGATAGGCCCACTTCTTGGTCTTCGGGTCGTAGATCTCGTTCTTCCCCGGCACGACCTGGCCGATCTCGTCGAGACCGGAGACGGAGAGGACCTTGCCGTCCTGGAGGGTGGTGAGGGTGGGATACCAGCGGGCCTCGTTCATCGGGTCGACCGTGACATAGCGCTCGGCGACCGGGTCGAACTCATAGGCGTCCTTGATGCCTTGGAAGTCCTTCTTGTCGAACGAGAGCTTGTTGGCGATTCCGTAGACGTTGCGGGTGTCGGTGCCTTTCAGGCCCTGGATGCTGTAGTTGTCGGTGAGCCCGGTCTCGTACTGGTGGCCCTTTTGCAGAGCCTCCACATAGACGCGCGCGGTGCTGACCGTGACGGTGACCTTGTGGCTCTCGTCGTCCTGCACCTTCTTGGCCCGGGGGACGAGCACGGCGTCCTTCGACTCGAACGTCTTCCCGTTGTTCTTGCCGGTGAATCTGGTGCCCACGGGCAGCGTGATCGGTTTGTCCGGGTCCTCGTTGTGCACGACCATCAGCCCGCCGGCCTTGGTGACGTCACCGCCCAGCTTTTCGTAGCGCTGAGTGCCGCCCGCCACCAGGAGATTCCCGTCGGGCAGCTGGGTGTGCCCGGCGCAGAAGAGGTCCTTCGGGGTCGGGATGTTCTCGAAGGTGTTCTTCTCCGGGTCCCACAGGACCGAACGGAACGACTTCGCCTTGAAATTGGCGGCGTTGTTGCCCGACCCGGCGACCAGCAGCACCTTGCCGGTGTGCAGCAGGGCCGCGTGAATGGTGTTGATGCGGTATTCGTCGGGGACGTCGACCATGTCCCAGTGGCCGTTCTTGGCCTTGTACTCCGGCTGGTTGATCTTGTAGTCGTGGTATTGGTCGGAGGCGTAGCCCCACAGCGCCGGTCCGTTCATCCCCGCCAGGGCGAGCACCACCGCCGAGCCGACGGCCATGCGTCGGGTGCGGCGGCTGACACGGAAACGGGGCTGGTTCATCGGCTGACCTCCACGGCTTGCTTGGCGTTGCGTACGGTCCACCACCACGCGAGGACCGGCGCGACGGTGATGGCGAGGGCCAGGGCCGCCCACGTCCGCATCGCCACGTGCGTGTGGCCGAGCCAGAACGAGGCCAGCAGCGAGCCGCCGAACACCACCAGGAAGAACAGGTGGACGCGAAAGGTGCCGAAGAGGGTGTCCGGGCTCGCCGAGTCGCCCTTGGGGGTCACCACGAAGGTGCTCCTGCGGCGCAGCACCGCGTCCATCAGTGAACGGGCGTAGATCGGCGCCGACAGCGCGGACATCACCATGCCCGCGAGCCCGCCGGAGCCCTCGGGCTCGTGCGGGGAGACGTTGTGCCGGCGATTCCAGATGTAGAGCCCGATCTGGAGGGCCGCGGCGTCGCTGTAGAGCATCATCCAGACCTCGGAGTCGATCTGGATCCCCGAGGCGCCGAGTCCCAGGAAGAGCGCACAGCTCATGGCGCCCAGCAGCCAGTTGAGCGCGGTCATCGGATAATAGATGACCATCAGCGTGTAGTTGACGAATGTGCCCGGCGACAGGGTGAACGGCCCTTTCCAGAACTGCTTGATGATGGTCTCGTACGTGCCCCGCGACCAACGCAGTTGCTGGGTGAAGAAGTCCGTCCAGGAATTCGGCCCTTCGCCGACCGCGAGGACGTCCGGGGTGTACACGGAGCGCCATTTGCGACCGGTCGCGGGATTGCGGTGGCGGTGCAGCTCGAAGCCGGTGGCCATGTCCTCGGTGATCGAGTCGTAGAGCCCGCCGATGCCCTTGAGCGCGCTGATCCGGACGGCATTGTTGGTGCCGACGAACATGGGTGCGCCATAACGGTTTCCGGCGCGTTGGATCAGGGCGTGGAACAGGAACTGCTGGCTCTCGGCGGCCTTGGTCACGGCCGCATCGTAGTTCCCGTACACCTGCGGTCCAACGACAAACGCGATATCCGGGTCACGGAAGTAGCCGAGCATGCGCTCGAGGAAGTTGGGCAGTGGCACGTGGTCGGTGTCGACGGAGGCGAAGAAGTCGTAGTCGTCGCCGTGGGCTTCCAGCCAGGCGTTGTAGTTCCCGTGTTTCGTTCTCGCGCGGTGCGGGCCCTTCGGCTGATTCCACTTCTCGACGCCCTTGCGGGAGAAGTGATGGACGCCGAGCCGTCTGCACACCTCCCTGACCCCGGGGTCGTCGCCCTCGTCCAGCAGCCATACGTGCAGGGGCCCGCGGTGCCGCAGTCTGGTGGCCGCCTGGAGGGTCCGGGTGACCATCTCGAGGGGCTCCTTGCCGGGCACGAACGAGGTGAGGAAGGCGACCTTGGTGCCGCTCTCGGGCACCACCGGCACGGGGTCGCGCGCGACGAGCGTGGCGTGCGCGTTGGACACCACGTTCAGGGTGCGGAAGAGCTCGATCAGCCCGATGGACACCAGCATCACGGTGTCCAGGGACCGCATCAGAGGAGTGGAGTGGTCGCGGTGTGTCCAGTGGGCGGGCTGCATCAGCCACAGCAGCAGGCCCAGGGAGACCACGGGCGCGGCGCCGAGCAGGAGGGCGCCGAGGACGCGGTGCGTCTCGTCCGCGAGCAGGCTGCGGTAGCGGACGCGGTACGGCCGGCCCGGCTCGGGCTCGGTGAGCGGGCCGGCCAGCCTGCTGTAGTGCTCGTAGTCGAAGCGCGGGCGCGCTTCGGGCGGACGGACGGGCGACCGGACCGTGGTCCGGTCGCCCGTCGTATCGCCGGGTGGTGTCGTCCTGGGCCCGGCGGGCTGCTGGGGCACGCCGGGTGCCCGTGGCGGGCCGCCGACGGCCGCTGGGGCGTGGGTCTGCTGCCGGGCATCGGCAGGCGTGGTCGTCATGGTCATTCCCCCCGCACGCATGCTGATCGCGTGTGTCCGTCGTGAGTCCGTCGGCCCCCCACAGCCGCATGGACCCTGTGCGCACCGGCTCCCCACCGGCACGCGTGACTCATTGGTCACTTATTGACGTTGAGTCATTGCTCTCCGCTCAGGATCTCGGACGGCGCATCATGATCACAAGGGCGAAACGAGGTGTTTACCGGGCAAAGTGGTGTGTGATGCGAAGATACGTACGAATGAGGGTGAAGTATTCGGAAGCGGCACCCGGTCCTCCGGGGATCTTCCGGGCGCACGAAGAAGGCCCCCCACCGAGGTGGGAGGCCTTCTTCTGTCTGTGCGCCGCCAGGGACTCGAACCCCGGACCCGCTGATTAAGAGTCAGCTGCTCTAACCAACTGAGCTAGCGGCGCCTGCTGACAGAGAAAACTCTACCTGATCCCAGAGGGTGCTCCTGACCACCTCCCGGGCCGGTGGGAAGGGGAAGCGCCTGCGTGCGGCGCTGTGCGGGCGGTGCGGGCGGGGGTGCGGGGTCTTCGCCCCCTGGGGGGATCGTCCGCAATTTCCGGCATGCGGTTTTCCGTGGCCCTTGAGAAGCTGTGCCGAGTACGACGGAAGGCAGCGGTGCCGTGCGAATACCGGCTTTCACCGAGGCGATACCTGGCGACTGCGCGTGTGCGCTCTGCGTCGACGGGGCCGCCGCGGTGGCCGTGGGGAAGCGCCGGCCGGCCGCCGGGCCCGTACGGCACCGGTGTGCTCTCCGGGGTGCGGTGGCGGTGGCGGTGGGGGCGGTGGTGCTGGCGGGGCCCGGGGTGGGCGCGGCGGTGGCGTCCCCGCAGCCGGGTCCGGGGCAGGCGGAGAGCGCGATCGCCCCACTGGGGCCGCCGAGCCCGCACCCGGGCGCCGTCTCCGCGGGTGGGGATGCGGAGGAGGAGCAGGGCGCGGTCGAGGCCGTGCCGGAGTCGGAGGCGGATCCGGACACCGTCGACGCCGAGGCGGCCCCCGACGGCGAGGTCGAGGAGGGCGACGCCGAGGAGGAGGGTGTCGAGGAGGGGGACGACGAAGGGGCCGCCGAGGAGGAGGCGGAGGCGCCCGCCGAGGAGTCCGGCCAGGAGGAGACGCGGGAGCCCCCGGCGCCCCCCGAGCCGGCGCGGCCCCAGCATCCCCAGCGGCCGGCCGCCGGGCGGCGGGATCTCGAACCCGCGATCGCCTTCGCGATGGCCCACATCGGGGATCCGTACGTGCTGGGCGGCAACGGCCCGCACCGCTGGGACTGCTCCGGGCTCATCCAGAAGGCGTACCGCAAGGCGGGGGCCAGGCTGCCGCGGATAGCGGCCGACCAGTACCGCGCCACGACCCGCATCCCGCGGTCGGCCCTGCGCCGCGGCGACATCGTCTTCTGGTCGACCAACGGCAAGGCGTCCGGGGTGCACCACGCCGCGATCTATCTGGGCGGCAAGCGGTACATCGAGGCGCCGAGGCCCGGCAAGAAGGTCCGGGTCTCCACGTTCGCGCACTACGACCCGAACCTGTACGGCCGGGTGCGCTGACCCTGGCCCGGCCCGTCGCCCGTACCGCCGCGGTACGGACTGTCCGCCCGGTGGTCCGCGTCAAGGGCGCGTCCTTGAATCACGAAGTGCCGCGAGGCCGGCGCGTGCCCGGACGCGGGACAACCGTCCTCCGGCGGCGAACCGGTGACGTCCTCGCGGGTGAACTTCGGCCGGATGACTTCCTCCATTGGCCTGGACATGACTAAAGGCTGGTACTAGCCTCCGCCTTGGTCTAGACCGCAGTTTTTGTTTGGTCACAGCACTCGGCTCACAGCACTCGGCTCACAGAACCCCCCACGTTCTTCGAGGAGCGAAGCATGCGCAAAAAGATCAGTGCGGCGATCATCGGCCTCGGCATCGCCGCCGTCTCCCTGCTCGGCACGGGCAGTGCCGGCAGTCACGGCTACACCGACTCTCCCACCAGTCGCCAGGAGTTCTGCGCGAACGGCACCGCGCAGGACTGCGGTGACATCCAGTGGGAACCCCAGAGCGTCGAGGGCCCCAAGGGGTTCCCCTCGCACGGGCCGTCCGACGGGACGATATGCGCGGGCGGCAACAGCCGCTTCGCGCAGCTCGACGACCCCCGGGGCGGGCAGTGGCCCGCGACCCCGGTCACGGCCGGGCAGGACTACACCTTCCGCTGGCGGCTCACGGCCCGGCACGCCACGACGGACTTCCGCTACTACCTCACGAAGCCCGGCTACGACCCCACCCGGCCGCTCACCCGGTCGGACCTGGAGGACGAGCCGTTCCTGACCGTCCCGTACGGCGGCCGGATCCCGGACGCGACCGTCACCCACCAGGGGACGATCCCGGCCGGGCGGACGGGCAAGCAGCTGATCCTGGCGGTGTGGACGATCGCGGACACGGGCAACGCCTTCTACGCCTGTTCCGACGTGCAGTTCTGACCGGTCCCGGTGCGCCGGCCGGGCCCGATCCAAAGGGGTCGGGCCCGGCGGCCGGCCGGCCGTCAGTCCTGTCCCGGCTCCGGCCGCTTCTCCGGGCGCAGGGCGATCCGGGCCAGTACGCCGGCCACCACCAGCGCGACCACCGCGAGCAGCGCGTAGTCCGGCACCGCGTTGCCCACCCGGGACGCGAGCTCCTCCAGGCGGAACTCCTGGTCGGCGTCCAGGATGCCGGGCAGGCCGGTCGTCCCGTCGTAGGCGAGGAAGAGCACGCCGATGCCGATGAAGAAGAGGCCGGACACCAGCGAGGTGGTGTGCAGCCGCAGCCGGCCCACCCGGAGCTCGCGGCCGCGCAGCCAGCGGCGGCGGCCGAGCTGGAAGCGGTCCCAGAACAGGGCCAGCACGAACAGCGGCAGGGCCATGCCCAGGGCGTAGACGGCGAGCATCGACGCGCCGAGCGCCGGGTTGCCGGTCGCGGCGGTCAGGGTCAGCACCGCGCCGAGGATCGGCCCGGCGCAGAACCCGGCCAGTCCGTACACACAGCCCAGCAGGAACGTCGACGCCGCGGACCGCGGAGTGATCCGCCCGGCCGCGGCCTGCGCCCGCTTCGACGCGAAGCCCAGGCCGAGGATCTGCGCGACGCCCATCGCGATCACCAGCCAGCCGCCGACGGTGATCAGTACGTCGCGGTGGCCGTTGAAGAGGCGGCTGGCGGCGGTGGACGCGGCGCCCAGAGGGACGAGCGTGGTCGCGAGCCCGAGGTAGAAGACGCCGGTGCGGGCGAGCAGCCGGCCTGGGCTCGCGAGGGAGTACGCGAAGAACGCCGGCAGCAGCAGCGCGCTGCACGGGCTGACCAGGGCGAGGGTGCCGCCGAGGAAGGCGGCGAGGTAGCCGATGTCGGTCACTTGTCGCTCTTCTTCGCCGCCTCGGCCTGCGCGATGGCCTCGTCGAAGGCGCTCATGGGCTGGGCGCCCGCGATCGGCCGCCCGTTGACGAGGAAGGTCGGGGTGGACTGCACGCCGATGGAGTACCCCTCCTCCTGGTCCTTCTTGACCGCGGCCGCGGAAGCGGAGCCGTTCAGATCGGCGCGGAACTTGTCGAGGTCCTCGACGCCACCGGTGCGTGCCATGTCGACGAGCTTGTCCTCGGCGAGCGCGTCACCCTTGCGGGTCTTGGCGTAGACCTCGTCGTGGAACTGCCAGAACCGGCCCTGCTGCCCGGCGGCCCAGGACGCGCGGGCGGCCCGCTCGGAGTCCTTGCCGAAGATCGGGAAGTTGCGGAACTCGATGCGCAGCGTGCCCTCGTCCACGTACTTCTTGATCAGCTCGGGCTGGCTGTCGCGGGTGAACTTGCCGCAGTACGAGCACTGGTAGTCGGCGTACTCCACGAGCACCACGGGCGCGTCGGCCTTGCCGACGGCCAGCGGGTCGTCGCCGCCGCGGCGGACGCTGGCCTTCTCCAGCTGCGCGTAGACCTTCTGCCGCTCGTCGGCGGAGGGGGCCGCGTCAGCGGCGGCGGGCTGGCGCTTGCCGGAGCCGCCGGCGTTCTTGCCGATCGCGATGCCTGTGGCGACGAGCGCGACCACGAGGGCGACCACCGCGCCGATCGCGGCGATGCGGCGGGAGGGTGAGGAGAGACGTGCGGACATGGGGGAGTGCTCCCTGGGGCGTACGGAAATCTGGACATGCCGGGGCACGGCCCGGTGCGCGGGCCGTGGGCGGACGGTCTAGATCCGTAGGACGGGGAGGAGCTCGGCGCAGCCGCCGACCGGGACGGGCGGCGCGCGGGGGGCGCCCGGCCGGGGCGCGTGGCCCTCGGGCAGGGCGGTGCGGCCGGTGCCCGGGCCGGTCAGCGGGTCGGTGTGAGCGTGGGGGACGACCGCCTGGGTGCCACTGAGGGGCGCGTCCTGCTGCTTGCAGGTGCCGCCCGAGCCGAAGGCGTCCGCGGCGTGCGGCCGGGCCGCGGAGCCGGGCGCGGACACAGGGGTCTGCCGGGCGGCCTCCGCCACCTTCGAGACGGCGGTCCCCTTCCCGGACGCGGACGCGAAGGGGCCCGTCCCGGCGAGGGACGGGCCGAAGACGACCGTGAGGAGGAGCAGGAGCACGGCGGCGGCCGATGGACGGCGGTGCTGCGGCACGTACTGCTCCTTCCTGTCGCTCTGCTCGCACGGGCTCGGCGACGCGGGCTTCTCGTGCGAGCGGGGTGGGCCCTCCATGCTACGGGCCCGCCCCTCACGCCTCCCGGGCGGCGAGCTCCGCCGTGCGGGCGTCCTCGGCGGCGAGCGCCCGCAGCGCGGTGCGCTGGGCGAACCAGAGCAGCGGGCCGGATATCGCGGCCATCACCGCGGCGAAGGCGAGGTGGCCCGCGGTGGAGACGACCGACAGGCCCAGCAGGGCCAGCGCGAAGTGGCTGCCGAGCCGGAGGGCGAGCAGCCCGAGGGCGATCTTGCGGGTGCTCTTGCCGCGCCACAGCCGCTTGGCCAGCTGGAGCCGGGAGCGCAGGACGGTCAGCGAGACGACGAGGTTGACCACGGCGAGCGCGCCCAGCACCCAGAGGATCTGCGGGAACGCCTTGTAGAGGTCGTACGCGCCGGAGGCCACGGCCTCGAAGCCGAAATACCACAGCGGCAGCGGCTTGATGTCGGCCGGCTGCGCGGGGGTGGTGGCAGCGGCGGTGCCGGTGGCGGTGGCGGGTGCGATCGTCGCGTTGTCCATGGGAAAAATTCTGTCGGCGGGGGTGGCCCGGCGGCAGGCCCGGACATCATGGGTCCGCGATGACTTTTGTCATGATCCCGGTCACGTACCGGATTCCGTACCTGGATTCCGTGCGCGGCCCCCGTGGTCCGTGCCCCGTACCCCTGGCGCCCCGCCCCGTACCCCTGGCTCCGCGCACGAAGAAGGCCCCTCACCGGAGTGAGGGGCCTTCTTCTGTCTGTGCGCCGCCAGGGACTCGAACCCCGGACCCGCTGATTAAGAGTCAGCTGCTCTAACCAACTGAGCTAGCGGCGCCTGCTGACAGAGATAAATATACCTGGTCCGAACGGGTGCTCCCGACCACCCGCCTGCCCGGGGCCCGGACCGGCGGGATCAGAGGGCCATCGACAGCAGCACGGGCGTCGCCCGCCGGTTCAGGGTGTCGGCCGCCTGCCGCAGCCGGTGGGCGTGGGACAGCGGGAGCGAGAGCGCCAGGCAGCCGACCGAGCGCCCCGCGGTGATCGGCACGGCCGCGCACACCGTGCCCACCGCGTACTCCTGGAGATCGAGGACGGGCACGGTCGCGGGCTGGGCGTCGAGCCTGCGGAAGAGGGCCTTCTCGCTGGTGATCGTCCGGGAGGTGAGCCGGGCCGTCTTGTGGCGCGAGAGATGGTCGCGGCGGTCGTCGTGGTCGAGCTGGGTGAGCAGGCACTTGCCGATGGCGCTGGCGTGGGCGGCGGAGCGGAAGTCGACCCATTCGTGGACCTTGGGGGTCTGCGGACTGTCCGCGAAGTCCGTGATCCTGATCTCGCCGTCGACGTAGCGGCTCAGATAGACGGCGGCGCCGACCGAGTCGCGCAGCTCCGACAGCGACCGCCGCAGCTTGAGCCGCAGGGCCTGGGTGCGGTCGTCGGCGGAGCCCAGCAGGGCCAGGGTGTCGCCGGCGGCATACGCGCCGTCCGCGAGCCGCTCGACGTAGCCCTCGCGGCGGAGCATCAGCAGCAACGGCGCGAGGTGCTCGGTGGACAGGCCGGTCTCGCGTGCGATGAGCGCTTCGGTCACACCGCTGGGGCGATTCGAGACCGAGTCCAGCACCCGGAGGGCGTACTGCACCGAGTGGAACGGCGCGGTCGGCTCGTGTTTGAGCGCCACGGTTTCCCCCCTAGCGGGCTTGCCGTCAAGTTTCCCGCTCTCACGATAACCGCGAAAGGGCTACCAGGGAGAGGGTGTTGACCAGACCGCGGCCAACGGGCAAGGCGCTGTCCTGGGGCGCGGCACTTTGGCATATGCGCTTGTCATGTGGGTACGGCGAGACCGGGGGAAGATCGGGGAAGCGGCCTGCCACGGGAATAAGCGGAGAGTCGCTCCGGTTGCTCCCGGCGAAAGCGAGACGACCGGAGCGCGGCACGGGAGTGCCGCGGGCGATCAGGAAGGCGGACCACCGTGGCCGATGTACAGGGCGGTGCCCCCGTGAGTGACGGTATCCGGGGCACGGCGGAGGGCAGCGCGCCCGTCCCTCTGTCCGTACTGGACCTGGCGACCGTCGGCAGCGGCCGGACCGCCGCGCAGGCGCTCCGCACCACCGTCGAGCTGGCGCGGCTGGCCGAGCGGCGGGGCTTCCACCGCTTCTGGGTCGCCGAGCACCACTCGATGCCCGGCATCGCCAGTTCCTCCCCGGCCGTCGTCCTCGCCCACATCGCGGCCCATACCGACCGCATCCGCCTCGGCTCGGGCGGCGTGATGCTGCCCAACCACGCGCCGCTCGTCATAGCCGAGCAGTTCGGCACCCTCGAGGCGTTCGCCCCGGGGCGCGTCGACCTCGGCCTGGGGCGCGCGCCCGGCACGGACGGCGCGACCGCCGCCGCGCTGCGCCGCGCGGACCGGCTCCGGGAGGACGCGGACGACTTCCCGCAGCAGCTCTCCGAGCTGACCCGCTTCCTGGACGACGACTTCCCCGACGGGCACCCCTACTCCCGCATCCACGCGGTGCCGGGCCCCGTCCAGGGCCGGGTTCCCGGCGGGGTGCAGCGGGCCGACCGCCCCTCCATCTGGCTGCTCGGCTCCTCCGGCTTCAGCGCGCGGCTCGCCGGTGTGCTCGGACTGCCGTTCTCCTTCGCGCACCACTTCTCCTCGGCGAACACGATCCCGGCGCTCGACCTCTACCGCGAGTCCTTCCGGCCGTCCGAGATCCTCGACCGGCCGTACGCCAAGATCGGCGTCCAGGCGTTCGCCGCGCCGGACGCGGCCGAGGCCCTCCGCCAGGTGCGCACCGGGGCGCTCTCGATGCTGCGGCTGCGCACGGGGCGGCCCGGCCTGATCCCGACGCCGGAGGAGACGGAGTCGTACGACTACCGCGCGGGCGAGCGGGAGTTCGTCGACAGCTGGCTGGCGAACGTCGTCCACGGCACGCCGGACGAGGTGGCCGAGGGGCTGCGGGGCCTGGTCAAGCGGACGGGCGTGGACGAGCTGATGATCACTTCCAACGCGCACGGCGCGGACGCGCGGCTGCGCAGCTTCGACCTGATCGCGGACGCCTTCGGGCTGCCGGGAAAGTAGGGCGGCTCGTTCTGCCGGACGGGCACCCCGTCCGGCAGAACGCCCTCAGAACCGCCCCACCCCCACCGTCCCCAGCAGGGCCGAGATCGAGTCCGCCGCGACGGGGCGGGAGTAGAACCAGCCCTGGCCCGTGTCGCAGCCGATGCGGCCCAGCCGTTCCGCCTGCTCCGCGCTCTCCACACACTCCGCCGTCACCTTGATGCCCAGCCGGTGCGCCAGTTGGACCAGCGCCTCGACGATCGTCTCGTCCGCCGGGTTCGGCGGCTCCTCCGAGCGGAAGCCGTGGACGAAGGAACCGTCGAGCTTGAGCGTGGAGACCGGCAGCCGGCTGAGGTAGGCGAGGTTGGAGTAGCCCGTGCCGAAGTCGTCGATGGCGATGGCCACGCCCATGTCGCTGAGCTGCTGCAGCTGTTGCAGCGGCCGTCCGGCCGAGCCCATCACGGCGGACTCCGTGAGCTCCAGCTGGAGCAGCCGCGGCGGCAGCCCCGTCTCGGCGAGGATCGCCGCCACATCCGCGACCAGGTCGGAGTCCCAGACCTGCCGCACGGCCACATTGACGCTGACGACGATCGGCGCCCGCGGGTGGTCCAGCTGCCAGCGCCGCGCCTGGCGGCAGGCGGTCGCGAGCACCCAGCGGCCGAGCGGGACGATCGCGCCCGTCTCCTCGGCCAGCCCGATGAACCGATTCGGCGCGAGCATCCCGAACTGCGGATGGCGCCACCGCACCAGCGCCTCCACGCCGCGCACGACCCCGTCGCCCAGCCCCACCAGCGGCTGGTACTGGAGCACGAACTCGCCCCGCTCGACCGCCGGGCGCAGCGTGCTGGAGAGGGCCTGACGGGTCATCCGGTGGGCGTTGCGCTCGGGGTCGAAGAGGGTCCAGCGGGCCTTGCCGTCGGCCTTGGCCCAGTACAGCGTGGTGTCCGCGGCCTGCATCAGCTCCGTGGCGTGCGTACCGGCGGCCGGCCGCTCGACGACCCCGATGCTCGCCGACACGGACAGCCGCTGGCCCGCCACCTCGAACGGCCGTTGCAGCTTGGTCTGTACGGCCGCGGCGAGGGCGATGAGCTGCTCCGTGCCCGCCGACTCCTCGACCAGCAGGGCGAATTCGTCACCCCCGAGGCGGGCCACCAGATGGCCGCCCGGCGCCGCGCACTCCGTCAGCCGCTTCGCCACCGCGCTCAGCAGCCGGTCGCCGGCCCGGTGGCCGAGGGTGTCGTTGATCGCCTTGAAGCCGTCGATGTCGAGATAGCAGAGCCCGATCCGGCCGCGCCCGCCGTGCGCGACCGCTCCCGTGGTGAGCGCCGTCGTCAGCCGCTCGAAGAACAGGCTCCGGTTGGGCAGCCGGGTCACCGGGTCGTGCATTCTCAAGTGCCGCAGCCGGGCGCGCAGATCGCGCCGGTCGCTGATGTCGGCGACCGACAGCAGGGTGTCGCAGCTGTCGGGCAGCGGCGTGACGATCACTTCGGCCCACATCCCCTGTCCGCCCCGCGGCCGCAGCCGGCGGGTGCAGTGCAGCCGCTCGCGGCGGCCGAGCAGCACCTCGCGATAGGCGAGCCAGGTGCGCGAATCCTCGCGCAGCCCGGTGAGATCGGCGGCCGGCGCGTCGGCGAGCCGGGCCGGGTCGGTGCCCAGCAGCTCGCCGAGCGCGTGGTTGGCGGTACGCACCAGCCCGTCGCGGCCCACCACGGCCATGGCGAGCTGCGCGGCGTTGAAGGCGGCGCGAAAATCGCTGGATTCATTACGTTGCGTGACGACTGTAGGCGTTGAACCGGGCGCGCCGCCCTGGCTGTCGAGGGTTCCGCTCACCGCTCGCTCCCGCATGGCATTCGTTCCGCACTGGCTTCGTATGGGTCTCATGGATCTCGTACGTACGTCCGAACACACGGCTGGCGGCCGCCTGTCCGGGGGAATCCGTGCTGGAAATGTGGCGATCATAGAGCGCGCACGTGGCCCGTTCCAGCGGCCCGGCCCTCGGGGCTCCGGGTGCCTTCTCCCCTTTGTCCCTTCCTGATCGACCCTGCGCGCTCCTGGCTGAGCTGATGGCGCCACGCCGTCTCGATTGACCGTCAGTGACTGAGTGTGATGTACCCAGAAGTCGGCTTAGTCACTCGACCGGGGTAACAGAAACGGGCATATCACCACAAATCCAATGAGGCTGGGTGAGGTGTCCCGAATCCGTCCCGGGAGGTCGACGTGGTGCGTCCGCAGACACCCATGGGGGTGGACCGGCCGCGGCCGCGACTGCGCCGCGTCGGAGCCGTCCTGACCGCCCTTTGCGCGATCGCTACCACCGTCGTCGCCGGGCCGGCGCACGCGGTGGGGCCCGGCGGGCCGTGCGCGCTGCCCCGCAGCCAGGCCCACCACTCCGAGGGGCTCGACACCTGGAACCCGGCCTACCCCCGGCCCGTCGGCCGGCTCGACGCCGTGATGATCTTCCTGTCCTTCCCGGACTCCAGGCCCGAGGTCGCCCCGGAGCGGCTCGCGGCCGATCACTTCCCCGCCACCTCCCGCTTCTTCGAGCGGGCCTCCTACGGGCGGTTCTCCCTCGAGGCCCACCCGCTGAAGAAGTGGCTGCGGATGCCCCGGCCCGCCACCTCGTACCACATACAGCGGGACTGGGACGGCGACCAGCGCTCCGAATACCTGCGGGACGCCATCGCCGTGGCCGACGGCGACGTCGACTTCAGCCGCTACGACCTCGTCTACTTCGTCGCCGACCCCGACGCCCCCGGCGTCGACTCCGACGCGACCAAGGTCGTCAACCTCGACCACCCCGTCCAGGTCGACGGCACCACGCTGCGCCGCGTCGTCACCGTCTTCGAGCACCACCCGCCCGACCGCAACGTCCTCGCCCACGAGACCGGCCACGTCCTGGATCTGCCCGACCTCTACCACCGTCCGCAGGACGGCAAGGGCGACTGGGACACCCACGTCGGCGACTGGGACCTCATGGGCAGCCAGTTCGGGCTGGCCTCGGACCCCTTCGGCTGGCACAAGTGGAAGCTCGGCTGGCTCGGCTCGCGGCAGGTCGCCTGCGTCCGGGGGCGCGGCGGCAGCCTGCACACCCTCCAGCCCCTGGAGGCCCCGATGAAGCCGGGCGGCGACAACCGGACCCGCCTGATCGTGGTTCGCACGAGCCCCGAGAGCGCCATCGCCGTCGAGGCCCGCTCCGCGTCCGGCAACGACGCCGCCACCTGCACGGAGGGCGTGCTCGTCTACCGCGTGCAGAGCGACACCGCCTCCGGCAACGGACCCGTGCAGGTGCTGGACGGTCACCCCGGCCACCAGGCGTGCTGGGGCGAGTCGGTCTACCCCGCGCTCGCCGACGCGCCGCTCGGCGTGGGGGAGTCCCTGCGCTCGGACGCCGACGGGGTGCGGGTGTCCGTACGGGGCCGGACGGCGGGCGGCTCCTGGACGGTCGCGGTGACCCGGGACTGACAGCGATTTCCGCGCACGAAGAAGGCCCCCCACCGAGGTGAGGGGCCTTCTTCTGTCTGTGCGCCGCCAGGGACTCGAACCCCGGACCCGCTGATTAAGAGTCAGCTGCTCTAACCAACTGAGCTAGCGGCGCCTGCTGACGTGGAAGACTCTAGCACCCTGATCCGGTGGAACGAAAATCCGCATGTTTCAGCCGGGAGAATGCGCGGGTGTGCTGGTCACACGGGTGGCCGGGGCATCCTCGGGGTACGCGCGGCCGCTCCTGAGATCCGGGCCGGCGGCCTCCCGGGTGACCCGTACGCACGCCCACAGCAGCACCTCGGCGTCCGGCAGCCAGGGGTGGCGCGTCTCCGGGGCGACCAGCCAGCGTGAGGCCGGGGGCACGGGCTCGTCGTCGGCGGGCGGATAGAGCGGGGGGACGGTCACCGCGTCGCCCGTCCCGTGGCACAGCAGCGGCGGCATCGCGCGGGCCCACTCCTCCCACGTGAGCAGCGCGGGCAGCCGCTGGGCCGTGCCGGGGGCGGCGAAGAGCAGCAGGCGGCCACGCTGGACGGCGACCGGCCCGGACCCCGGTCCGTTCGCCCATAACCGGTCCAGGACCTTGCGGCCGAAGAGAGCCGGGAGCCCGACCACGTCGAACGCCGTGCCGCACGGCAGCACCATGGGGGCGCCCGGGTTCTCCGCCCACAGGGCGTGCACATGATGCGGCGCGGCGCCGGCGGAGGCGAGCCAGTCGGCCCCCGCGAGCGTGACGTAGGAGGCGGCGGGGCGGTACGCGGCGTGCGGCGGTGCGGCGCGCCGGGGGCGGGCGGGGGCGGTCCGCCGGAAACGGATGGAGCGCGGGTCGTTCGGCCGGGAGTTCATGTCCTATGGTCTGCGCCACGCCCCCGCCCGCTCGCGGTAGTTACGGGAAATCGGGACAGCGTGGCGGGCGGTGCGCTATCTTCCGCCGCGCATATGCCAACGGCCCATGGTCCTGGACCACGGGCCGTGCGGGTCAGTCGACGGTGCTGCTGCCCCGCAGCAGGTCACGGCCGAACTCGACCATCTTCTTCGCGTAGTCCTCGCTCCACTCGGCGCGCGCCGCGATCACCGCGGTCGGCAGCCGGTCGAAGCGCCGGGGGTCGGCGAGCTGGGCCGCGGCGACGGCCTGGAACTCGATCGCTCTGTCGGCCGCCGCGCGGAAGGCCAGCGCCAGCTCGGTGGAACGGGCCAGCAGCTCGCGCGGGTCCTCGATCGACTCCAGGTCGAAGAAGTGCTCCGGGTCGGCGAGGGCCTCGGGCGGCTCGAAGAGCAGCTGCGCGGGCTTCAAACGACGCGGCCCACTGTCGCGCGCGCCGGGAGCCGGCTTCGGCTCGCACATGTACATACCTCCAGGATCGTCTGCACCGCCATCCATTGTCCTGCGCCGCGCAAGTGGGCCCGATGGGCGGGCCGTGTCCCTTCGTAGTGGCGCGATGCGGTGGCGCGGGTTCAAGGGGCTCGGAAACCGCGCGACCAGCCGGACACGACCCGCGGCCGCGAACCGGGCTGACGAGTCACCCGGTAGGCGCGAACGGGGCCAGGGACGTGACCATTGGCTGCCCCCCCGGCGGTCGGGCGGCGTGGTGCTTGCCGCTATACAGGCGGGACCGGAGTGCCGGTCACGGTCGCCAGGTCACCCGGTGTTCCAGCAGGTGTGCCCACACCGCGTGATTCGCCTCCCACCCGTCCGGGGCTGTGACCGCTGGCCGCCTCCGGCGGCGTGCCGGACTCCGTCCGGCGGTTGGGCGGCGTGGTGCTTGCCGTCGGCCGGGCGGGGCCGGGGCGCCGGTCATGGCCGCCAGGTCACCCGGTGTTCCAGCAGGTGTGCCCACACCGCGTGATTCGCCTCCCACCCGTCCGGGAACTTCACCGTCACCCCCAGGCGCACCGGATCCGTCGACGGGTGTTCGTCCAGGAGCTGGTCGACGCCCGCCCGGCCCACCACCACGCACGCGTGCCGGTGGCGTGACGCCAGCACGCACAGGCGGCCCGTCTCCAGGTGGAAGGCGGTCGCGTCCGGGCGGCCGGACAGCGGGTGCAGCACCACCGTGACGTCGAACTCCCGGCCCTGGAGCCGGTTCGCCGTGTCCACGGTCACCCCGCGCACCCCCAGGCCGGCCAGCGCCGACCGCACGGCGGCCGCCTGGTCGCGGTGCGCGGTGCCCACCGCGATCCGGTCCGCCGTGAGCGGCACCGGGTCGGGGGAGAGCTCGCTCGTGGCCGCGCCGCCGCGGTCCAGCAGCCGCCGGACGACGTGGGCCACCGCGCCCACCGCCTCCGGGTCCGTGCGCGGCGTCCGGCGGGCGGGCAGCTCCAGCAGGCCCCAGCCCGTCTCGGCGGCCTCGTCGAGCACCCGGTCCGGTGCCGAGCCGTCCGACGGCACCCCGAAGGCCAGCCGCCGGTCGCCGTACCCGGTGCCGCTGCGGAAGGGGGTGTACGGATAGAAGGCCGCCGAGACCAGCGGCGCGGCCGAGGCGGGCAGCCGCCAGGAGACGGGCAGCCGGTGCTGGGGCAGGCCCGGATTGTGGGCGAGCAGCGTGGACACCGCGCTCGCCGAAGGGTCGTACGACAGCCCGGCCCACTGCGCCGCCCCCTCCGCGCCCACCACGCTGAAGGGGTCCAACTGCCCCGGGTCGCCGACGAACAGCGCCCGCTCGAAGAGCCCGGCCACCGCCAGCAGCGCGTCGGAGCGCATCTGGTACGCCTCGTCGACGATCGCGTGCCCCCAGGGCTCGGTGACCTTGGTGTGGGCCCACTTCGCGGCCGTGGAGACCACCACGTCGAGCCCCGCGAGGTCGGCCGCCCGCGCCGACTTCACCACCGAGGGGAGCGCGTCCAGCGCCAGGTCGTACGGCTGGGCCTCGTTGCTGTGCAGCCGGCCGACCGGCAGCTCCGGGTCCTTCGCGGCCAGGCGCAGCACCAGGTCGTCGACCTGGGCGTTGGTCTGCGCGACGATCATCAGCGGGCGGCCCGCGGCCGCCAGCTCCCGCGCCGCCCGCACGACCAGCGTCGACTTGCCCGCGCCCGGCGGGGAGTCGACGACGACGCCGCGGTGCGTGCTGTGCAGGGTGTCGCGCAGGATCGCGTCGGTCGCGGCGCCGGCCGCCGCGGACGGGTCGAATCCGGGGGCGGGGCGGGACCGCGCCGCCGGGACGGCGTGCGCCGCGTCGGTCGGGTTCACAGCCGGTCCTCCGTCACGTTCACCGTCACGTTCACAGGTGGTCCTCCGGAGTCACCGGATCGGGGGCTTCCACGGCCTCGCCCGGCGGGCCGCCGTGGGTCCAGGGCGTCCGCTCGGGGTCGGGCAGCTCGGGCCCGCCGCGCGGGGCGTGCTCGAAGAGGGTCCAGCAGACGCGGTCGCCCTTCTCCGGCACCGAACCCGCGTCGGGAACCTTGCCCCGGCCCATGCCACCGGTCAGCCGCACCGTCAGCACGCCGGGCTCGCCCGCCACCGGGCCGACGAACTCCGCCGTCTGCGACGTCGCGCCGTGCGCCCGGTGGACCTTCGCGCCCTCGGCGAGCAGCGGGGTGTCGTCCGTGCGCACTGTCACCAGGGGCCGCGGGCGCGGCACCTTCGCCGTCGAATACTCCATCACCACCTCGATGACCTCGCCCGCGAACGCCTCCCCGGACAGCCGCCGCGCGGCCATCACCAGCGGGTCGTCCAGCGCCTCCTGGGCGTCGAGCTGCGCGAGCGCCGTCTCCCGCGCGGCCAGCTTCCGGGCGGCCGTCACCGCGTCGTCCCGCCGGGGCTGCGGCGGTTCCCCGGCCCGTACGCGATCGCGGTGCGCTGTGTAGGACCACCGGTCCCGCTTCCACCGGTCGGCCACCCGCTCGCCCGCGGGCAGGCCGCGCAGCAGGTCGACGCCCTGCCACACGGCGTCCCACGTGGGCCGCAGCTGTGACTCCAGCAGCGCGCGGATCTCCCGCTCGGCGCTCTCCAGGGCGGCCGCGGCGGCACGCTGCCGGGCCTGGGCCATGGCCGCGCCCGCCGGCCCGGCCGCCGCCAGTGCGGCGGCCGCCTCCGCCGCCTCCGCGCGGGCCCGGTCGAAGCGGGCCGTGGCGGGCGCCAGCCGTTTGTTGTCGAACGCGGGGTCCGTCGCGGGACCCGCCGGGGGATGGAGCAGCAGCCCGTCAGCGTCCCGGGCCAGCTCCGCGCGCAGCGCCGCCGCCGCGCCCGTCGAGCCCGGCGGCGGGGCGATCCAGGCGAGCAGCGCGCCCAGGTGCTGGTCCTCCAGATTGCTCTGCCCCGTCGCCCAGTGCCTGCTCAGCAGCTGCGTCATCGGCAGCAGCAGCGACGAGCCGGGCACCCGCGCCCGCTCCCCGAAGTGCGTCAGCCAGCGGCCGAGCAGCGGCACGCGCGGGGGCGCGGGATACGCCGCCTCCGGATCCTGCTCGGCGGTGCGCCGGAACCGCATGGAGCGGCCCAGCAGCCGTACGTACTCCACCGCCGCGGTGCCCGGCACCAGCAGCTGCGGAGCCTGTGCGCACAGCTCGACCTCGACCGGCACCTTCCTGCCTGTCTCCGGGTCGGTCTCCTTGCGCTCCTCCGTCTCCACCGCGTCGGCGAATCCCTCGACGTAGGGCAGCACCGCGTCGGCCAGCTCGGCGAGGAACGCGAACCGCAGGTCCCTGTCGCGCGGCTGCGGCACCACCAGCAGCCGGGGCGCGTCCCGGTCGGTGCCCACCAGCGCGCCCAGCGGGGCGCCCGCCTCGCCGGCCGTGGTGAGGGGCACGAACACGAGCGGCCGCTCCGCGAGGTGCCGGTGCCGCACGGTCGCGAGGGGACGGGCCCTGCCGTCCCGCACGGCCTCCATGCGCGCGAGCGAGGTGATCAGCGACATGCGGGCCCCTTCTGTCCGCCGGCGGGGGAGGAGCGGTGGAGAGTCGTCATACGGCGGCCTCCGTGCCCGCGCCGGCCAGGGCCAGCGCCTCGGCGCGCAGGGCGGCCGCGCGGCGCAGGGCGGCGACGGCGGGGTCCTCGGGGTCGCCGGTCTCGCCCAGGGCGGCGGACAGCACCGACTCCACCGTGGTCAGTCCGCCGAGCTCCCCGCGCAGGCCGCGCCCCAGGGTCTCCACCGCGCCCGCCCGCCGGGCCCGCGCCCGGCAGCGGAAGGCCAGCTCGCACGCGGCCAGACACTCCGGGGCGTACGCCGCCTCGACGCACTCGACGGCGTCCAGCAGCTCCTCCGCGGGGCGCGTCGCCGTGCGGCCGTCCTCGGCGAGGCGCAGGTCGAAGGTGGTGCCCTTAGGCAGGCCGGCCGCGATGTCCTCGACGCGGGACAGCCGGCCGAGCTGCCGCCGGGTGGTGGCCAGTTGCTTGCGTACGTCGAGGAGCTCGGCGGCCGGGAGGTTGGAGAAGTCCTTGGGACAGACGAGCAGCACGCGCGCGTGCACGCGCGGGGCGGCAGCCAGCCGCGCCGCGACCTCCTCCAGGGCGAGGACGTAGACCGCGGCCTGCCGGGCCGCCGCGCCCACCTTCGTGGCGTCCGCCGCGCCGTCGACCATCGCGAAGGACTTGATCTCCACGACGGTCCAGCTCCCGTCGGGGTGGACGACCACGGCGTCCGGCTCCAGATAGGCGGGCGTACCCGCGACGCCCAGGGCCAGCAGAGGGTGGTCCAGGAGCGCCCAGCGTCCCGCGGCGGTGGCCTCGCGCAGGGCCAGCGCCGTACGCGCGGTGCGGCCCTCGGGACCGGCGGCGGAGAGGTCGGGGGTGTCGACGGAGCCCGGCTCCGGCGCGGGTGTGCCGTCGGCCAGCCGCTCGTGCAGCAGGCGGATCAGGGCGGCCCCGCCGTCGGCCTTGACGCGCTGCTCGAAGGAGTGGCCGCGCACCAGGGCGAACTGCGACTGCCCGAAGGTCGCCGGGGCGCCCAGGGCCCGTGCCAGCGCCCCCTTGTCGACCCCCGCGCCGTCCAGCAGCGCCCGGCGCCGGCAGCCGGGGTTGGCGGCCAGGGCCGCCAGGGCACGGGCGTCCAGCGGGCGGGCAGCGGTGCCCGGCCCGCGCAGCTCAGCGAGCCGCTGCCGCAGCGCCGTCGGCGCGGCTGTCTCCGGCCTCGCCGGTGGCCGGCTGTCGAGGGATCTGGTCACTGGCGTCCGCCTCGCGAAGTCTCTCCGGCGCGCCCCGGGAGCCGTCTCCGGCCGGGGAGCCGGAGGCCGCGCCCCGGGGAAGCGCTGTACCTGCCGAAGTCTCGCATCCGGCACCGACATTCGCGGGCGTACCGGCGGTTTCCTTGCCTGTCGACCGGGAGGAACGGTCCGTGATCCGGTCGACGCACCGCAGCGCGGGCTTGGCCAGCAGGAAGCCCACACCCATGACGGCCGCTCCCGCGACGGCGTCCAGGAAGTAGTGGTTGGCGGTGCCCATCACCACGAAGGCGATCGACAGCGGGTAGACGACACCGGCGATCTTCGCCAACGGGGTGCGGCCGTAGCGGTACATCACGACGCCGCACCACAGGGCCCAGCCGACGTGCAGGCTCGGCATCGCGGCGTACTGATTGGTCATCCCGCCGAGGCCCCGCGGGGCACTGGCGTCGCCGCCCCACCAGCCGTACTCGGCGTACATCCGCATCGTGTCGACGAAGCCCTCGGCCGGGTCCAGCAGCCGGGGCGGGCAGGTGGGCAGCAGGGTGAAGCCGATGAGGCCGATGAGGGTGGAGATCATCAGCCAGCTGCGCAGGAGGCGGTAGTCGGCCGGGCGGCGGCGGAAGGCCCAGACCAGGAGTGCCGGGGTGAGGATGTAGTGCAGGGACGCGTAGGCGAAGTCGGCGGGTATGCCGAGGGCCGGGTGGTCCGTGAGCAGCCGGTTGAGCGGGTGCTCGAAATTTATTCGGAAGGTCTTCTCGAGGTCGAGGATCGACAGCCCGTGGTCGACGGCCGTCTGCACGTCCTGCCTGACCAGCAGGCGGCCCGCGGAGTACAGCGCGTACACCACGGCGATCAGCGGCAGCTCGGTCCACCAGCGCGGCCGCTTCCCGAGTGGTGCGGTGCGGTACATCCGGACGCTCTCCATTTGTTCAGGCGGCCAACAAGCGCGCATGCCACCGTACGGTGTACGCCGCGTCGTTCGCACACCGCCCCGCGGCTTATCGGAAACGCCCAGTTCGCCCGCCGTTCGGCGAGGGTGGGCGGAGTGCGAGGGAGGAGACGCCGGAAGCCACTGGAGGGTTGCCTGAGGCGGGTGTGAGCGATGATGGAGGACGAGCGGATGGGTTCTGGCAGGGCTTGTAATTATCTGCCGCCGTCTGTAGTGAAAATCACCGAAATCTTCTGAAGGGTCCCTCGTCATGGCACCGCGCATCCTGCTGGCCCGGCACGGACAGACGGAGTGGTCGCTGTCCGGCAAGCACACCGGCCGCACGGACATCCCGCTCCTCGACGAGGGCCGGCGCGGCGCGAAGCTCCTCGGCGAGCGCCTGCACCGCGCCCCCTGGGACGGACTGCCGGACGTCGAGATCCGCACGAGCCCCCTGGTGCGCGCCAAGGAGACCTGCGAGCTGGCCGGCTTCGGCGACCGGGCCACCGACTGGGACGCGCTGATGGAGTGGGACTACGGCGCCTACGAGGGGATGACCCCCGCCGAGATCAAGGCGCGGCGCCCCGGCTGGCTGATCTGGCGCGACGGCGTGCCGGAGGGCGAGACCCTGGCGGAGGTCAGCGCCCGCGCCGACGAGGTCGTCCAGTGGGCGCGCTCGGCCGACCGCGATGTGCTGATCTTCGCGCACGGCCACATCCTGCGGACGATCGGGGCGCGCTGGCTGGGCCTCGACGCGTCCTTCGCGGCGCGCATCCGCCTGGACCCCACGTCGCTGTCGATCCTGGGCTGGGCGTACGACGCGCCGGCGATCGAGCGGTGGAACGACACGGGGCACTTGGCTTGAGGGGCGGTTCCGCGGGCTGGGCCGAGTCGTTGTCCGCGGGGTGAGTCGTCCCGCACCACCGCTGCGCGGCGGTGTCCTCGAGCGCCGGACGGGCTGGATCGCCTGACTGCGGCGTCTTTCGCCTGCGGGTCACCGATTGCGGGATGCCGCCACCCCGCGCTGCCGCGAGCGGCTAGCCGCCGCTCGCCACCGCGTGCCGGTACCGGCTCAGGAAACCTTCCGCCTCGTGTGGGTGGTGGCGGAGGCGGCGGGCCGTCGTGGCCAGCATGGTTTTGATGCGCGTCGAGTGGACCTCCGTCAGCAGGTCCAGCGCGCGGTCACCCGCGGCAGCCGCCTCGTCCGGCTCGCCGCCGTGGGCCAGGTCGCTCGCGAGCTGGGTGGTGAACAGCGCGATGTTGCGGGCGAAGTGCGGGCTCTGCAGGTCGACCGCGCGCCGCGCGTGGTCCGCCGCGCGCGCCCAGTCGCCGAGCGCCGACCAGCACTGTGCCTCCAGCCCCTCCAGCTCCGCCTCGCCGAAGAAGGACATCCACTCCGGGTCCGCGTCGGCGGTCCCGCGCTCGAAGAGCGCGCGCGCCCGCGTCAGTGCCTCCTCGCACGCCCCGCGGTCCTCGAGCCCGGCCCAGCCGCCCGCCTCCCGCAGGGCCAGCAGCGACATCAGCCGCGGCGACGCCAGCCGGCGGCCGGCCCGCTGTGCCGCCTGCGCCGCCCGGACCGCCTCCCGCGGGCGCCCCGCGTCGCGCGCGAGGAAGGAGGTGTTGCAGAAGGCGTGCGCCTCCAGCGCGGGGTCCCCGGCGACCCGTGCCGTGGCGAGCGCCTCCGCGTAGTGCGAGCGGGCGTCCGCGAAGCGGCCCGAGTCGTGGGCCAGCCAGCCGACGGAGATGGCCAGTTCGCCCGCCCCCGCGTGCAGCCGGTCCGCGACCGACTGCCGCCGGGTGTCCGCGTCCAGCAGTTCGTACGCCACCCGCAGCGGCCGCGCGGCGCGCCGGTAGAGGCCGTCCGCGCCGTGCCGGTCGTCCAGCAGCCGGATGCGGCGTACGGCCTGTTCGACGGCCGCCGCCTCGGGTTCGCCCGCGTGGCGCGGGGAGCGGGGGGCCGGGACGACGGCCCCCAGGGAGACCGCCGCCATCGCCGCGGTGCCGCTGGTCATGAACGCGCGACGCAACACGTCGCTCTCCTTGTGGCTGTCGAAGGGAATGCCGGGAGCGGCCGGGGCGTGCTCGGCGAGCGGCTCCCCGGACTCCCGTGGCGACGTCTCGGCGGTTCCGCGCGCCTTCTTTCCGCGTACCACGTTCCGCGGCGTGAAACCCATGTCCGCCGGTTCCCTGCCGGGGAACATATGCCGGAACACGCGCTCGTAGGCATAGTTGGGGCAGCGGATCTCGCCGGACTCCACGCGCCCGATGTAGCGCGCGTCGCACGAGACCTGCTCGCCGATCTCCCGGGCCGCGCGCCGTACGGCCGCCGCGAACTCGGCCGGTGAGCGGCTGCCCCGCAGTTGCCGGAACGTCTCGTTCGGGCGGGGTGGAGGTGACGCGTGGGACGACGCCATGGCCGGCCCCTCTTCCTGGCGAATGCCGCCCCGCGGGATGCGAACGGGGGCGTGGGCTGTTGCTGCCCGTCGGGCTGCCGGAGCGGCGGAGCTGCCGCTCGGCGGAGAAGACCGTACCGGCAACGAGGGGGCCACTACCCCGTGTTTGGCTACAAAACGGATATCTCACTTGCGATCCGCCATGAAGTGCCATCCTTTGTGACGGCATGGCACCGTTGCCGTTGACGTGGTTCGCGCGTTGTACCCATGAGCGCGCTCGACGCGGAGTGGCACGGCGGAGGAGGGGTTTCCCTTGGTGGAGGCCGGAGTGGACATCAGCAGCTCGCGTACGACGGCCCTGCACCTGCCGTGTGAGGACCACAGCCCGTCGCCGTCCCCGTGCGCGGCCCAGGCGGCCGTCGACGCCGGGCAGTGCGACCTCGTCACCGTGCCCGCCCGGCAGGGCCTGGAGGCGGTCGACATCCTGCGGCTGCGTGACGGCGTCGGCCCCGTGCTGCACGACGGCGAGTGCGACACCCTCGGCTTCCTGGTGCCGCCCGGCACGGCGGACGCCTGGGACGTCCCGGGCAGCGCCTGCACCCAGCCGCGCGGCCGCGGCTTCCAGACGGACCCGGCGGAGCCGCCGCCGCTCACCGGCACCGGCTGGCTCGTCGCGCCGGAGGCCGCGTTCTCCGAGGCGACGGATCCCGTCGTGCTGCGGGCGGCGCTCGGCGAGGCGGCGCGCACGATCGCGGCCGTCGACCGCTGCCGCTAGGCGGCCCGCCGCCGGTGGCCGGGCGGCCCGGGGGCGGCGCGGGCGATAATTGCCCGATGGGCAAGAGCAGGCAGAAGCAAGGGCGTGGGCGGGCGGCGGAGCCGGTCACCGAGCAGGTGGCGGGCGGGACCGCCGCCCTCGTGCCGGACCGTGACCGGCCACGCGGCTTCACCCTGACGATCGACGGGGCGCCGCAGTCCCACGTCGACCTCGACGACCCCGCGTATCTCGCATTCGCCTATCAGCGCAGGCTCGGCCACATCGCCGACCTGGTGGCCCCGCCCGGCAAGCCGGTCCAGGTGCTCCACCTGGGCGGCGGCGCCTTCACCCTCGCCCGCTACGTCGCCGCGACCCGGCCCCGCTCCACCCAGCAGATCGTGGAGATCGACGCCCCGCTCGTCCAGCTGGTCCGCCGCGAGCTGCCCCTGGACCCCTCCTGGCGTGTCCGGGTGCGCGGCGGTGACGCCCGCGAGGGTCTGGCCAAGGTGCCGGACGGCTGGGCGGATCTGATCATCGCCGATGTCTTCAGCGGCGCCCGCACCCCCGCGCACCTGACCAGCGCGGAGTTCGCCGCCGAGGTGCGGCGCGCGCTGCGGCCGGGCGGCTTCTACGCCGCGAACCTCGCGGACGGGCCGCCCCTGTCCTACGTCAAGGCGCAGATCGCCACCGTGCGCACTGTCTTCCCCGAGCTGTGCCTGACCGCCGACCCGGCGGTCCTGCGCGGGCGCCGCTTCGGCAACGCCGTGCTGCTGGCCTCCGACCACGAGCTGCCGGTCGCCGAGCTGACCCGGCGCGCCGCCACCGACCCGCACCAGGGAAGGGTCGAACACGGCCGCGCCCTGGCCGACTTCACGGGCGGCGCGGCACCCGTCACCGACGCGAGCGCCAAGCCGTCACCGGCGCCGCCGCCCTCGGTCTTCGAGTAGCGGGGGGGGGGGGGGGGGGGGGGGGGGGGGGGGGGGGGGGGGGGGGGGGGGGGGGGGGGGGGGGGGGGGGGGGGGGGGGGGGGGGGGGGGGGG
>NZ_JBVHLW010000049.1:0-41273 GCF_055558795.1 Streptomyces sp. NPDC025618 | reverse complement strand
GGGGTTGTGGTGGGTGCCGGGGGCGGGTCTTCCGGGCTGAGGACCTGGAACGCGGTGCGCTGCGGGTCTCCCGCACTGAGTGCCCCGAAAACGCACCGCGTTCCAGAACCCCACCCTCCAGCCCCACCCCCTCCCACCGGAGGGCACGTGCGGGACGTGTCCGCTTCAGGTTCGCCTTCAGCCCGTTGGGGGCACCTCTGGGGGCACCCCCGGACGGAGTCTGGGGGAGGTAGCTGGGGGAGCTTGAGGACAACGCGCGAAGCGTGTTGCGGGGTCTGGGGCGCAGCCCCCCACGCGGCGGAGCCGCATATCAGACGCAGCCGGGAAGGGGCGGGGCTGGGGAACAAACAGCCCGTCCGGCCTCTGAGGACGCGGCCGCAGGACGCTCCCGCCGCAGGCGGCAACGACACCCGCACGCCGACGGCTGAGGCACGCCCCCAGCGCAGGCAGAGCAGGGACCACAGCCCCCGCCCCCACCTGACGACTCATCACAGCCCCATCACGATCAGCCACTTGACGCGCGACACGCTATTGCGGGAGCCCCCCACCCGGCGTAGACCTGTCGCACGGGAGACGGGCAAGCCCGGCCGTCTACGGGGAGCTCGTACGGGAGGGGCGGCAATGCGGCGGCGCAGCACACGTACGGCGCGCGGGACGCGCAGGGCACTGGCACTGTTCGCGGTGGGGGCGCTGGGCCTGACCGCCGCCTGCGGGAGCGATGACAAGGGCGACGACAAGCCCTCGGCGAGCACCGACGGCGGGGCGGTCCCGCAGACCGTGCAACTCCCCAAGCTCAGCGGGCAGAAGCTCAAGGTGACCGCCGTCTGGACGGGTGACGAGCAGAAGAACTTCACCAAGGTGCTGGACGAGTTCTCCAAGCGCACGGGCGCCGAGGTGTCGTTCGTGCCCAGCGGTGACGACATGGCGTCCTTCGTCGGTTCGAAGGTCGCGGGCGGCGACCCGCCGGACGTGGCGATGCTCCAACAGCCGGGCGTGCTGAACGAGTTCGCGGAGAAGGGCTGGCTGAAGCCGCTCAGCGGTGAGGTCACCGCGCAGCTGGCCAAGAACTTCGCCAAGGGCTGGCAGGAGCTCGGCTCGCACGGCGGCAAGCAGTACGGCGTCTATTTCAAGGCGGCCGACAAGTCCCTGGTCTGGTACAACACCAAGATCTTCGACGCGGCGGGCGCGAAGGAGCCGAGGACGTGGGCCGACTTCCTGCACACCGCGCAGGTGATCGCCGACTTCGGCGTCTCCCCGGTGTCGGTCGCCGGCGCGGACGGCTGGACGCTCACCGACTGGTTCGAGAACATCTATCTCTCCCAGGCGGGCCAGGAGAAGTACGACCAGCTCACCAAGCACGCCATCAAGTGGACGGACCCGTCCGTGAAGGACGCGCTGACCACGTTCGGGCAGCTCCTGGGCAAGAAGGAGCTGCTGGCGGGCGGCAACGGCGGGGCGATCGGGACGCAGTTCCCCGACTCCGTCACCCAGACCTTCCTCGGCGGTGACAAGGCGAAGGCCGCCATGGTCTTCGAGGGCGACTTCGCGGCCGTGAACATCGCCGGGGCCAAGGCGCGGCTCGGCAAGGACGCCAAGGTCTTCCCGTTCCCGGCCGTCGGCACCAAGCCGCCGGTGGTGACCGGCGGCGACGTCGGCGTGGCCCTGAAGGACGGCCAGGCCGCCCAGGCCCTGCTGACCTTCCTCGCCTCCCCCGACGCGGCCGCGATCTGGGCGCACCAGGGCGGCTTCCTGTCCGCGAACAAGAACCTCGACCCCGCCGCGTACCCCGACGAGGTGTTCCGGGGCATCGCGAAGTCCCTCGTCGCCGCGGGCGACGACTTCCGCTTCGACATGTCCGACCAGGCCCCCGCCTCCTTCGGCGCCAAGCCGGGGCAGGGTGAGTGGAAGGACCTCCAGGACTTCCTGAAGAACCCGGGTGACGTGGCGGGCACCCAGGCGAAGCTGGAGTCCGACGCGGCCAAGGCGTTCAAGAACTGAACGGACGGGAGCCCCATGTCGACCGCGACAGCGGGCGGCGCCGCGGCCCCGGCGGCCGTACCGCCCCCGAAGAAGTCCCGCAGCGTGCTGGGCACCCGGACGTGGGTGGCGGCCTGTTTCCTGCTGCCCGCGCTGGCCCTGCTCGGCGCCCTCGTCCTCTATCCCATCGGCTATTCCGTCTACCGCAGCTTGTTCGACGCCTCGGGCCACGGCTTCGTGGGGGTCGACAACTACCACGAGGTGTTCACGGACGACCGGATCCGTACGGCGCTGAAGAACAACGTCATCTGGGTGATCGTCGCGCCGTCCGTCGCCACCGCGCTCGGGCTGATCTTCGCGGTGCTCACCGAACGGGTGCGCTGGGGAACGGCGTTCAAGCTGGTCGTCTTCATGCCGATGGCGATCTCGATGCTCGCCGCGGGCATCATCTTCCGGCTGGTCTACGAGCAGAACCCGGACCGCGGCGTCGCGAACGCCGTGTGGGTGGGCATCCACGACACGTTCACGAAGCCGGCGCCCTTCCCCGGCGCGCACCCCGTGAACGACAAGCTGCTCACGGCGAGCGGCGGTTCCTTCACCACCCGGTCGGTGGTGAAGGCGGGCACGCCCGCCGCCCTGCCGCTGGTGGGCGTGAAGCCCGGGGACCTGGGCGGCGCGAAGGACGCCATCCCCGCGCGGGGCGTGGCCGGGAAGGTCACCGGCACCGTGTGGATGGACTTCACGCGGGGCGGCGGCGGGACGCCCGGCATGATCGACGCGGGTGAGAAGGCCCTGGGCGGGGTGAAGGTCGAGGCCGTCAAGGACGGCGCGGCCGTCGCCTCGGCCACGACGGAGTCCGACGGCACCTTCACCCTGCCCGCCGCCGCGGACGGCGCGCGGCTGCGGCTGCCCGCCGCCAACTTCGCCTCGCACTACAACGGCATCGACTGGCTCGGCCCGTCCCTCGTCACCCCGTCGATCATCGGGGCGTACGTGTGGATGTGGGCGGGCTTCGCGATGGTGCTCATCGCGGCGGGGCTCGCGAGCGTGCCCCGTGAACTGCTGGAGGCGGCGCGGGTGGACGGCGCGAACGAGTGGCAGGTCTTCCGCCGGGTGACCGTGCCGCTGCTGGCGCCGGTGCTGGCGGTCGTCCTCATCACGCTCATGATCAATGTGCTGAAGATCTTCGACCTCGTCTACATCATCGCGCCGGGCGCGAGCCTCGACAAGGCGAACGTCCTGGCCCTCCAGCTGTATCAGTCGTCGTTCGGCACGGACGTCAACCAGGGGGTGGGCAGCGCCATCGCGGTCTTCCTGCTGGTGCTCGTGCTCCCGGTGATGCTGGTCAATATTCGGCGGATCCGGAAGGAGCGGCAGCGATGACCACGGTGGACACGGCCGTACGGGCCAAGCAGTCGCTGCCCGCGCGGATCGCGGCCCGGCTGGGCGGGGGCGCCATGCGCTTCTTCCTGATCGCCGTCGGGCTGTTCTGGCTGACGCCCACGGTGGGGCTGCTGCTCTCGTCGCTGCGGGACAAGTCCGATATCGCGGGCTCCGGCTGGTGGAAGGTCTTCGCCCACCCGGCGCAGCTCACCACCTCCAGCTACAGCGACCTCTTCCACAACGACACGGTGATGCGGTCCCTGCTGACCACCGCGCTGATCACGGTGCCCGCGACGGCGCTGGTCATCCTGATCGGCGCGCTCGCCGGATACGCCTTCGCCTGGCTCGACTTCCCGGGCCGCGACTGGTGGTTCATGGCAGTGGTGGGACTGCTGGTGGTGCCGGTGCAGGTGGCGCTGATCCCGGTGGCCAAGCTCTTCGACAAGCTGGGCATCTTCGAGAGCACGCCGGGCGTGGTGCTCTTCCACACGGCCTTCGGGCTGCCCTTCGCGGTCTTCCTGCTGCGCAACTTCTTCGCGGAGATCCCCCGCGAGCTGCTGGAGGCGGCGCGGCTGGACGGGGCGGGCGAACTGCGGCTGTTCACCCGGGTCGTGCTGCCGCTGGGCGGGCCGGCCATCGCCTCGCTGGGGATCTTCCAGTTCCTGTGGGTGTGGAACGACATGCTGATCGCCCTGATCTTCGCGGACAGCGGGCACCCGCCGATCACGGTGGCGCTCCAGCAGCAGGTGCGCCAGTTCGGCGACAACATCGACGTGCTCGCGTCGGGCGCGTTCCTGTCGATGGTGGTGCCGCTGGCGGTCTTCTTCGCGTTCCAGCGGCAGTTCGTGAGCGGGGTGATGGCGGGGGCCGTGAAGTAGGGCCTCAGCCGCGGCGTACGTACAGCGACACCGCTCCCCCGCGTACGAAGACCGAGGACCTCTCGGCGCAGAACTCCCGGAGGCCGTCCCACTTGGCGGACTCCGGGCGCTGGGCCCTGAACCACGGCGTGCCCACCGTGGTGGTGTCCGCCACCACCCACACCCGCGCGCCCGGGCGCAGGCGCGCCAGCCGGGTGCGCAGCTCCCCCGCCGGGACCTCCTCGCCGAAGAGCGTGCCGGAGGCGGCGGGCGACCTCTGGAGGGTGAGGTCGTGGAGCCCGGTGAAGTCGCGGGGGTAGGCGAGCGCGACGCGGCGCTCGTGGAGGGGGAGGAAGAGCACCGCGTCTCCCGGCCGGGCCTGACGGCCGACCAGGCGTGCCACGGGGGCCAGTTCGTCGCCGCGGCTGACGGGGAGCCGTTCGCGCTCCTGCTGCGGCAGCTGCCACAGGAAGGCCGCCGCGACGGCGAGGACCCCGGCCGCCGCCACGGCCCGCCGCCACGGGAGCGCCCCGAGGATCCGGTCGGCCCCGGCGGCGGCGAGCAGCGGCACTCCGGCGAGGCAGAACAGCAGATAGCGGTCGAGGAAGAGCGGCTGGAACTGCGCGGCCGCGTAGAGGAGCACGGGCGGGAGGACCGCCAGGGGGAGTGCGACGGCGTTCAGGTGGAGGCGGCCCCCGCGCGGGGCGGGGGCGGCGAGGGCCACGGTCATCAGCAGCAGTGTGGCGAGGAGGACGAGGTCCCGGGGGCCCGCGAAGGAGCGCAGCAGCGCTTCCGCCTCGGCGGGGCCGGGCGTCCTGATCCAGGAGACCTGGGCGCTCTGCCCGCGCGAGAGGACCGCCAGCGGGGCGAGCGCGACGCACGCGGCGGCGGCCGCGCAGCCCCAGGCGCGCCGGATCCGCGCGGGTGTCCGGGAGACGAGGAGGGTCAGCGCGTGCGCGGCGAGGAGCAGGATCGCGAACTCGTGCAGCAGCGCGGTGACCGCGACCACCACGCCGTAGCAGGCCCACCGCCCGCGCCCGCCGTCCTCGACGGCGCGCACGAGCAGCCAGGTCGCGAGCGCGGCCCCGGCGGCGACCAGGGCGTACGAGCGGCCCTCCTGGGCGTAGTGGCTGACGAAGGGGGTGGCGGCGTAGAGCAGCCCGGCCCACAGGCCGACGCGGGGGCGGGCAAGGCGGCTGCCGAGCGCGCCGACGAGCGCGGCGGTGGCCGCCGAGGCGACGACGGAGGGCAGCCGCAGCGCGATCTCGTCGGCGCGCAGGGCGAGCACCCAGTGCATCAGCAGGTAGTAGAGGCCGTGGACGGCGTCCACACTGCCGAGCAGGTGCCACATCTGTGGCACCGAGCGGCGGGCCACCTGGAAGGTGGCGCTCTCGTCCCGCCACATCGTGCCCCGGTCCAGCCCCCACAGGCCGATGCCGAGCATCACGGCCGCGGGGGCGAGCACGGCGGCGCGCCGCCCGCCGCGCCGCGCGGGCTCCGGCCCCGGCACCGGCCCGCGGGCGGCCGGCTCCCCTTCGGCCGCACGGGCCCGCCTCACCAGCACTGTCCGCATCCCGGCCCCTCCGTGTCCCGCCCGGCCACGCCCGGGCCGCGAATATCCCCGTTGGTGACGTTTCGTAGGTAAAAATGGCTTTCGTGGAGGCAGACGACAGCGAGTCCCGGAAACCGCCCGCCGCCCCGCGGGTCTGCGTGATCGTCATCGGCTTCGACGACGCGGCCCACATCGGTGACGCCGTGCGCTCGGCCCTCGCCCAGGGCCCGGCGGTGGCCGAGGTGATCGCCGTGGACGACGCGTCCACCGACGGCACCGGCCCGCTGCTCGACGCGCTGGCCGCCGGGGAGCCCCGCCTGCGGGTCATCCATCGCGCCGTCAACAGCGGCGGCTGCGGCGCCCCGCGCAACGACGGCGTACGGGCCGCGACCGCGCCGTACGTGATGTTCCTGGACAGCGACGACACGCTGCCCGACGGCGCCGTCCAGGCCCTGCTGCGGGCCGCGCTGCGGCACCGGGCGCCGGTCGCGGCCGGCCTGTGCGTACGCCGCGAGCTGCCCCAGGGCCGCGAGACCCGCTGGCAGCCCGGCCTCTACCGGCGGGCCGGCGCCCGCCCGCCCGAGGAGCGCCCCGCGCTCCTGCACGACACCCTCTGCGTCAACAAGCTCTATTCGCGCGCCTTCCTCGCCGAGCACGCCATCGCCTTCCCCGAAGGGCCGTTCATCTACGAGGACTTCGTCTTCACCGCGCGGGTGCTGGCCGCGGCGCCGCGCATCGCGACCGTGCCCGACACCGTCTACATCTGGCACGTGCGCCGCGGCGCCGCCGCGCCCTCGATCTCCCTGGACCGCGAGCGCGTCGCCAACTGGCAGGCCCGCGTCCGCGCCCACCGGCGCAGCGTGGACGTCTTCCGCGACGCGGGCAGCAAACCGCTGGCCCGAGCCGCGCGGGTGAAGTTCCTCGACCACGACCTGCGGATGTACGTCCGCGAACTGCCCGTGCGCGGCCTCGGCTACCGGCACGCGTGGTGGCGGATCACCCGCGGCTATCTCGCCACGTACGAGGAGGCGGAGCTGGTCGCGGCCCGCGCCCCGGCCCGCTGGATCGCCCGCGTGATCCTGGCCTCGGACGCGCCGCGCGACCTCGGCCGCCTCGCCCAGCTCGCCGCCCGCCCGGCCCGGCTGCCGCCGCCCTACGCGGAGCGGGGCGGCGACCCGGTGTGGGCGGCGGACCTCCCCGGCGCGCCCCTGGACGGCCTCACCGACCCGGCGGCCGTGCCCCTCGCGCAGCTCCCCGTGAACGTGGACGCCGAACTGCGGCTCCTGCGCGGCGAACTGCGGCTGAGCGTCCACGATCTGCACGGGCGGCTCGCCGCCGACCCGCCCCGCACCATCGATGTCGAACTGCGCCACCGGAACGGCACGGCGACCCTCCGCCGCACCGTCCCCCTGACCGGCACCCCGGCCGGCACCCTGGCAGGCGGCAGTCCGCTCTGGACCGTGCGGCTGCCGCTCCGCCTCACCCGGCTCGCCCGGCTGGGGATCCGTGACGGCGCGGGCGCGGCCCCGCAGTCCTGGGACATCCGCGTGCGGCCGCACCTGGCGTCGGGCGGCTCCTTCCGCACGTCCGTCCGCGCCACGGGCCGCACACCGCGCCGGACCGCCCTGCCCAGCCGCCGCTTCGGCCTCCTGCTGGCCCGGCCCTACGCCACGGCCACGGGCTCCCTCGCCCTGCGCGTGGCGGCGGGCCCCCGAGCGCTGGCCACTGCCGCGGCCCGGCTGCTCCGGGGCCGGGCATGGACGGGGCCCGCGTTCCTGGCCCTGGACCGCGCTGACGCGCGGTGCCCTCAAGCTCCCCCAGCTACCGCTGGGGGAGCTTGAGGACGCGCCCGCAGGACGCCCCCGCCGCAGGCGGCACAACCACCCCCCACCCATAGCCGCCCCCTACCGGTCGATCTCCGCGAACAGCGCCTCCCAGCGCTCCAGCACGTCCTCCAGCCGCAGTGACGCGACGTGCGCGCGGGCCGCCCGCCCGTACCGGCGGCGCAGGGCCGCGTCGGCCATCAGCTGCCGGAGCGCCTCGGCGAAGGCCGCCGTGTCACCGGGAGGAACGAGCGAGCCCGTGCGGCCGTGGGCGACCAACTCCCGCACGCCGCCGGACAAGTCGAAGCTGACGCACGGCACTCCCACGGCGGACGCCTCCGCCAGTGCCATCGGGCGGCCTTCGCGCTCGCTGGTGAGGGCCACGACCGACAGCTCGCGGTACGCGGCGGCCATGTCGCGCACGCTGCCCCGGAACCGCACCCGGTCCCCGATGCCCAGCCGCTCGGCGCGGGCGCGCAGTTCGGGCTCCAGCGGGCCGTCGCCGAAGCAGTGCAGCTCCCAGCCGGGCTCCGCCGCGCCCGCGACAGCGAACGCGTCCAGCAGCCGGTCCAGCCGCTTGACCTCCTCCAGGCGGCCCACCGCGCCGATCCGCCGGGTGTCCAGGGGCGCGGGCGGGCCGGGGTCGAAGGGCAGCGGGTTGGGCAGGACCGTCGCGTTGGGCAGCCTTCTGCGGCGGAACTCCGCGGCGTCCGCCTCGCTCAGGAACACCGACTTCTCCAGCGCCGGATAGTGCCGCAGGATCAGCTGGAGGTTCTCCGAGGCGCACGCCTGGAGGAAGGACTCGTGATACTGCCCGATGCCCTTGAGGTGGCGCCACGGGACCTCGTCCAGCCAGTCCGCCGCCCAGGGGGAGCCGATGATCACCAGCCCGTCCGGCACCCGCGCGAAGCGGGCGGCCAGGTGCCTGCGGGCCTGGTCCCGCTCCCGCCGCTCGGCGCGGGCGGCGAGCGTCCGGGCGGGGCTCAGCCGCTCGGCGAAGGAGCCGGCCCGCCAGGGGGGCGCCGCCGGTGCGGAGTAGAGGGTGGTGTGCCCGTAGGCGGGGTCGGGCGTATAGACGTGGGGGTCGGGGCTCGGCCGGATCCCGATGAGCTCCACGCGGTGCCCGCGCTCCGCGAAGCCCTGGGCGAGGGTGTGCAGGACCCGCTGGGAGCCGCCCATGGAGTCGACGTCGATGCCGACGAGGAACAGATCGCGCGCCGTCATCGCCCGCCGCCTCCCGCCCGGCCGCCCTCGAAGAACAGCTTGACCACACCCTCGGCGGCCCGGCCGTCCGCATAGGGGTTGAAGCGGGTCCGGAAGCGTTCGTACGCCCCCGCCCACTCCTCCCGGACCGCGTCCAGGTCCGTGAGCGCCGCCGCCAGCTCGTCCGCCGTGCCGAGCAGCGGGCCGGGGGCGATCTCGGCCAGGTCGTAGTACGTGCCGCGCGTCAGGGAGCGGTAGCGGTCGTAGTCGTCGGCGTAGAAGAGGAGGGGCCGCCCCAGGTTCGCGTAGTCGAACATCACCGAGGAGTAGTCCGTGAGCAGGGCGTCGGAGGCGAGCAGCAGGTCGTTCACGTCGAGGAACTCCCGTCCGTCGCGCACCGCGTGGCCCAGCTCGCGGGGCACCGTGAAGCGGTCGTAGTAGTGCGGGCGGACGATGATCATCCACTCCTCGCCGGTGCGCCGCACCAGTCCGTCCAGGTCGACCCGGATCGACTCGCCGCCGCCGCGCGTCCCGTCGCGGAAGGTCGGGGCGTAGAGCAGCACCTTGCGGCCGGGCGGGATCTGGAGCCGCTCGCGGGTGGCGGCGGCGCGCTCGCGCTGCTCGGGTTCGTGCCCGCGCACGAGCGGGTCGTTGCGGGGCAGGCCGGTGCGCAGCAGCTCGCCGGTGTAGCCGTTGGCGCGGACGAAGGTCTTCTCGAACTCTTCACTGGGCGCGATGAGGGCGTCCCAGCGGGCCACCGTCTCGCGGTGCAGGCGCCGCCGCTCGGCACTCGCCAGGCGCAGTTCGGGGACGTCGAAGCCCATGTGCTTGAACGCCTGCCCGTGCCAGGTCTGGAGATAGCGGGTGCCGGGGCGCTTTCCGTAGGGCACGGGGAAGCCGTGCGAATCGACCCAGTAGCGCGCGCGGGCGACGGTGCGGACGTACTCCCAGCTGCCCCGTCTGATCAGGGGGGTGCCCTCGGGGTAGGAGGAGCGGCTGCCCGTGTACGACCAGACGGCGCGCAGCGGGAGGCCGCGGCGCAGGAGTTCCTCGTGGAGATAGCGGGGGCTGTCGGTGTAGCCGCGGCCCTCCATGGCCTCGAAGACGACCAGTTCGTCGTCGATGGGGAGCCTTTGCAGCTCGTGGTAGGTGAGGACCTTGGTGCGGGGGCCGGTGACGCGGCGGGTGAGCCGGTGGAGCCCGCGGTGGACGGTGCGCAGGCGCGGCGCCGCGGCCTCGGCGTGGCCGAGGAATCCCGCGCGCTCCCAGGTCAGTTCGAGCCGCCCGGCGTCCCGCTCCTCGCGGCCGACGCGCAGCCGGTGGCGTGCCAGGTGCAGGGTGAGGGAGGTGAGGTCGCCGGGGACCAGCAGGGGGTCGGTGCGGGTGAGGCCCATCCGGCCGAGGACGACCACGGGGTGGCGGCGGCCCCGGAATCCCTTGACGCCGAGGGGGATGCGCCGGGGGTCGAGGTCGATGGTGGCGGTGCGGGGCGCGGGCAGGCCGTCCGCGCCGGTGCGGGGCGGGTCGTAGCGGAAGGGCACGGTCAGGGGCTCCGCGGTGGTGGCGACGCGCAGCTCGGCGGTGTCGGGGCCCGCGTCGGGGAGGAGGCGGGCGGGGTCGTGGGTGTGCAGGAGGACCCGCAGCAGGGGTCCGGCGGGGCCGATGTGCGCCAGCTCGTGCCGCAGGGGCCCGCCGGTGAACGGCTGCTCGTCCAGGTGCCATCCGGTGATGTCGAGGCCGGCGGCGGCCTCGGGGCCGGCCGGGGGGAGCGGCCCCCAGTACGTCCGCCCGGCCGCGCGGACGACGTGGCGGGGGGCGAGGTGCGGGCGGTCGAGCGTGCGCGCGCACTCGGCGGCCTCGGCGAACCGCCCGGCGCTCAGCAGGTAGTGGCAGATCTGCTGTTCGCGGGGCAGCGCGGCGTGGGCCTCGGGGGCGATGGTGCGCAGGTGGGGCGTGACGACGGCGGCGAACTCCGCGGTCCAGCGGTGGTCGCGGAAGGGCAGGTCGCCCAGATAGAGGCGCAGGTCGTGGCGGAGGAACTTCTCGTCCGCGGCCGCCTTGAGGTCGGCGTTGCCCGTCTCCTCGAGGAAGGCGTCGACGAGCCCGGCCACGGCGACGCGGTCCCGCACGCTCTCGATCCGGTGCCGGCCCGCGGTGATGGAGGGGGTGGCGGGGTCGGCGGCGAGCCACCAGGTGTAGACGGGCCAGGGGACGACGGCGAAGCGGCGCGCGTGGGTGAGGGCCTGGGCGCTGAAGAGGGAGTCCTCGTAGTGCACGCCTTCGGGGAAGCGCAGGCCGTGCCGGGCGAGGAAGTCGGCGCGGTAGAGCTTGTTGGTGGACAGGGCGTCCAGGAAGTACCGGGGCGCGGCGCGGATGCCGTCGAAGACATGGGCGTCGTCGAAGAGTTCGGGATACCACAGGCCGGTGCTGCCGGTCTCCTCGAAGAAGCGGGTGACCTCGCCGGTGACGAGGTCGGCGCCGGTCTCCTCGGCGGTGAGCAGCAGGGATTTGCAGGCGTGGTAGGGCAGTTCGTCGTCGCTGTCGAGGAACATCACGTGGGGCGCGCGGGCCGCCTCGATGCCGGCGTTGCGCGGGGCGCCGCAGCCACCGCTGTTGGCGGGCAACCGCAGGGCGCGCACCCGGGGGTCGGCCTCGGCCAGCTCGCACGCGGCGGCGAAGGTGCCGTCGGCCGAGCAGTCGTCGACGATGATCACTTCGAGGGCGCGCAGCGACTGGCCGAGCACGGACCGCACGGCGCGCGGGAGCCGTTCGGCGTCGTTGTAGGCGATCACCACGACAGTGACGTCAGGGCCCTGGCGGGCGGGCCGTCGCACAGTGCTCACACTTCACCCCGTTTCCGAGCGGTCCAGGTGATCACCGGCTTCGGGATCACTACCGAAAGAGTAGACGCGACCACTGACAGTGACCTCGGGGGCTGGCCCGGCCCGGCCGCGCCAGGTCCGTACGGCCAGGACCGCGGTCACGCCCGTGATCATGACGATGTCGCGGAAGGCGTGCCTCCGCGCCCCGTCCAGATACGGCCAGCGCACCGCGGCGAGCTCCGGGAGCAGCGGGAGCCAGCACCAGGCCGAGCGCGCCGCCGTACCGCGCACCACCGCGGAGGCGGCCAGCGACGGCAGGACGACGAGCATGTAGTGCTGGAATGACGGTCGGGAGATGAGGAACGCCGCGAGCATCAGCAGGGACGCGCACTCCACGAGCCGCGCCCGCTCGTCTCCCCCGGCACGCCAGCGCAGCCGGGCCAGGGCGAGCACGGTCAGCGCCGCCGCCCCGGCGAGCGCGAAGGCCACCGGTGACGGCACCCCGAGCCGTGGCAGCACGGTCGTCCAGGAGGCGTCGAACGGCCGGGCGTACGCGTCCTGTCCGTGCAGCAGGAACGGCAGCGTCCGGGTGAGGAACCGGCCCGGCCGGGGCATCGCCGACGCCGCCGCGAGCGACACCGCGGCGGGCACGCCGACGGCCCAGGCCAGCGCCCGCCACCGGCGGGCGAGGACGAACAGGAGCAGCAGCGGCACGAGCATCGGCTTCAGGGCGATGGCCGCGCCGGTGACCACTGCGGCCGCGCGCCAGCGCCCGCGGAGGGCCAGGAGCAGGGTGGCGGGGAAGGCGATGACGGAGAGGACCGTCCAGTTGCCGAGGCTGACCAGGCCGTGGAACGGTTCGAAGACGCCGAGCCCGGCGACCATCGCCGCCGCGAGCCGGCTGTCGGCCCGCACGCCGAAGAGCCGCAACGAGACGAGCACGCCCCCCAGTGCGAGCAGCGCGGTGGCGACCGGCACCGCGTAGAACAGCGCGCGCTCACCGGCCAGGGTCTGCGGCAGTGCCGCGAAGACCGCGCCCGGCAGATAGAGGAAGCGCTTGTCCGCGTACGGCGAGCCGCCGTCCAGCAGGGTGCGCGCCGCGCGCACCACGACGGCGTTGTCGAGGCCGGTCCGGGTGCCGGACAGCACCCGCGCGACGTCCAGCGCGAGCACCAGCAGCGAGGCGGCGAGCAGCGGCCGGGGCGCGCGCCCGCGCAGCCAGCGGGCGGGGGCGTCGGCGGAGCCGGGCCACCGGGAGTGGACGACGCCGGGCGCGCCCCAAGAGCCGCTCACGGCGCGACCACTTCCGACAGGACGAAGCCGCCGGGCCCGCGCGCCGCCCTCCTGAGCGCGGGGTCGTCCGGCGGCAGGCCCGGCCCGCCGTTCCGCTGGAGCACCCAGCGCGCGCCGAACTCCTTGAGGATGCCGAGCCGTTCGGCCCGGGAGGCGGCCGGGGAGAAGTAGCGGCGGGTGGCGTCCCGGCGGCGCTGTTCGTCGCGGAGGAAGACGTCGGGGTAGGCGGGGGCGACGGTGTACGGGCCGTAGGCGGGGAGGGTGCGCAGCGCGTAGTAGTTGTCGGTCATCACCGTGGCGCCCCGGGGCATCGCGCGCGCCGCCCAGTCGAAGCGCGGCCAGAGCGCGATCGTGTGCACCCGGCGCAGCGGCGGGGGGAGGGCGGCGGGCCGCAGGACGTACGACAGCGCTCCGGCCTGGGTCCACGCGCCCGCCAGCAGGGCGGCCGCCGTCAGGGGCACGAGGGCGGCGCGGAGCCGCCGGTGGGCGCCGCCTGCGATCTCGACGGCGAGGGCGAGCTGGGCGGGCAGGAGCGCGGCGGGCAGGATCCGCCCCCACGCCTGGTGACCGGCGAGCCCGCCCGCCGCGAAGACCAGCAGGCCGAGCCCGCAGAGGAGCACCAGGGGGTCGCGGCGGTCTCGCCACCAGCGTGCCGCGAGGGCCGGCACGCCGAGGGCCGCCAGGCCGAATTTCGTCGCGAGGTGGTCGTAGAGCGGCCGGTGGATGTCGTCGAGGCCGGCCGCGCCGGGCAGCGAGAAGAAGGAGTAGTACGGCCAGCAGGCGAGCACCGCGACGGTCAGCGCGGCCGCGGCGCCCACCCGCAGCCACACCGCGGCGGGGGACCATGGCCGGGTGCCCAGGAGGGCCGCGGCGGCGCCCAGCACGGCGACCGCGCCCGTGAATTGGTGGACGAGCAGGACGCACGCCAGCAGCAGCCCGAGCGCGAGGAAGCGGCCTGGGCCCCGGCCCGCGGCGAGCGCGCCGCGCAGCAGCGCCCACAGGTGGAAGGCGAGGCCGAGGGCGAGGGTGCTGGGGTAGGCGAGGGTGAGCGACAGCGAGACCAGGCCGGGGAAGCCGCTCCACGCGAACAGCCGCACGCCGTGGAGGAAGAGGACGCACAGCAGCGCCAGCGGGACCGCCGCCCACGCGCGCGTGAAGGTGCGGACGAAGGCGGCGATGCCGGTGCCCAGCAGCGCGAGCCCGGCGAGGCCGCCCAGGCGCAGCACGGTGAAGGTGCCCCAGCCGGTCACGGAGGCGGCCAGGGCCAGCAGGAGTGCCCACGGGGAGTAGTAGGGGCTGGAGGTGTCCGCGCGCACCAGGGGGTTGCCTGGGTGGAGCGGGTCGGCGCGCAGCCGTTCCAGGACGGCGGCGTGCATCCCCAGATCGCCGGCCCAGGGCAGGCGTACGACCATGAGCAGCAGCAGGGCGGCGAGCAGCACGACGCAGGCCGCGAGCGCCCGGTGCGGGGCGCGCGGGCCGGGCCCGACGACCCCGGCGGTGCGCGGGGCCGTGCGCTCAGCGGGCGCGGCCGTCGGCGGCACGGGCGGCCCTCGCGCGCAGTCGCCACGGCATGGCCACGGATTCGAGCTGCACGGCCAGGTTCATCTTCGACTCGCCGACGGTGCGGTCCTCGAAGTGGATCGGCACCTCCATGACGATGTGCCCGGCGCGCAGGGCCCGGTATTTCATCTCGACCTGGAAGCTGTATCCGGCGCTGCCGACGGTGGCGAGGTCGATGGCGCGCAGGGCCTGCGCGCTCCAGAGGTTGAAGCCGCTGGTGATGTCGCGGACGCGGGTGCCCAGGATCGTGCTGGCGTAGGCGTTGGCCCAGCGGGAGAGCAGTCTGCGGTGGAGGCCCCAGGCGGCGGAGAGGGTGCCGCCGGGGACGTAGCGGCTGCCGACGACGACGTCCGCCCCGGTGGCGAGGGCGACGCCGAGCAACTCGGGCACTTTGTCGGCCGGATGGCTGCCGTCGGCGTCCATCTGGACGACGTACGCGGCCCCTTCGTCGACGGCGCGGGCCATGCCGGCGGCGTAGGCGCGCCCGAGGCCGTCCTTGGTGGTGCGGTGCAGGACGGACATCCGGGCGCGGTCCGGCCGGTTGTACCGTTCGGCCAAGTCCTCGGCGACCTTGCCGGTGCCGTCGGGGCTGTTGTCGTCGACGACGAGCAGCCGCAGCCCCTCCAGCGGCAGCGCCATGAGCGCCTCGGCCATGGCGGGGAGGTTGTCCGCCTCGTTGTACGTGGGCATCACCACGGTCGTCGCGGTGCGCCCCCACTCCGCGGGGAGCGGGGTCACGGCGGGTGTGCGGATTGCGCTCATGTGCCTGTCCTTGTCGGTGTGGCCGGCGGGGTCCGTTTCAGGCGGCGGAGAAGCGGATGGCGGCGTCGGGGATGGCCGTGCCGCACCAGACGCGGGCACCGTCGCGGAGTTCGTTGTCCGCGCCGATCGTGGCACGGTCGCCGATCACCACGCCGTCGAGCACGGTGCGCGGGCCCACCCGGGCGTCCTGGCCGATCATGCTGGCGCGCACGCGGGCGCCCGCCTCGACGTGCGCGCCGTCCAGGACGACGGAGCCCTCGATGTCGGCGCCCGCCGCGACATACGCCCCCGCGCCGACGACCGTGCCGCCGCCGAGGCGGGCACCGGCCTCGACACGGGCGCCGGGCAGCAGCAGGAACTCCCCCGGTTCACCGGGGACCGCCGGGGAGCGCACGACACCGCGCACGAGGTCGGCCGACGCCTGGACGAAGGAGGCGGGGCGGCCGAGGTCCAGCCAGTACGAGGCGTCGACGACGCCGTGCAGCAGCGCGCCCGAGGCCAGCAGCCCGGGGAAGGTCTCCCGCTCCACGGAGACGGGGCGGCCGGTGGGGATGGTGTCGATGACGTCGCGCCGGAAGACGTAGCAGCCGGCGTTGATCTGGTCGGTGACGATCTCCTCCGGGTGCCGTGGCTTCTCGGTGAAGGCCAGGACGCGCCCGTCCGGGCCGGTGGGCACGAGGCCGAAGGCCCGGGGGTCGGCGACGCGGGTGAGGTTCAGGGTGACCTCGGCCTGGGCCCGCTCATGACGGCGCAGCAGGCCCCTGATGTCGAGGCCGGTGAGGATGTCGCCGTTGAAGACGAGCACGGACGCGTCGGGGCCGCAGGTCAGGGCGCTCGCGGCGCTGCGGATCGCCCCGCCGGTGCCCAGCGGTTCGTCCTCGGTGACATAGGTCAGGCGCAGGCCGTGGGCGGAGCCGTCGCCGAAGTAGGGCTCGAAGACCTCGGCGAGGTAGGAGGTGGCCAGGACGACGTGGCCGACCCCGGCGGCTCTGGCGCGGGCCAGCTGGTGGGCGATGAAGGGCACCCCGGCGGCAGGGACCATCGGCTTCGGCGTGTTGAGGGTCAGCGGCTGGAGCCGGGTCCCCTTGCCGCCGACGAGCAGTACCGCCTCTGTCATGCCACTGTCCTCGCCGTCATCTTCGCACTGTGTCAGTTTTTGCGGCAATTTACACTACAATCAGTTCTCTGTGGCAAATGTCTGCTTTGCGTGGCGAACGTAATGGGAGAGGCCCTTGCGACCCTTGCGACCGAGGAGGTCCGGCACCCCCGGCCCCGGAGCCCCCGGCCCACCGCGCGCGGCGCCCGCCTCCCGCCCGGCACGGCTGCTGGCCCTCGGCCGGGAGTTCGCGAAGTTCGGCACGGTCGGCGGCCTGGGGATCTTCGTCAACCTCGCGGTCTTCAACCTCTGCCGCGCCACCACGGGCCTGCCCGTCGTCCGCTGCAGCGTGCTCGCGACCGTGGTCGCCATCGCCTTCAACTACGTCGGGCTGCGCCACTTCGCCTACCGCGACCGCGACAAGAGCCACCGCAGCCGGGAGATCGCCCTCTTCGCCGCCTTCAGCGCGGTCGGGCTGGTCATCGAGAACGGCGTGCTCTACGTCGCCACCTACGGCTTCGGCTGGGACACGCCCTTCCAGAGCAACCTCTTCAAGTTCCTCGGCATCGGCGCGGCCACCCTCTTCCGCTTCTGGTCCTACCGCGCCTGGGTGTTCCGGGCGCTGCCACGCCGGGCCCGGCCGCCCCGTACGGGCGAGCCCTCCCCTCACGGCGACCCCGCGAACAGCACGAGCAACCCCGCCGCGTACCACCCCGAGACCACCGCACCTCCACCGTAGAGACACACCCGCACCCCAAGCGGAGCACGCGCGAGCGGCCGGGCCACCAACAGCAGCAGAACCGGCAGGAACGGCAGCATGAAGCGTGGCTTGGACAGCGGCGAACCGGGCGTCCCCACCATCAGCACCCACGCGCCCGCCACCAGCGCGACCAGCGGCCACGGCACCTGACGGTCCAGCGCCAGCGCCACCACCCCGATCGCCGTCAGCAGCAACAGCCCCAGCACGACCGTGCCGCGCAGATCACCGGTGTGGCCCGCGTGGTGGTAGAGCAGCATCCCCTTCAGCAGGTGCGCGGTGGCCCGGCCGAAGTCGAACTGCTGGTCCCAGGCGCGCTCCGCCTCGAACCACCCGTCGAGCCGGCCCACCTTGCCGCCCAGGAACAGCCAGCTCCCCAGCAGCCCCGCCGGCGCCACCGCCAGCGCCACCCACGGCCGCCAGCCGTCCCGCCGCTGGATCACCGCCCACCCGGCGGTCAGCATCACCGTGCCGATCAGCACCGAGGCCGTCGGCCGTACGCCACCGGCCAGGACGCACAGCGCGGCCGCCGTCAGCCAGCGGCGCTCCAGCAGGGCCACCAGCGACCACAGGAGCGCGGCGCTGAAGACCGCCTCCGAGTACGGCACCCACAGCGCGAACGCGTACGGCGAACACGCCCACAGCGCCACGCACGCGTACCCCGCGCCCGGCCGGCCCCCCACCGTGCGCACCAGCCGGTACACCCCGGCCGCGGCCACCGCCGCCGCGCACCAGGAGACCGCCACCCCGGCGTACGGGAACGGCAGCCCGGTCAGCAGGTGCACCGCCCGGATCAGGGCGGGCACCAGCGGGAAGAAGGCGATGGTGCTGAACTTCGGGTCCCCGTCGGGGTCGTAGGGGATCTCACCCGGATAGCCGCGCTTGGCGATGTGCAGATAGTGGCCGCTGTCCCAGCGGCGCAGCAGCTGCTCCACGCCGCGCCCGAGGTGATGGTTGATCAGCAGCAGGACGGCGAACCCGGCCGCCGCGACGGCGAGATAGAGGACGGCTGCCAGAGCCGCCTCCCGGCGCGCGGAATGGTCGGGGAGGGCCTTCGGAGGCGCCGGGGCGGGGGCAACTCGTGTGACGACCTTCATTGGACTCTCTTAACACGAATCAACCCGACAAAAAGGGCGGCCCCGGGGATTTCCCCCCGGGGCCGCCCTCTGTTCATCCAGGCGTCAGCTGTGCGTCCGCAGCAGCGTCCGCATCGTCCGCATCGCGACCGACAGGTTGGCCAGGTCGAAGGCGTCCGAGCCGCGGATCTCGTCGAGCGTGGTGCGCGCCCGGCCGAGGATCGCCGCGTTCTTCTCCTCCCACGTCCGGAAGCGCTGCTCCGGCGTGGAGGCGCCGTTGCCCACGGACAGGATGTCCGAGGTGAGCGCCGCGTGGGCCGCGTAGAGGTCCTCACGGATGGAGGCGCGGGCCATGGACTGCCAGCGGTCGGAGCGCGGCAGCTCGATGATCCGGTCCATCAGCTGGGTGATGTGCAGCCGGTCGCCCAGGTCGTAGTAGACCTCGGCCACGTCCAGCGGCTCCTTGCCGCTGCGCTCCGCGATGGCCACGATGTCCAGCGCCGGGAAGGCGGAGGAGAAACCGGCCACCCGGACGGCCAGGTCGTCCGGCACGCCGGACGCGACCAGCTCGTCGCGGATGGACTGCCACCACTCGCTGTCGGCGCCCTTGAGCAGCTTCGGCAGCTGGAACCAGACCGCCGCCACGCCGTCCCGGAAGAACTCGATGGTCTCGGCGAGCTGGAGCGGCTGCGGCCGGTTGTTGAGCAGCCAGCGGGTGCCGCGCTCGACGAGGCGGCGCGAGTGCAGCCGGACGCGGGTCTGCACCTCGGCCGGCACCAGGTTGTCGAGCGCCTCGACGGCGTCCCAGACCTTGCCCAGGCCGAAGATCTCCCGGGCCGCGGTCTGCGCCCGGACGATCTCCTCCAGCGACGCCCCGGTCTCCTCCCGCAGACGGTGCAGGAAGGTGGAACCACCGCTGTTGACCGTGTCGTTGACCAGGACCGTCGTGATGATCTCCCGGCGCAGCGCGTGCCCGTCGATCTGCTCGCCGAAGGAGGAGCGCAGCGCCTGCGGGAAGTAGGCGTACAGCAGCCGCTCCAGATACGGGTCGTCCGGCAGGTCGGTGGCCAGCAGCTCCTCGGACGTCGTGATCTTGATGTAGGCGAGCAGGACCGCCAGCTCCGGCTGGGTGAGCCCGCGGCCCGCCGAGAGGCGCTCGCGGATCTGCCGGTCGGTGGGCAGGAACTCCAGCGCGCGGTCCAGGTGGCCGTCACGGGTCAGCCGGCGCATGATCCGCTGGTGGGCGTGGAGCAGGCTGGGCGCCTGGGCGACGGCGTTGGCCAGGGCCACGTTCTGCGCGTAGTTGTTGCGCAGGACCAGCTCGCCGACCTCGTCGGTCATCTCCGCCAGCAGCTTGTTGCGCTGCTTGACGGTCATGTCGCCGTCGATGACCAGCGCGTTCAGCAGGATCTTGATGTTCACCTCGTGGTCGGAGGTGTCCACACCGGCGCTGTTGTCGATGGCGTCCGTGTTCACCCGGCCGCCGGTGCCCTCCGGCCCGCCGGCGCGCGCGAACTCGATGCGGCCCAGCTGCGTCAGACCGAGGTTGCCGCCCTCGCCGACGACCTTCACCCGCAGGTCCTGGCCGTCGACGCGGATCGCGTCGTTGGCCTTGTCACCGACGTCGGCGTGCGACTCGGTGGACGCCTTCACATACGTGCCGATGCCGCCGTTCCACAGCAGGTCGACCGGCGAGCGCAGGATCGCCTTCATCAGCTCGGCGGGGGTCATCTTGGTGACGCCCGCCTCGATGCCGAGGGCGGCCCGGACGTGCGCGTTGACCGGGATCGACTTGGCCGTGCGCGGGTGGATGCCACCGCCCTGCGACAGCAGGCTCGTGTCGTAGTCCGCCCAGGAGGAGCGGGGCAGCTCGAACAGACGGCGGCGCTCGGCGTAGGAGACGGCCGCGTCCGGGGTGGGGTCGAGGAAGATGTGGCGGTGGTCGAAGGCGGCCACCAGCCGGATGTGCTCCGACAGCAGCATGCCGTTGCCGAACACGTCACCGGACATGTCACCGACGCCGACGACCGTGAAGTCCTCGGTCTGGGTGTTGTGGCCCAGCTCCCGGAAGTGCCGCTTGACGGACTCCCAGGCACCGCGGGCGGTGATGCCCATGCCCTTGTGGTCGTAGCCCGCGGAGCCGCCGGACGCGAAGGCGTCACCGAGCCAGAAGCCGTACGACTCGGCGACCTCGTTGGCGATGTCGGAGAAGGTCGCGGTGCCCTTGTCAGCGGCGACGACCAGATAGGTGTCGTCGCCGTCGTGCCGCACGACGTCCTTCGGGGGCACGACCTCGCCGCCGACCATGTTGTCGGTGATGTCGAGCAGACCCGAGATGAAGGTCTTGTACGAGGCGATGCCCTCGGCCAGCCACGCGTCGCGGTCCAGGGACGGGTCCGGCAGCCGCTTGCCGACGAAGCCGCCCTTGGCGCCCACCGGCACGATGACGGTGTTCTTCACCATCTGAGCCTTGACCAGGCCGAGCACCTCGGTGCGGAAGTCCTCACGCCGGTCGGACCAGCGCAGACCACCGCGCGCGACCTTGCCGAAGCGCAGGTGCACACCCTCGACGCGCGGGCTGTAGACCCAGATCTCGTACGCCGGGCGGGGCGCCGGGAGGTCGGGGATGGCCTGCGGGTCGAGCTTGATGGACAGATAGGCGTGCGGCAGACCGGCGCTGGTGCGCTGGAAGTGGTTGGTGCGCAGGGTGGCCTTGATGACCGTGAGGAAGGCCCGCAGGATGCGGTCCTCGTCCAGGCTCGCGACCTGGTCGAGGGCGCCGTCCAGCTCCTCCAGCAGCCCGTCGATCAGCTCGCGGCCGGCACGCTGGAGCGCCGGGGACATCCGGGCCTCGAAGAGGTTGATCAGCAGGCGCGTGGTGTGGACGTTGTTGCTGAGGGTGTCCTCCATGTACGCCTGGCTGAAGGTCGACCCGGCCTGCCGGAGGTACTTCGCGTAGGCCCGCAGCACCATCGCCTGGCGCCAGTCGACACCGGCCTCCAGCACCAGCTTGTTGAAGTTGTCGTTCTCCGCGGCGCCCGTCCACACGGCCGCGAAGGCCTCCTGGAAGCGGGTGCGCGCGTCGTCGCCCTCGATCCGCTCGGGCATCCGCAGCCCGAAGTCGTAGATCCAGGCGGTCGTCCGGTCCGAGCAGCGCAGCTCGTACGGGCGCTCGTCGACGACCTCGACGCCGAGGCGCTGGAGCACCGGCAGGACGGCGGAGAGGGAGACCGGCTCACCGGTGCGGTAGATCTTGAAGCGGCGCTCGCCGGGGCCCGCGCCGACCGGCTCGTAGAGGCTGAGCTCGAAGTCGCGGTCGCCGCCGGCCGTGGTCAGCTTCTCCAGGTGACCGAGGTCGGAGACGGCGCTGCGCGGGTTGTGGTCGGCCTTGTAGCCCTCGGGGAACGCCTGGCCGTAGCGGCGCAGCAGCTCGGCGGCGCGCTCCTCGCCCACCTCGGCGGTGAGCGTCTCGGCGAAGCCGTCCGCCCAGGAGCGGGCGGCCTCGACCAGGCGGGCCTCGATGCGCTCGACGTCGGCGTCGGTGAGGTCGGGCAGGGTGGCGCCCGGCTCGACGCGGACGACGAAGTGCAGCCGGGAGAGGACCGACTCGGTGTTCCACGCGGTGAAGTCGACGCTGGTGCCGCCGAGCTCCTCCTTGAGGATGTCGATCAGCCGCAGCCGGACGGCCGTCGTGTAGCGGTCGCGCGGCAGGTAGACGAGGGCGGAGTAGTAGCGCCCGTAGGTCTCCTGGCGGAGGTAGAGCCGCAGGCGGCGGCGCTCCTGGAGGTAGAGGACGCTGGTGGCGACGGTGCGCAGCTGGTCGGCCGGCGTCTGGAAGAGCTCGTCGCGCGGGTAGGTCTCCAGGATCTGGAGCAGGTCGCGGCCGTCGTGGCTGTCGGGCGTGAACCCGGCGTCGGCCAGCACCTGGGCGACCTTGCGGCGGACGACGGGGACCCGGCGCACGGACTCGGTGTACGCGGCGGAGGAGAACAGGCCCAGGAAGCGGCGCTCGCCGATGACGTTGCCGTCGGCGTCGAACTTCTTCACCCCGACGTAGTCGAGATAGGAGGGGCGGTGCACGGTGGCGCGGCTGTTGGCCTTGGTCAACACGAGCAGCTTGTGCTCGCGGGCCTTGGCGCGGGCGTCCGCCGGGAGCCGGTTGAAGGACGGGGACGCCGGGCGGGCCAGGTGGGAGCCGAGGGGGCCGGCGTGGTGGCCCTCGTCGTGGTGCGTGGGATCCGAGCGCAGGATGCCGAGGCCGGTGCCGGGGACAGCGCTGAGCACGTCCTCCTCGCCGCCGTCGGTGGAGATCTTCGCCAGCTCGTACTCGCGGAAGCCGAGGAAGGTGAAGTGGTCGGCGGACAGCCAGCGCAGCAGCTCGCGGGCCTCGCTCACCTCGGACTCGGGCACATCGGGGGCGGAGGGCTCGGAGGGCAGCTCCTCGGCGATGCGCAGCGCGGCGTCGCGCATCTTCTCCCAGTCTTCGACGGCCTCGCGGACGTCGGACAGGACGCGCAGCAGGTCGGAGGTGATCTGCTTGAGGTCACCGCGGTCGGTCTCGCGGTCGATCTCGACGTGGATCCACGACTCGGTGAGGGCGTCGTGCGGCAGGACGGCGTCCTTGCCGTCGCCGTGCGCGTCGCAGTTGGAGCCGAGGACCTCCAGGAGGCGGCCGGTGAGGTCACGGCGCACGACGACCTGGGGGTGGATCACGACGTGGATGCCGCGGCCCTGGCGGGAGAGCTCATTGGTGACGGAGTCGACCAGGAAGGGCATGTCGTCGGTGACGACCTCGACGACGGAGTGGCTGCACGTCCAGCCGTTCTCCTCGACCGTCGGTGTGTGCACCCTCACATTGGCGGTGCCCTGCGGCCGGTTCTCCGCGAGCCGGTAGTGCGAGAGCGCGGCGCCGAAGACGTCGACCGGATCCCGGCCGCTGAGGTCCTCGGGCGCGGTGTGCAGGTAGTAGCGCTGGAGAAAGGCGGTCAACATCTCCGGGTCGAGACTGCCCTCACCCTTCGGCCCAGTCGGTTGTTGCCCCCCGGCCGGGCTGTTCTCAGCGACGCGGGCCGCCCGTTCGAGCAACTCGGCCTTGGCTTCGTCCAGCTTGGTCTGCATGTCCTCTGGCTCCTGTCGCGCGCCGTTGCGTGACATAGACGGTGAAGGCATCACGCCGCGACACGGGGTATCCGGTCGTCCTCGACGTTATGCCGGAATGAGAGGTGACCGGGCCTTTCTTGACGAGATTCGTCAGAGGTGCCCAGGTGCGGGGACCAGCGGCGGCCCGGGTGCGGTGGCACTCCGGGCGCAGGACAGGGGCGTCGTCACCCCTGCTGGATATCGCGCTGATCACCTGGTAAGGCTATCGCTCTTCCCCGGGGAAGCGTCATGAGCCGTTTGTGTACAAAACCCGGGCCCGAACTTTGACGGTCTGGACAGCGACGCGGCGCCTCCCTCCGCTCAACTCTCCCTCAAGCGCCACTTGCCCCCCTTTGTCCCCGACCGGTGTCGCCGGCCGGGTCCGTGCGCGGCCGACTCCCCCGTGCCTCAGCGGGCGGCGCCGACGAGCCGCTCCGCCTCGGCGACGGCCTCCGCCAGGCTGTCGACCACCGTCACACCCGCCTCGCCGAGGCTGTCCCGGCTGTGCGACCCCCCGGTGTAGAGCACCGCGTGGGCACCCACGTGGGCCGCCGCGACCGCGTCGTCGACGGCATCGCCGATCACCACGGCGCGCCGAGGGGGTATGCCGTCGAGCCCGGCGACATGGCGGGCCATGTGCTCGGCCTTGCTGCCGCCCGAGGGGCCGGTGCGCCCGTCGACGCGGACGAATCTGCACTCGATGCCGAAGCCGCGGACGAGGGGCACGAGCTCGTCGTGCCCGAACATCGACAGGATCGACTGGGTGCCGCCCGCCCCCTGCCAGCTCTCCAGCAGGCCCTCGGCGCCGTCGGCGAGGCCGCAGCGCGGGGAGTGGTCGCGGTAGTGCCGCTGGAAGACCAGGTCCATGTGGTCCCACTCGGCCGGGGTGGGGAGGCGGCCCATCAGCCGCTCGTAGAACCGCGGGATCGGGACGCAGTACAACTCGCGGTACCGCTCCAGCGTGATCGGCTCCAGGCCGATCTCGGCGAAGGCGGCGTTCGTCGCCGCCATCACCGCGTCGGTGTCGTGGAACAGCGTGCCGTTCCAGTCCCAGATGATGTGCGCCCCGTGATTCCCCATGCTCACGACGGTACCGACCGGGACTGACAACGCCGCCCGACGCCCCCGGGCACCCGCCCCCACCAGGGCGTTCCTCAGATGAGGCCGGCGATCTCCTGGACGCCGAACCACATCAGGTCGTGGTCCTCCGCGCCGTCCACGGTGAACTGCGCGTCGTCGTCGCCCTGGTCGGCGGCGCCCAGCGCGGCCGCCGCGGCCGCGACATCCGCCTCGGCGTCACCGGAGTCGAGGTGCACGGCCGCCGCCTTCGCCAGCGGCACGGCGGAGGCCAGCCGCACCCGGCCCAGCGTGGACTGCTCCAGGCCCTGGTCGGGGTCGGTGGTCGCGGCACCCTCGGGCACGTCGACGGCGACGACGACGCGCCGGCGGGCGGCGTCCGGGGCACCGGCGAGCATCCGCAGCGACGCCGCGGCGGCCCGGCCGAGGGCCGCGTACTCCAGCTCCTCGACGTCGTCGGAGAGATACCACTCGCGCAGCGCGGGGGTGACGGCGAAGGCGTCCAGCGGGGCGGGCCCCAGCTGGCCGGTCCGGTGCGCCTCGGCGAGACCGGGGAGGGTCAGGGGGACGTAGACGCGCATGACCGCTGCTTTCCTGAAGATCCTGAAGCCTGAAAGAACGCGCTGCCAGCATACGGCGGGAGTCCCCCTTCGGAGTGCCGGGAGGCCCGGTGGAGGCGCTTCTCCCCCGCTCCCCGCCCCCGGGGGCGCTTCCCGCCCCGCCAGGCCGCCGAAACACTCTCCTGCGCCCCTTGGGCCCCGACAGGCCCCGAGAGCCCCCGAGAGGCCCCGGCAAGCCCCTGATAGGGGAAACCGGTCTGCCGCCCGGCCCGCGCCCACGCGTCCTTGCCGCCCTCCGCGGACCGCCGGTAGAAGATCCACAAAGACCACGAAGAGCGGCCACCGCCCGGCATCGGCACCGGGCCCGGCATCGCGGGGGCGATCGGCATGCAGCGCACCATCACCGGATCCACCGGACCGGCCAGGCCCGCACGGGCGGCCAGGACCGGCCCGCCGCGGCGCGGCGACAGCAGGCGCCCGCACCCCGACGCGGCGGCCCGCCGCCGCGAGCGCGAGGGCCTGCCGCGCTACTGGTTCGCCAACCGGCTGCTGCTCACCCTCAGCGGCCAGCGCCCGGTGCACTGGATGCTCGGGCACACCGTGGGCGACGCCTACGAACAGCTCGCCGCGCTGGCCCCGCGGGCGCCGCTGCGGCCCCCGCCGCCGGGCCGTACGCCGTTCGTCCGGCACTGCGACGAGTTCCGGCCCCGGCCCGGGGTGATCGAGGCGTTCGCCCGGATCGTCTCCGGCGACCGGCTCCAGGCACTCGCCTTCCGCCTGGAGCACGGCACGGACCAGCGGTGGCGGTGCGCGGCCGTCGAGCTCGGCGGGGCGCGCGCCTAGCGCGCGAGGCGGGGGCGGAGCACCGTGTGCCCCGCCCCCGCCTCGTGTCACCGCCCGCCGGAATTACTTCTTGCGGCGGCGGCCACCGCTGTTCTTCTGGGCCTTGCGCCGCTCGGCGCGGGTCATGCCGTCCGCCGGGGAGCGCGTCGGGCCCTCGTCGCCGACGAAGTCGCCCTCGACGACACCGCCCTCACCGTCGACCGTGGGGGCCGAGAAGTGCAGCCGGTCCGGCCGCTGCGGGGCGTCGAGGCCCTTGGCGCGGATCTCCGGACGGGCACCGGCGACGACGGCGTCCTGGGGCTCCTTCGCCAGGGACGGGCGCTCGCCGCGGTCCTGGACGGGGACCTCCTCCAGCTGCTGGTCGACCTGGACCTCCAGGTTGAACAGATAGCCGACGGACTCCTCCTTGATGCCCTCCATCATGGCCTGGAACATGTCGAAGCCCTCGCGCTGGTATTCCACCAGGGGGTCCTTCTGGGCCATGGCACGCAGGCCGATGCCCTCCTGGAGGTAGTCCATCTCGTAGAGGTGCTCACGCCACTTGCGGTCCAGGACGGACAGCACCACGCGCCGCTCCAGCTCACGCATGATGTCCGAGCCGAGCTGCTCCTCGCGGGCGGCGTACTGCTCGTGGATGTCGTCCTTGATGGACTCCGCGATGAACTCCGCCGTGATGCCCGCGCGGTCGCCCGCGGCGTCCTCCAGCTCCTCGATGGTGACCTTCACGGGGTAGAGCTGCTTGAAGGCGCCCCACAGCCGCTCCAGGTCCCACTCCTCGGCGAAACCCTCGACGGTCTCCTGGCGGATGTAGTCGTCGATGGTGTCGTCCATGAAGTGCTTGATCTGCTCGTGCAGATCCTCGCCCTCCAGGACGCGGCGGCGCTCGCCGTAGATGACCTCGCGCTGGCGGTTGAGCACCTCGTCGTACTTCAGGACGTTCTTACGCGTCTCGAAGTTCTGCTGCTCGACCTGCGACTGGGCGGAGGCGATGGCCCGGGTGACCATCTTGTTCTCGATCGGCACGTCGTCGGGGACGTTGGCCATGGCCATCACGCGCTCGACCATCTGGGCCTTGAACAGGCGCATCAGGTCGTCACCCAGCGAGAGGTAGAACCGGGACTCGCCCGGGTCGCCCTGACGGCCGGAACGGCCGCGCAGCTGGTTGTCGATGCGGCGGGACTCGTGGCGCTCGGTGCCCAGCACATAGAGCCCGCCGAGCGCCTTGACCTCCTCGAACTCCGCCTTCACCGCGGCCTCGGCACGCTCCAGGGCGTCCGGCAGGGCGGCCGCCCACTCCTCGACGTGCTCCACCGGGTCCAGGCCGCGCTGGCGCAGCTCGGCCTCGGCGAGGTCGTCGGGGTTGCCGCCGAGCTTGATGTCGGTGCCACGGCCGGCCATGTTGGTGGCGACGGTGACGGCGCCCTTGCGGCCGGCCTGGGCGACGATCGTCGCCTCCCGGTCGTGCTGCTTGGCGTTGAGCACCTCGTGCTGGATGCCGCGCTTGGCGAGCTGCTGCGAGAGGTACTCCGACTTCTCGACGGAGGTCGTGCCGACCAGGATCGGCTGGCCCTTCTCGTGCTTCTCCGCGATGTCCTCGACCACGGCGTCGAACTTGGCGACCTCGGTGCGGTAGATGAGGTCGGACTGGTCCTTGCGGACCATCGGCCGGTTGGTCGGGATCGGCACCACGCCGAGCTTGTAGATCTGGTGGAACTCGGCGGCCTCGGTCATCGCCGTACCGGTCATGCCGGAGAGCTTGCTGTAGAGGCGGAAGAAGTTCTGGAGGGTGATGGTGGCCAGGGTCTGGTTCTCGTCCTTGATGTCCACCCCTTCCTTCGCCTCGATCGCCTGGTGCATGCCCTCGTTGTAGCGGCGGCCGGCGAGGATACGGCCGGTGTGCTCGTCGACGATCATGACTTCGCCGTCCATGACGACGTAGTCCTTGTCCTTCTTGAACAGTTCCTTCGCCTTGATGGCGTTGTTCAGATAGCCGACGAGGGGGGTGTTGACCGACTCGTAGAGATTGTCGATACCCAGCCAGTCCTCGACGCGGGAGACGCCGGACTCGTGGATGGCGACGGTGCGCTTCTTCTCGTCGACCTCGTAGTCGCCGGTCTCCTCGATGCCCTTCTGCGGGTTGGCCGGCTCACCCTTCTTCAGACGGGTGACCAGCTTGGCGAAGTCGCCGTACCACTTGGTGGCCTGGTCGGCCGGGCCGGAGATGATCAGCGGCGTACGGGCCTCGTCGACGAGGATGGAGTCGACCTCGTCGACCACCGCGAAGTTGTGCCCGCGCTGCACCAGCTCATCCTGCGACCAGGCCATGTTGTCGCGCAGATAGTCGAAGCCGAACTCGTTGTTCGTGCCGTACGTGATGTCGCAGTTGTACATCTCGCGGCGCTGCGCGGGCGTCATGTTGGCGAGGATGCAGCCGACGGACAGACCGAGGAACTTGTGCACCCGGCCCATCAGCTCGGAGTCGCGCTCCGCCAGATAGTCATTGACGGTGATCAGGTGGACGCCCTTGCCCGACAGGGCGTTCAGATACGTCGGGAGGGTGCCGACCAGGGTCTTGCCCTCACCGGTCTTCATCTCCGCGACATAGCCCAGGTGCAGGGCGGCACCGCCCATCAGCTGGACGTCGTAGTGCCGCTGGCCGAGCACGCGCTTGGCGGCCTCACGGACGGTCGCGAACGCCTCGGGGAGCAGGTCGTCCAGGGACTCCCCGTCGGCCAGCCGCTGCTTGTACTCGTCGGTCAGCGCGCGCAGCTCGGCGTCGGAGAGGCTGAGGAAGTCCTCTTCGATGGAATTGACCTGGTCCGCGATGCGGTGCAGCTTGCGCAGGATCTTGCCTTCTCCTGCACGCATGATCTTGCCGAAGACGGACACGTAGGCTGACTCCTTGCCGGTCGGGCCTGGCACTGGGGCTGCCCCCGCCGCAGGCAGGGGGAGGGTGCGCGGGCACGACGGGACAGTCCCCGCCGCAACGGCCATCGTAAGCGAGGACCCCGCCGCGCCGGGAGGTCCGTCAGGTCCTGGGCCGGGTGTCACCCGCACGATGAACGAACGGCACCGCCCGAAGGTGCCGGGTCTGTGACATTTCTCCGCGATCGACGTCAACGGGGAAAATCACTCGCCCGGGACCGCGGCCGACGACCACACTCCCCGCATGGAACCCCTCTCCCTCGCCACTCCGCGCCTGACGCTGCGCCCCTTCGCCCCGTCCGACGTGGACGCCGTGCACGCGGCCTGCCAGGACCCGGACATCCCGCGCTACACCGGCGTCCCCTCCCCCTACACCCGCGAGGACGCGCGGACCTTCCTGGAGGAGACCTGCCCGGCGGGGTGGCGCGACGACTCGATGTACACCTGGGGCCTGTTCACCCGCGACGAGGGCCAACTGGTCGGGTCGATGTGCCTGGTGCGGCTCGCCCAGCTGCGCTCCCCCGAGCGCCAGGCCGAGCTCGGCTACTGGACCGCCAAGGAGCGGCGCGGCCGGGGCTACACCACGGAGGGCGCCCGCGAGGTGGCCCGCTGGGGATTCGAGGAGCTCGGCGTGGAGCGGCTGGAGTGGTACGCGGAGGCCGGGAACACCGGTTCCCGCGCGGTCGCCCTGAAGGTGGGCTTCCGCATGGAGGGCACCCAGCGCGCGAAGATCCCGTACGCCGGTACGCGCCGCGACGCCTGGGTCGGCTCGCTGCTCCCCTCGGACCTGGGACTGCCGACCGGGGCCCCCTACCTGCCGTTCCCCGAACGGGCCTGACCGAGCGGGCCTGACCGGCCGGGGCCTGACCGAACGGGCCCGGCCGGCCCGGGCGTTGTCAGTGCCGGGATCTACGCTGGCGTCATGGTCTCCAGCATGACAACTGCCGCCGCTGCCAAGGGTCCACGCGCCGAGCACCGGCTCTCCGCCGACGAGGCGCGGCGCATCGCGCTGCGGGCCCAGGGGCTGCTGGGCGCCCCCGACCGGCGGGCCGGGGTGCGCGGGGTGCTGCGGCGGCTGGGCGCGGTGCAGCTGGACACGATCTCGGTGCTGGCCCGCTCGCACGAGCTGGTGCCGTACGCACGGCTGGGCGCGGTCGGGCGCGCCGCGGTCGAGTCCGCCTACTGGACGCCGCGCACGGCCGCCGAGCCGCCGCACAGCTTCGAATACTGGTCGCACGCCGCGTGTCTCCTGCCCATCGAGGAGTGGCCGCTCTTCGCCTTCCGGCGGCGGGCGTTCCAGGCGCGCGGGCACCGCTGGCACGTGATGAAGGAGCCGGAGCGCTCCTGCGCCGCCGTCCGCGACCGGATCACAACGGAGGGCCCGCTGACGGCCACGGAGTTGGGCGGAGCCAAGAACGGCGGCCCCTGGTGGGACTGGTCCGAGACGAAGATCGCGGTGGAGTGGCTGCTCGACACGGGCGAGGTCGTGTGCACCGAGCGGCGCGGCTGGAAGCGGGTGTACGACCTGGCGGAGCGCGCCGTCCCGGACGCCCTCTTCCACGACGACCTGGACGACCTGGAGTGCGTACGGCGCCTGGTCACCCAGGCGGGCGCGGCGATGGGCGTCGTGACCCGGGCCGACCTCGCGGACTACCACCGCCTCAAGGGCGAGCAGGTGGACGCGGTGATCGAGGCCACGGGGCTGGTGCCGGTCGAGGTCGCCGGGTGGTCCAAGCGGGCGTGGGCGGATCCGCGGGCGCTGGCCGACGAGGGGCGCGGCCGGCACCGTACGACGCTGCTCTCACCGTTCGACTCGCTGATCTGGGACCGGCCGCGCACGGAGCGGATCTTCGGCTTCACGCACCGGCTGGAGGCGTATGTGCCCAAGCCGAAGCGGGTGCACGGCTATTTCGCGATGCCGCTGCTGACGGGCGGACGGCTGGCCGGGCGGGTCGACCCGGCCCGCGAGGGAAGCACGCTGGTGGCCCGCCAGGTCTCCCTCGACGGGCCCGGGGCCGTGGCCCCCATGGCGCAGGCGCTGCGCGAGGCGGCCGAGTGGGTGGGCTGCGACTCCGTGCGCATAGAGCGCTGCGACGACGCGAAGCTGGCCGCGGCCCTGGTCACCGCCCTCGGCTGACCGGCGCGCCCGCCCTCAGCGGATCTCCAAGATCTTCTCCCGCATCGCGTAGACCACGGCCTCCATCCTGGAGTGCAACTGAAGCTTCTCCAGGATGTTCCGCACGTGGTTCTTCACGGTGTTCTCGCTGATGAACAACTCCTTGGCGATGTCGCGGTTGTTCATCCCGGTGGCGACGAGCTTGAGCACCTCCAGCTCACGGTCGGTGAGCCGGGGCGCGGGCACCAGCCGGCGCTCGTCCGTGCGCTGGATCATCGACTTGAACTCGGTGAGCAGCTTGGAGGCCATGGACGGGCTGATCTGCGACTGGCCGTCGGCGACCGCCCGGATCGCGGTGGCCACCTCGTCGGTGGAGATCTCCTTGAGGAGATAGCCGGTCGCCCCCGCCTTGATGGCGTCGTAGAGATCGGCTTCCTCGTCGCTGATCGTCAGCATGATGATCTTGGCGCTGGGGGCCACCTCCTTGATGGAGGTGCACGCCTCGATGCCGCCGCGCTTGGGCATCCGCACATCCATCAGCACGATGTCCGGCAGCAGGTCGGCGGCCTTGTCGACGGCCTCCGCGCCGTCCCCGGCCTCGCCGACGACCTGGATGTCCTCCTCCTGCGCGAGGACGATCTCCAGCCCCCGGCGGAAGAGCGCGTGGTCGTCCACCACCAGGACCCTGATGGGCTCCGCGCGCGTGCCGCCCCGGTCCGCGCAGGCACTCTCGTCGTCGTCCTCGCCGGGCACGAGCACCGGCCCGAACCTGTCCGCCATCGTTCCTCCCCCTGAAGACCCCTGAAGGCCCAGAGCCCCTCGCGGTTGCACAGTGCACCGCCGCCCCAACCGGTTTCGGCGGGCCGGTGGTTGGCCGAGCGTCATGATTTCATGCCGCGCGACCGGGCGGTGCTCCCGCCGTCGCACAGGGTGCCCAGGGAGCGCCGGAGCGCTCCGAGGGCACCATCGGATGGATGTCTACGACGCGGGCCGCGAGAGGCTTCGGCCGCCTGCCGGGCCTCCCGGCTCAGCCGCCGAGCGCTCCGCCCGCCCCGCCGGGCTCCGCTTCGAACAGCGGGTCGGCGTTGAGACGGATGACGCCGTAGTCGTAGGCGTGCCGCCGGTAGACGACACTGGGCAGCTTGGTCTCGGAGTCGACGAACAGATAGAAGTCGTGGCCGACCAACTCCATTTCGTAGAGCGCCTGGTCGAGCGTCATCGGAGCGGCGGTGTGGGTCTTCTCCCGGACCACCAGGGGGCCTTCGCCCTGAACCTCGAGCGGTCCCATGCGGGTGACCGGGACTCCGTCCATCGCCTGCTCCACGGTGAGTTCACCGCTGTCGTTGAGCTCCGCGGCACCGATGACGGTCGACGCGGCATCGCTCGCGGGAATGCGTCCGTTGCCCCTGCGGCTGTGACGCTTGTCGTTCTGCTTGCGCAGCCGCGCTTCCAGCTTGCTGGTGGCGAGGTCCAGCGCGGCGTACGGATCGGCTGCCGCCGCCTCCGCCCGGATCACCGGTCCACGCGAACGCACCGTGATCTCCACCCGGTCGGAGCGGTCGGCCTGCCTGGGGTTGGGCTCCTTGGACACCTCGACGTCGAGGCTGATCACCTTGCCGTCGAGCTTCTGGATCTTGTCCAGCTTCAGCTTCTCGGCCACGTGCTTGCGAAAGCGCTCGGGCACCTCGGTCTTGCGGCCTTTGACGACGATGTCCACGCAGAACTCCGTTCCCGGATCGCCCCGCTGAAGATGCGGAGCGCATCCCTCTTGCAACAAGCCCCGGGGGCACCCCGGAGCCACCGACTCGGCGGTTTCACCTCCTCCTCCCCCATCGACAAGATCTACACCCCATCGACTTCAAGCTTCTTCGAAAGCACAGGAAAAGCGCCATTCGGAGATATGAGGCATAGCTCTTGCCATTCCTCACAACCGAACATATCTCGCCCGGACGCCTGTCGGTAGCCCCTACCGGGGCGTACCCCCATTCAGGTGTTTTCCCGCCGTTTCCCTCGTCAACGAGTGGCGTTCGCCGAGGGTTCCGTTTATGCGCGGCGCCGGCTCGACAGGCGTACGCTCGACAGTGGCGACCACGGCCGCCCCCAGGAGCCGGCCTCCGGCCAGGGACACGGCCCGCGCCGCCTCGCTCAGCGACGCTCCCGTCGTCATCAGGTCATCCACCAGCACCACCGGGCCCTTCTGACACAACAGCCCCTCTGCCCCCTCGAGTACCCCCAATGCGTCGGACACATTCGCCCGCCGCTGCCGGGCGTCCAGCCCAGCCTGATCCGCGACGGCCCTGCGCTGCCGCAGCACCGCCGCCGTCCGCGCGGGAAGCCCGGCCCGCCGCAGCACACCTGCGGCCGCGAGAGCGATCCGCCGCCCCGGATCGTGCCCCCGGGCGGCGACGGCATGCCGCGCGGAGGGGACAGGAACGAGCAGCAGGGGGCCTCCCCCGCCCCTCCCCACCTCCCCCTCGCCCCCGTCCGCCCCCTCCACCACCGCACGCACCGCCCCCGCCAGCGCGGCCCCCAGCGGGCCCGCCAGCGCCAGCGCGCCGCGTTCCTTGTGCGCGAGCAGCACCGAGCGCACCCTGTCGCCGTACCGCGCCGCGGCGTGCACGGGCGGCAGCCCCACCGGCACCGGGTCCGGCCACACACGGCGGGCCGGGGACCCGCTCAGCGCCGCGCGGCACTCCTCGCACAGCACCGTCCGCCACCGGCCGCACCCCGCGCAGTCGACCGGCAGCACCAGGCCGGTGATCTCCTGCCACCACCTGCGCATGGCTCTACTGTCCCGCGGCGGGGCAACCCCTGCCACCCCTGTGGATAACTCCCGGTCACCACCTCAGGAGAACCATTGGTCACACGCGGAAGCACCACTGACCGCAAGGGACACAGCACGCATCGAGCGGCCCTGCTGAAATCGAGCGGCCCTGCTGAAGCAGCGCGCCCTCAAATGAGGCAGCGCACCCCGGACTTCCCGAGGGCGCGAGCGCCCCTTACCCCGGGTAGACCGGCGCCGAGCCTTCCTTCGTCAACAGCTTCCAGTTGGTGTCCTGGAGCAGCCGTACGATCCCGCCGTCGCGCTCGGCGACCAGCGTCGGAGCCTTGGCCGCGTTCTCCGCGGCGGCGATCCCGCGCACCCCGGTGATGCCGGGCAGCGCCGAGGCGTTCGACAGCGAGCCGTCGGTCTCGACGTACAGCAGCTGCTGCAGGCCGTTCTGCTCGCTGCCCGCCACCAGCAGGCGGCTGCCGCCCGCCCAGGACACCGCGTCGACCTGCTCCAACCTCGGCGCCACGGAACGCAGTTCCTGCACCGAGAGCGTCATCCGCCCGACTCCGCCGTGCCGCTCCACGCGCCCCAGCTTCAGCGTCGTCCGGTCGCCCTTCGTCACCAGCAGCGCGACGCGCACACCGTCCGCGGCCACCCGCAGCCCGGTGATCCGCCCGCCGTCGAGCCGGGGCACCTGAACCTCCTCCGGCGCACCCGTACCGCCCGGCAGGCGCAGCAGGCGCGGCCGGTCCGGGTCCTGGTCCGCGACCCACAGGTCGCCCAGCCCGTCCCAACTCGGCGCCGTCAGACCCGCCTTGGCCCCCGCGCCCCGCACCGTCAGCCGCGGCTCGCCCAGCGTCGCCCCCGGCTCCAGCCCGGCGACGTACAGCGACTGCCCGTTGGCCGTCACCCCCGCGGCCCGCTTCTCGTCACGGGAAACCGCGACCGAGCGCAGCTGCACCGGGGCGTCCGCGCCGAACGGACCCGGGACCCGCCGCGGCTCCTCCTCGCCGTCCGCGATGCTCACCATCCGGTGCTGCGCGTCGACGAAATACTGCCGGTCCGGATGACCCGCCGTCTGGTCCGGTGCGTACCACCGCGCCTGGTCCCGCTGCAGCACACACATCTGGGAGCCGTTCTCGCGCTGCAGCGTCACCTGGCTGACCTTGGCCGACTGGTCCTGCACCGTGTAGAGGACCTGCGCGGCCATCCGCAGGCACTGCTCCTCACTCGTGCCGTTCGCCCGGTCGTTGAGCCGCACCTTCAGGGCGTTGGAGTCGTCCAGGGACAGCCGCTGGTCGACCACCCGGGTGCCCTCGCGGAAGGCCGTCGTCGCGACCGGATCGAGCCACGTCGTCGGCCCGTCCAGCAGCGCCTTCACCGAGGACGTCACCGGATCTATGCGCTTGCGCAGATAGACGGGGTCGGCGACGAGCACATTGCGGCCCTGCCCCACGCCGCTCGCCCCCAGCTCGGCGAAGTAATACTTGTTGACCGAACGATAGATGCGCTGGAAGTCCGCGAGCCCGAGCACCAGTCCCGGCGGCAGCGCGTCGATGCGCCACTCACCGTCCTCCAGCGCCACCCGGATCCGCGTGCTGTAGTCCCGCTCGTCCGGCTTGTACGCGTGCTTGTCGTCGACCCTGGCGACCTGCTTGCCGTGCAGCGTGATCGTGAAGTCCTGATACCGCTCACCCGTGCGCGAGACGTCCACCTTCGGCGGCTCGGAGAGCACCGTCGTCACCTCGGACGGATTCCACTTCCGCTTCACATTCTTCGACAGGTACATCCGGGCCGTGGCGTAGTCCGGGTCGTCGCTGGTCGTGGCCTCCAGGAAGCCCGTCACCAAGTCCTGCGGCTGCTCGCCCTTGTGCGGCGCCACGCCGTAGACCCGCACCTGCGAGTCGGCGTCCGCGCGCTGCGAGGAGTCCACCGACGTGACCTCGCCGCTGTCCGGCATCGACGCGCAGCCGGCCAGCAGCGCGCCGCTCAGCGCCAGCGCGGCGAGACCTGCGAGCCGGTTGCGGCGTCCGCGTTCAGCGCCCACGCGCCTGCCCCTCACGTCCCGTACCGGCCCCGGCCTCGCCGTCGGCGCCCTTCAGCTCTCCGTCCGAGGTGCCCGCGCCCTTGTCGTACGGCGCCGCACCGCCCTGCCGGGCCACCACGCGCGCCCCGCTGCCCGGCAGCGCCGCCGGGTCGACGGCGGGCGTGCTCCGCGTCTGCGCCGGTACGGGCGCGGGCCCGGGGCCCTGCGGCCCGGGCTGCGCCGGCACGGACCTACCACGGCCGGAGACGCCGAGCGGCACCCCGGCCTCGTTCAGTCCGCGATTGCGCCGCGAATCCTCGGGCTCCAGCGGGATCGGGGAGCCGCGCAGCGTGTCCCCGGCCGTGCTCGGCAGCGTCAGCCGGAACTGCGAACCGCCGCCCGGCTCGCCCCACGCCTGGAGCCAGCCGCCGTGCAGCCGGGCGTCCTCCACCGCGATCGACAGGCCGAGGCCGGTGCCACCGGTCGTACGGGCCCGGGCCGGGTCGGCCCGCCAGAAGCGGTTGAAGACGCGCGTCGCCTCGCCCGGCTTGAGCCCCACGCCGTAGTCGCGCACCGCGACCGCGACCGCGCCGCCTGCCGCCGCGAGGCGTATCACCACGTCCCGGCCCTCGCCGTGCTCGACGGCGTTGACCACGAGGTTCCGCAGCACGCGCTCCACGCGCCGCGCGTCGGACTCCGCAATCACCGGCTGTTCGTCGCCCCGTACGAGCAGCTTGCTGCCCTTGCGCTCCGCCAGCGGCAGGGCGCCGTCGACCACGCGGTTCACGACGTCCCGCAGGTCGATGGGCTCGGCCTCCAGCGCCGCCGCGCCCGCGTCGAACCGGCTGATCTCCAGCAGGTCCGACAGCAGCGACTCGAAGCGGTCGACCTGCCCGAAGAGCAGCTCCGCCGAGCGCGCGGTCACCGGGTCGAAGTCGTCACGCGCCTCGTGGATGACCTCCGCCGCCATGCGCACCGTCGTCAGCGGCGTACGCAGCTCGTGGGAGACGTCGGACACGAAGCGGCGCTGCATCCGGGACAGCTGCTCCAGCTGCTGGATCTTGACCTGGAGGTTCTGTGCCATCTTGTTGAAGGCCTCACCCAGACGGGCGATGTCGTCCTCGCCGGTGACCTTCATCCGCTCCTGGAGGACACCCGCCGCGAGCCGCTCGGAGATCCCGGCCGCCATCCGTACGGGCGTGACGATCTGCCGCACCACCAGCCACGCGATGGCGCCCAGCAGCACCACCACGAACACCCCGGCGGTCGCCAGCGTGGTCTTGACCAGGGTCAGCGACTTCTCCTCCTGGGTGTACGGGAAGAGGTAGTAGAGCTGGTACGGCTTGTTGTTGTTGTCGTACAGCCGCTTGCCGACCACCAGCGCCGGCTCGCCCTCGTCCGAGGCGCTGTGCTTGATCGACGCGGACCGCTCCAGCGCTCCCGTCTGGGTGTTCAGCTGTTTCCGCAGGTCGGCGGGGACGCTGTGCTCGGGGTCGATGTCCCCGGAGGCACGCGGGCCGCGGGCGCCCACGGCGGCGTCACTGGTGTCCGCGCTGAGGGCCACCACGTGATAGACGCCCTGGCCACCGCTGGAGAGCTGCTGCACCAAGGTCGTCAGCCAGGTGCCGGAGTCCATGCCCCGGACGCCGGACTGCGAGGTGTCCTGCCCACGGTTGTCGGTGCCGTCCGCGAAGTCCCGGGCGGCCTTGAAGCCGCCCTCCGCCTGGCTCTGCGAGGCGTGCCGCTTGGCCTCCAGCAGGCCGTTGCGCACCTGCCCGATGACGACGAGCCCGAGCAGCAGCACCACGCCCACCGACATCAGCAGGGTGGTGGCCACCACCCGCAGCTGGATGTTCCGCCGCCACAGCCGCATCGCGGGCAGCAGCGGACGCCTCACCCAGCGCACGTACAGCCGCAGCACCGGATGCACCGGCCCGGCGGCCGCGCCGTCGGGCAGCAGCCGTCCGGCGCGCCACAGCCGCCGGAAGAGAGATATGCCGCCCGCCGTCTCGACGGGCCGCCCCGCGCCCCACTCCGGAGCGGCACCGTTGCCCGACATGTCAGCTCGGCCCGGCCTTGTAGCCCACGCCGCGGACGGTCACCACGATCTCCGGGCGCTCCGGGTCCTTCTCGACCTTGGAGCGCAGCCGCTGCACATGCACGTTCACCAGGCGCGTGTCCGCCGCGTGGCGGTAGCCCCAGACCTGCTCCAGGAGCACCTCGCGGGTGAACACCTGCCAGGGCTTGCGGGCCAGCGCCACGAGCAGGTCGAACTCCAGCGGGGTCAGCGCGATGGACTGCCCCTCGCGCTTGACCGAGTGCCCGGCCACGTCGATGACCAGATCGCCGATCGTCAGCTGCTCCGGCGCCGGCTCCTCGGACCTGCGCAGGCGGGCCCGGATGCGGGCCACCAGCTCCTTCGGCTTGAACGGCTTGACGATGTAGTCGTCGGCGCCGGACTCCAGCCCGACCACCACATCGACCGTGTCGCTCTTCGCCGTCAGCATCACGATCGGCACCCCGGACTCGGCCCGGATGAGCCTGCACACCTCGATGCCGTCCCGTCCGGGCAGCATGAGATCGAGCAGGACAAGATCTGGTTTTACCTCACGAAAAGCAGCAAGTGCCTTGTCGCCGTCCGCTACGAACGACGGCTCGAAACCCTCACCACGCAGCACAATGCCGAGCATCTCGGCCAGTGCGGTGTCGTCGTCGACGACAAGGACGCGTCCCTTCATATCGACATCATCCCATTTTCGCATCCGGTCCATAGAGCCGGGTGACTCAGCTCACCTGTGGTGAATGGCATTCTTCGGTGTGTCCCGTTGACCTCGGAGATCATCCGCCCCCTTCGGCGGCCGGGGACATCATGCCGGGAATTCGGCCCCGCCCGCGTCCTTTCCCTTTCCCCGCCCGGCACACAGCTCGGCCAGCCCGGCCCGGGTGACCGGCGAGACCACCCCGTTCTCCGTGACGAGGGCGGTCACCAGCTCGGGCGGTGTGACGTCGAAGGCGGGGTTGTACGCCTGGGTGCCCAGCGGCGCCGCGGGCACTCCCGCGCCCGGTTCCGCTGTCATGCCCGCCACCGCGGGCGCGGAGAACTCCGTCACCTCGTGCCCCGGCCGCTGCTCCACCTCGATCGCGGCACCCTCCGGCGTTCCCAGGTCCACCGTCGTGGTCGGTGCCACGACGACGAACGGCACATGGTGATAGCGGGCCAGCACCGCCAGCGGATAGCTGCCCACCTTGTTCGCCACCGAACCGTCGGCGGCGATCCGGTCCGCGCCGATCAGCACGGCGTCCACCTCGCCCGCCGCGAAGAGCGAACCCGCGGCGTTGTCGGTGAGCAGGGTGTACGCCATGCCGGCGCGCGCCGCCTCGTACGCCGTGAGCCGCGCGCCCTGCAACAGCGGACGGGTCTCATCCACCCACAGGCGCCTCAACTGCCCCACACCATGGGCGGCGGAGGCCACCGCGAAGGCGGTACCGCCGCCTCCGGAGACCAGCGCGCCCGTGTTGCAGTGGGTGAGGAGACGATAACCACCGCCCGGCAGCAGCTCCTCCAGCAGCGTCAGGCCGTGGGCCGCCATGCGCGCGCTGGCCTCGGCGTCCTCCTGGTGCAGGACGCGGGCCTCGGCGAGCGCGGCCGCGGCGGCCTGCCGCCCGTCCGCACCCCCCTTGAGCGCCTCCTCGTACGCACGGGCCGCCCGCCGCACCCCGTACGCGAGATTGACGGCCGTCGGGCGCGCGTGGGCCAGCAGCTCGGCGGCGTCGTCCACGTCGAAGCCCCGCGCCGCGGCCAGGGCCACGCCGTAGGCGCCCGCGACGCCCAGCAGCGGCGCGCCCCGCACCGCGAGCGTGCGTATCGCCTCCACCAGCGCGGGCACGTCCGTACACAGCAGCTCCACCTCCTCGGCCGGCAGCCGCCGTTGGTCGAGGAGCACGACCACGGGCCCTTCCGGCAGCTCGTCCCACCGCAGGGCGGGCGAGAGAGGACATCCGACGAGATCCACGCGTGCCGCGAAGTGATCAGCCATCCGTCCAGTCTGCCCGGCGGGAGGCGACTATTGAAGGTCCCCTTTCCATTCCTCCCCCGTACGAGCCCCTCCCCGGCCCGGCCGCGAGCACCGCCGGTCGTCCGGGCAGCGTGACACGATTGCTGGCAATGGCCCGGAGCCGCACCGGCGGACGGGTACCGAGAAGGAGCGACAGACAGATGAACGACACTCCGGGCCGGAACTCGCCCGGACCCTCCCCTTCCGAGGAGCTGCCCCCGGCCGCTCCGGAGGAGCCCACCCCCGCGGACGGGGCGCCCAGCACCGGCGAGGACGCACGCTCCTCGCAGTGGGCCGACGAGCAGCCGCCCGCCGGCCAGTGGTCCACGCCCTCCGCGGTCCCTCCGCAGACGCGCCGCACCACCCGGGAGCGCGCCCGTTCCCACCCCGGGCCGCAGCAGCCCGGCGGGGGCCGGCGGCCGCAGGCGACCGCCGGTGGCGGCTGGGGGAACTGGACGCCTCCGGCGCAGGCCCCCCAGCCCGGCGTGATCCCCCTGCGGCCACTCGCCGTCGGCGAGATCATCGACGCCGCCATCCGGACGGTGCGCGTCCAGTGGCGTACGGCCCTGGGGATCTCGTTCGCCCTCGCGGTGGGCACCCAGGCGGTGGCGACCGTGGTCACCGGCCTGTGGTTCCGGCACACACCGGACCTCCAGTCGCTCGCCGATTCCGAGACCGTGTCCCCCCGGGAACTCCTGGATGCCATAGGCAGCAGCCTGGGCGGCGTGGGCATCGCCTGGGCGATCGGCCTGATCGGCTCGATCATCGCCACGGGCATGCTGATGGTCATGGTCAGCCACGCGATCCTGGGGCGTACGACCTCGACCGGCGAGGCATGGCGGAGCGCACGGCCCCAACTGGGCCGGATGTGCGGCCTGTTGGTGCTGCTGCCGCTGATGGTCTGCGGTGTCCTCGCCGTCGGGCTCGGCATCGGCATGCTGGTCGCCGCGGCGGGCGCGGAGTCGGCGGGCGCCGCGCTCGCGCTGCTGGGCGGCCTGGGATCGGTGGTGGCCGGTGCCTGGCTGTGGATCCGCTACAGCCTGGCGGTGCCGGCGCTGATGCTGGAGAAGCAGGGCGTCATCGCGAGCATGCGCCGCTCGGCGAAGCTGGTGCGCGGGTCCTGGTGGCGCGTCTTCGGCGTCCAGCTCCTCGCCGTGGCCCTCACCTTCGTGGTTTCCATGATCGCGCAGATGCCGGTGGGTGTCGTCGAGTCGATCGTGTCGGGCGGCTCCGACAGTGACGTGACCAGCTGGCCCACGCTCATCGTCGCCGGCGTCGGCGCGGTCATCAGCTCCACCCTCGCTTTCCCGGTCACTGCCGCGGTCACCGCGCTGCTCTACACCGACCAGCGCATCCGCCGTGAATCCCTCGACCTGGAACTCGCACGTGCCGCGGGTGCGGGCAAGTAATTCATCGAAATACGTCGGGCCCGGGATCGGAGGATCGATCCCGGGCCCGTCGCTTTTCCTGTTTCCTGAATTGTCCTTGGACGCATCGGCCTTGAACGCAAAAATGCCTCAGGCCCCGGGTCTATGACCCGGGGCCTGAGGCTAAAATTTGTTCGGCGGCGTCCTACTCTCCCACACGGTCCCCCATGC
>NZ_JBVHLW010000048.1:0-41991 GCF_055558795.1 Streptomyces sp. NPDC025618 | reverse complement strand
GGGGCACCTCTGGGGGCACCCCCGGACGGAGTCTGGGGGAGGTAGCTGGGGGAGTTTGAGGACAACGCGCGAAGCGTGTTGCGGGGTCTGGGGCGGCAGCCCCAGTTTCGGGAAGGGGCGGGGCTGGGGAAAAAGCCCGCCGCAGGCGCCGGCCGGCCCGCGGCCGGGGACCCGGGGCACGCGCCCCCCCACGCGGCGGAGCCGCACATCAGACGCGGCCGGGCCTACATCAATTCGTTCGGCAGCGGCGCCGCGTGAATGACCGTCAGACCCGACACCGCTCGGGTCAGCGCCACGTAGAGGCGGCGCAGACCCGTCCGTTCGTCCGGTTCTCCTGATACCACCCGCTCCGGCTCGTCCAGGACGACGTAGTCGTACTCCAGGCCCTTCGCGAGCGTCGCCGGGACCAGGGTCAGGCGGGCCTCCGCGCTCGTCTCCTCGCCCGGGGCGAGGTAGGGCAGGCCCGCCTCCTCCAGCGCCGCGGCCAGCGCGGGGACGCGGGAGTCCGCCGCGATCAGGCCGGTCGAGCCCTCGTGGGCCAGGGCCGCCCGGCACGCTTCGATCACCGCTGTGTCCAGTTCGTCCGCGGCGACGGAGCGTACGGAGAAGTCGCCCGCCGCCTCGCGTACGGACGTCGCCTCGCCCAGCTCCGGCGCGATCGCGGGCAGGAGGCGGGACGCGTACGCGATGACCTCGCGGGGGACGCGGAAGCCCTGCGTGAGCTCCTCCACGGTGGCGTCCGGCTTGCCCAGGTGGGTGAGGGCCTCCGTCCAGCTGCGGGTGGCCCACGGGGTCGTGCCCTGCGCCAGGTCGCCGAGGATCGTCGCCGAACCCGTCGTGCAGCGCCGGCCCACTGCTCTGTACTGCATGGGGGAGAGGTCCTGCGCCTCGTCCAGGACCACGTGCCCGAGCGAGGGCGTGCGGGCCACGAGGTCGGCGGCCTCGTCGATCAACACCGCGTCCGCGGCGGTCCACTTGGCGGACTTCACGCTCCGGGCCGGCTTGTCCATGAGGATCTCCGCCTGCTCCTCCGGCGTGAGGAGGCCCTCCGCGTGCTCGGCCAGGAACTCCGCGTCGGTGAGCAGCCGGAGCACCAGCTTCGCCGGATCGACCTGCGGCCAGACCGACTTGACCACCGCCTTCACCGCCGCGTTGCGGGCCACCGCGTCCTGCACGCGGTCGTCGGGCGCCTCGCCCGCCGCCTCCATGCGGACGAGCACGGCGTGCGCGACGCGCTGCGGCAAGGCGTCCCGCGCCGCCCCGTAGCGGATGTCGCGGGCCAGCAGCTCGCGGACGATCTCCTCGATCTCGTACGCCGGGACCCGCCACCGGCGCGAACCGCGCACGACGACGAGCGGCTCCACCGGCATCGTCACCCCGGACCGCACGGCCCGCCGCAGCACCTCGGCCATGCGGGCGTCGCCCTTGACGCACGCCGCGGCGGCGGAGTCCGTGCCGCGGACCTCGACGTGGGCGACGAGGTCGTCGACGGTGGCCTGGGCGACGTTCAACTCGCCCAGCGCGGGCAGGACCTGCTCGATGTAGTGCAGGAACGACCGGTTCGGCCCGACGACCAGTGTGCCGGTGCGGGCGAGGCGCTCGCGGTGCGCGTAGAGCAGATAGGCCACACGGTGCAGGCCGACGGCGGTCTTGCCGGTGCCCGGGGCACCCTGGACGCACACCGTGCCGCCGATGTCCGCGCGGACGATCTCGTCCTGCTCCGGCTGGATCGTGGCGACGATGTCCCGCATCGGGCCGACGCGCGGCCGCTCGATCTCCGTCTGGAGCAGCTGACTCGTCCGCTCGGCGCCCGCCGTGTCGGTGAGGTCCTCGTCCTCGTACGCCGTCAACTCGCCGCCGGTGTAACCGAACCGGCGGCGCGTCGCGACGTCCATCGGGTCCTTCTTCGACGCCCGGTAGAACGGCTGGGAGACCGGCGCGCGCCAGTCGATCACCATCGGGTCGCCGTCCGCGTCGTGCACGTGCCTGCGGCCGATGTAGAACCGCTCGCCCTCCGCGCCCTCCGCCTGATCGGCGCCCGGCGCGTGCAGATAGTCGAGGCGGCCGAAGAAGAGCGGGGTGTGCGCGAGGTCGGCGAGGGCGGTGATGCGGTCGTCGATCTGGCGTTGCAGGACAGCCGCGTTGACCCAGTTCGCGGTCACGTCCTTGATGTCCAGGGACTCGACGTCGGCACGCATCGCGCGCAGCGCCGCCCGGGAGGAGGAGAGATGGGCGCGCTCGCGCTCGAGAGGGGCGTCGGTGTCGGTCACTTGCTGCGCGGGCACGGCATGGCCTCCGGGAGAGTGCTGTGGACGAGCGGGACCCGCCGGTTTCCGACCGGACGGGGGCGCTCCCGGAGCGTGCGGGAGGCGGCAGGACGGGCGATTGTAACCAGCACGCAGAAGGCGCGCGAATGAATTTCCGACGCGCCCCTGGCCCTTCTCAGGGTCGCTCTCCGCCTCCCGTAGGGGACGGCATGGGCCTTGGGTCGTACGGCAGCGCCGCGGGGTTTACACCGGCAGGGCGATGTGCCGAGGGGCGCCCGAAAACCATCATGGACGACATGACCACCGCATCCGCAACCCCGGACACCACGCCCTTCACCTTCACCGCCGCCCTCCGCGCGATCAAGGCATTCGCCGGCGCGGCCGTCAGCGTCGTCCTCCTCGGGCAGTACACCGACGAGCGGCGCGTCTGACCACGCGCCGCCCGGCCCGCTCCCGGACGCCGGTCCGCTACGCGTCCTCGCCCGCGAGCAGGGAATCCGCGTCCACGATGCGGTACGCGTAGCCCTGCTCCGCCAGGAAGCGCTGGCGGTGCGCCGCGAAGTCCTGGTCGACCGTGTCACGCGCCACCACCGAATAGAAGCGCGCCTCGTGGCCGTCCGCCTTCGGCCGCAGGACGCGGCCCAGACGCTGCGCCTCCTCCTGGCGGGAGCCGAAGGTGCCCGACACCTGGATGGCGACCGTCGCCTCCGGCAGGTCGATGGAGAAGTTGGCGACCTTCGAGACCACCAGGACGCTCAGCTCACCCTCGCGGAACGCGCCGAAGAGCTTCTCCCGCTGGGCGTTGGTCGTCTCGCCCTTGATGACCGGCGCGCCCAGGTGCTCGCCCAACTCGTCGAGCTGGTCGATGTACTGGCCGATGACCAGCGTCTGCTCACCCCGGTGCTTGGCGACCAGCGCCTCCGTGACCCGCCGCTTGGTGGCCGTGGTCGCGCAGTAGCGGTACTTCTCCTCCGTCTCGGCCGTCGCGTACGCCAGCCGCTCGCTGTCCGTCAGATTGACGCGGACCTCGACACAGTCGGCGGGCGCGATGTAGCCCTGCGCCTCGATCTCCTTCCAGGGGGCGTCGAAGCGCTTCGGGCCGATGAGCGAGAACACGTCCGACTCGCGGCCGTCCTCGCGCACGAGCGTCGCGGTCAGGCCGAGGCGGCGGCGCGCCTGGAGGTCGGCGGTGAACTTGAAGACCGGCGCGGGCAGCAGGTGCACCTCGTCGTAGACCACCAGACCCCAGTCGCGGGAGTCGAAGAGCTCCAGGTGCGGGTAGATGCCCTTCCGCTTCGTCGTCAGGACCTGGTAGGTGGCGATGGTGACCGGCCGGATCTCCTTCTTCGTGCCGCTGTACTCGCCGATCTCGTCCTCGGTCAGCGACGTCCGCTTGACCAGCTCGTGCTTCCACTGCCGCGCGGAGACCGTGTTGGTGACCAGGATCAGCGTCGTGGCCTTCGCCTGCGCCATCGCGCCCGCGCCCACGAGCGTCTTGCCCGCGCCGCAGGGCAGCACGACGACGCCGGACCCGCCGTGCCAGAAGCCCTCCACGGCCTGTTTCTGGTACGGGCGCAGCGACCAGCCGTCCTCGCGCAGCTCGATGGGGTGCGCCTCGCCGTCGACGTAACCCGCGAGGTCCTCGGCGGGCCAGCCGAGCTTCAGCAGCGTCTGCTTGATCTGACCGCGCTCGGACGGGTGCACGGCCACCGTGTCCGGGTCGAGCCGGGCGCCCACCAGCGGCTGGATCTTCTTCGACCGCAGGATCTCCTCCAGCACCGGCCGGTCCGTGCACTCCAGGACCAGACCGTGCGTGGGGTGCTTCACGAGCTTGAGCCGCCCGTAGCGCGCCATCGTCTCGGCGATGTCCACGAGCAGGGCGTGCGGCACGGGATACCGGGAGTAGGCCACCAGGGCGTCGACGACCTGCTCGGCGTCGTGCCCGGCCGCCCGCGCGTTCCACAGCCCCAGCGGCGTGACCCGGTACGTATGGATGTGCTCCGGCGCGCGCTCCAGCTCCGCGAACGGGGCGATGGCCCGACGACACGCGTCCGCCTGCTCGTGGTCCACTTCCAGCAGCAACGTCTTGTCGCTCTGGACGATCAGGGGTCCGTTCAACGCTTCACCCATTTCTTTCGGCCAAACGTCCAGTGTGCCTGATCGCTGCGCTTGGCTGGGCTTGGTTGGGGGTTCGCCGTTGTCTGGTGCGGGTCCGTTGTGCTTTCTGTGGGGTGGCCTCAAGCGCCGGCCGGGCTGGTTTGTGGTGGGTGCCGGGGGTGGGTCTTCTGGGCTGAGGACCTGGAACGCGGTGCGGGCACCGTGCTTTGTATTGGGTGCCCTGACGACGCACCGCGTTCCAGAACCCCACCCTCCAGCCCCACCCCCTCCCACCGGAGAGCAAGTGCGGGCTGTACTTCAGCCCGTCCGGCGCTTGAGGACAACGCGCGAAGCGTGTTGCGAGGTCTGGGGCGCGCCACGTTGTGGGGGTCTGGGGGCTCGCCCCCAGTTTCGGGAAGGGGCGGGTAGGGGAAAAGCGCCGCAGGCCCACGGACCCGCAGGCGGGGGCTGGGGCGCGGCCCTTACGCCGGGTCGTCCGCCAGCTCCGCCACGCCAGTGATCCGGTGCAAGGGATACGTGCGGATCTCATCCGCCGTGTGGTCGTAAGCGGTCACGAAGCCCCCTTCCACCCGAACCGGCGCGATCACCCGCTGGCTCGCCGAGCCCTCCGCGTTGACGTAGCCGATCCAGACCGGCGTGCCCGTGAGGACCGCGGCCTGGACCGCGGCGAGGGTGTCCGCGGAGGTCGTGCGGGGGAGCCGGCCGGGGGCCGTGTCGGGGAGCGGTTTGCGTTCGGCCGTGGCGGCCAGGTCGCCCGCGCGGATGGCTCGTACCGCCGCGCCGAGGAGCGTCGCGTCGGGCGCGGGCGGGCCCTCGGCGACGGGGGCCGGGGCCGTGCGGGGAGGGGTGCGGTGGGCGTCGGCGCGGGCGATCAGTACGTCGCCCTCGGCGGACTCCGCCGCCGGCGCGTACCCCATGTCGCGCAGCCCCGCGAGGAGCGCGTCCGGTGCCGCCTGCGCGGCCAGCACCGTCGGGGCGAGGCGGCGCAGCCGCAGGGGCGCGGAGCGGCGGTCGGCGAGGATCTCGGCGAGGACGGCCTCGTCGTCGCAGCGGAGGTAGGAGGAGGCGGCGCCCACCCGCAGATGGCCGTGGCGGCGGGCGACGTCGTCGACGAGATAGGCCAGCGGCTGCGGCACGGGCGTGCGCGAGTGGGCGGTGAGGAACGCCTTCAGGTCGTCGGCGGTCCGCCCGGCGTCCAGGGCCCGCCGCACGGAGGCGGGGGTGAAGCGGTAGACCGTGGCCCCGCCCTTGGACTCGATGTCGGCGAGCACGCCCAGCGTCTGGGCCAGCGGCCGGACGAGCGGGCCGGGGGCGACGGCCGTGAGGTCGGCCTGGAGCAGGATGTGGTCGAGCGGCTCCGGCAGCAGCGGGGCGAGGAGGGCCGCGGCCCGTACGCCCGCGGCGCCCAGCTCCGGGTCGGTCGGCGGCCGCCACACGGCGTGCGCCTCGTCGGCGGGCGGGAGCAGGGCGCGGCCGTGGGCGGAGAGGGCGCCGCGGTTGACGACGCCGAGCAGTTCGGCCTCGGTCAGGGCCCAGCGGGCGAGGCGGGTGCGCAGGTCCTCCTCGGCGCCGGTCGTGACGCGCGGCGGGCGCTCCCAGTGCAGCCGGGCCAGGAGCGTGTCCGGGGAGACGGAGGCGCCCGGCGGGAGGGTGGCCAGCAGCGCGAGGACGCGGTGGCGGACCTCGGGGGCCGGGCCGCGGTCGAGGTCGGGGCCGAGCGCGGCGAGCGTACGGGCCTTGGCGTCCCGGCCGCCGACGAGCCCGGCCGCGCGGGTCGCCGCGAGCCAGGCGGTGGCCAGGCGGGCCCAGCGCTGCTCGGCGGGCAGCTTGAGCCAGTCGTCGTAGGCGGGCGTCGGGGCGTACCGCTCGTCGACCTCGCCGTCGGAGGCGAGCAGCCCGGCCGCGTACGCCAGCTCCACCCAGAAGGCCGCCGTCTGTTCAGGGGTGTCGAGGACGGCCGCCGTGCGCTTGAGGTCGCGGACGCTGAGGCCGCCCGCGCGCAGCACCAGCGGGCCGCCGGTCTCCCACTCCTTGAGCAGCTCCTCGACGGTGGCCAGGGCGGTGAACGCCTGGCCGGCCGCCGCCGCGTCCACGGTCCGCTCCGCGTGCCGGGTCACCGGCGCGAGCTCCGGAGCCACCGGCTCGGGTGCGCGGTGCGCTCGCCCGGCGCGCAGGTGGAGGGCGACTTCGCGGGGCAGCACCACATTGCCGGGCCCGGCGGAAAGCAGCAGGCCGCGGTCCAGCAGCCAGCGCAGGTGCGGGGCGGGGTCGGCGGTGACCGTGCCGTACGGCGGGCCCCACAGCAGCTTGCCGAGCACGGCCGTCGCGTCGGCGGGGGCCCCGGCGAGGAGCGCGGCCATGCGCGTACGGTCCTCGAACAGTTCGGTCAATGCCTCGACGGCCGTCACCGGATCGTGTGTCGCGGGCAGTCCGGCCGCCGCGATGATCTGCTGGACGCGGCCCGGGGACATGCCCGCCGTGGCCTCCGCGACGGACGGTCCGAGGCCGGTGGGGGAGGGGTGCGCGGCGCTCGGCGCGAGCAGTTCGCGGGCCGTGCGGACCAGGCGCAGCCGGTCCTCGCCGCCCCAGACCAGGGCCTGGTCGCGCAGCGTCCCCAGGGCGTGCGGCAGTTCGCGGGAGACGCGGGAGTCCGCGGCCTCGTCACCGCTCAGCAGCGCGTCCAGCGTGGCGTACGGACAGGGGTCCGGGGCGACCGCGAGCGCCTCCGCGACCTGCAGGGCGAACCGGTCCAGGCGCTCCAGCGCGCGGGCGACGGAGGCGCGGGTGCCGGCGCGGGTGGCCAGCTGCGTCAGGTCGCCGGGGACGGGGTTGAGCAGGTCGGGCCGGGCGACGAGGAGGGCCGCGAGGGCGTCGTCGGGCCTGCCGCGCAGCTCTTCCGCGAGGGTGCGGGGGGCGCCGGTTCTGTCGGCGGGGCGGCGCGGGGTGGTCATTCTGCTTACGGTACCGGTCCGCTGCGCTTTGCTGCTGATCTGCTCGGGGGTGCGGGTCGCTCGCGCCTGCGGCGCTTTTTCCCCAGCCCGCCCCTTCCCGGCTGCGTCTGATGTGCGGCTCCGCCGCGTGGGGGGGCAAGCCCCCAGCCCCCTGCAACACGGCTTCGCCGCGTTGTCCTCAATCGCCGGACGGGCTGATTTGGCTGAGCTCAGCCATATCCAGCCCGTTGGGGGCACCTCCCAGCGTTAGCTGGGGGAGATCGAGGACGCGGCCGCAGGCCGCTCCCGTCGCAGGCGTAAGCAACCCGCACCCCCGCAACCCACAGAACCCCGAACAACCCCGCCCGCCCCGCAGGGAACCGGTACCGTCAAAGGACGAGCGGTCTTAGGGGATTCGGTGGGGATCGAGAGCGATCAGCTGGTTTTTGACTACCTGAGCCGAGTCGGCGACATCGCGCAACGCACCGCGCTGACCTCCGCCGACCGCATGCGGCTCGTGTCCCGTCTGCGTACGGAGATCGAGCGCCGCAGATCGTCCGAGGGGGCGGACACCCCCGCCGCCGTGCAACGCATCCTGTCCGGGTTCGGCACTCCGGACGAGGCCGTGGCGGACGCGAACGGGTTCGTCACCGCCGAGAGCGGCAGGGTTCCGGCGCAGCGCCGCGAGGACGAGGCCGCCCGGGGCGTGCCCGCCGTGGCGCCGCCGCACCTCGCGCCCGCGGAGGAGCTCGGCCCCGCCGGCGAGGTGCCGGACTGGTGGCGGGTGGACCCGGGGCCGTTCGGCAAGGGGGAGGCGGTGCACGGCTTCGTCGGCGGCATCGAGATCCCCGAGATACTGAAACCACCGTCCCGCGAGCCGGCGGCCGAGGTGCCGGCCGAGGCCGTGGAGGCGGAGGCGGAAGAGGAGGCGGAGGAGGAGACCGGGGAGACCCGGCGCCGCCCCAGCCTGCTGCGCCGCCCGGACGGCGAGCCGGTGAGCGTGCTGCTGCTCCTGGTGGCCCTGGTGCTGCTGGTGGGCGCGGTGCTGGGCAACTGGTTCGTGCTCGCCGCCGGCTGGGCGCTGGCCTATTTCACGCGCAAGCTCTCGCACCACGAGTCACAGTGGGCGGTCATGGGCGTCCCTGGCCTGACGCTCTCGGCCTGGGCGGTCTGGCTGTGGGGCCGTACGGAGGGCCGCTGGGGCGACCCGGTGCCGGAGGGCGGCCTGGGCGCCGCGCTGTCGGACTCCTGGCCCTGGGTCGTGCGCGTGGCGGCCGTCACCTCGGCGCTGTACGTGTTCTGGCGCTCGCGCCGCCCCGGCTGACCTCAGACGGCGGCCCGGTCCGACTCCCACGGCCGGCCCGCCACCACCAGCGGACTGCCCGTCACCGGGTCCGGGACGACGACCGACTCCAGGCCGAAGACGTCGCGTACGAGATCGGCCGTCACGATGTCCGACGGCGCGCCCTGGGCCACGATCCGGCCCGCCCGCATCGCTATCAGGTGGTCGGCGTAGCGGGCCGCCTGGTTGAGGTCGTGGAGGACGGCGACGACGGTGCGGCCGCGCTCGTGGTTGAGGCGGCGGCAGAGGTCGAGGACCTCCACCTGGTGGGATATGTCGAGATAGGTGGTGGGTTCGTCGAGGAGCAGCAGATCCGTCTCCTGGGCGAGGGCCATCGCGATCCACACGCGCTGCCGCTGCCCGCCGGAGAGTTCGTCGACGGAGCGCTCGGCGAGGGCGGCCGTGTCGGTGCGGGCCAGCGCCTCGGTGACGGCGCGCTCGTCGTCGTCGGACCACTGCTGCCACCAGCGCTGGTGCGGCTGGCGGCCGCGGGAGACGAGGTCGGCGACGGTGATGGCCTCGGGGGCGACGGGCGTCTGCGGGAGCAGGCCGAGGGAGCGCGCGATGGTGCGGGTGGGGATGCGGGACAGTTCGGTGCCGTCGAGCAGGACGGAGCCGCGGGCCGGCTTGAGGAGGCGCCCGAGGGCGCGCAGCAGGGTCGACTTGCCGCAGGCGTTGGGGCCGACGATGACGGTGACGGCGCCGTCCGGGATGTCCACGTCGAGTCCGTCGACGACGGTGCGGTCCTCGTAGGCGAGGGTCAGGTCGCGGGCGGTGAGCCGGGCCGTGCGGCCGCTGGTCTCGGTCACGCTTTTCCTCCGGTGCGGCCCCTGATGATGAGCCAGATCAGATAGGGGGCGCCGACGGCGGCGGTCAGAACGCCCACGGGCAGCTGGGTCGGCTCGAAGAGCCTGCGGCCGAGCAGATCCGCGACGATCACGATGACCGCGCCGGTCAGCGCGGAGCAGAGCAGCGGGATCTGGGCCGTACGCGTCATCCGGCGGGCCAGCTGCGGGGCGAGCAGGGCGACGAAGTCGACGGGCCCGGCGGCGCCGGTGGCGATGGAGGCCAGCACGACGCCGAGGACCGCGAGGCCGAGCCGGACCCGGTTCAGGCGGATGCCGAGCGCGGTCGCGGTGTCGTCGTCCAGCGAGACGGTGCGCTGCGCGCGGGCCGCCCAGCAGACGAGGGGCGCGAGCAGGAGCAGCGCCCAGGCCACCGGGACGGCCTCGTCCCAGCCGCGGTCGCCGAGCGACCCGGTCATCCACACCTTGGCCTGCTGGGCGACGAGGTAGTCGCCCTTGGTCATGAAGAGGTTGGTGAGCGACCGCAGCGCGACCGCGAAGCCGATGCCGATGAGGACGAAGCGGGTGGCGTGCAGCCCGCCGCGCCACGCGAAGACGTAGACGAGGGCCGCCGCGAGCAGTCCGCCGATGACGGACAGATAGGGCAGGAAGGCGTACGACGTGACGCCGAAGGTGAGCGCGCCGACGGTCAGCGCGCTCGCGCCCTGGGTCACGCCGATGATGTCGGGGCTGGCCAGGGGATTGCGGGAGACGGTCTGGATGAGCGCCCCGGCCACGCCGAAGGCCGCGCCCACGAGCAGGCCCACGGTCATCCGGGGGAGCCGGAAGGTGCCGACGGTGAGCTCCTCGGGCGACGGCTGTCCGAGGACGACCTTCAGGGCCTCGGCCGGTGACACGAAGGACTGGGCGGCGCAGAGGTACGCCAGGCACGCGGCGGCCAGCAGCGCGGTCAGCGCGAGGGCGACACCGGTGGCCCGCCGGTGGACGAGGAAGGAGGCGCGCCCGGCGCGTACGAGGGTGTATCCGGCGGGGCGGGACACGGCGAGCGTCACGCGGCCACCGCCTTCTTGCGGCGGACGAGCGCGATCAGGAACGGCACCCCGACGAGCGCCGTCATCACCCCGGACGGGACCTCGCTCGGCGGGAAGACGATCCGGCCGACGGTGTCCGCGACCAGCAGCATCACGGGCCCGATGAGCGCGGCCATGGGCAGCAGCCAGCGGTGGTCGGTGCCGACGATCGCGCGGGCGATGTGCGGGACGGCGAGGCCGACGAAGGCGATCGGGCCGGCCGCCGCGACGCCCACGCCGGTGAGCACCGTGGCACCGACGCCGCCGACGATCCGTACGGTCGCGACGTTCTGGCCGAGCCCCTTGGCGACGTCCTCGCCGAGCGCGAGCGCGTCGAGGCCGCGGGCCACGCTCAGCACCAGCACCACGCCGGCCAGCAGGAACGGCCAGATCTGGCCCGCGATCCCGGTGTCCTGGCTCGGCAGCGAGCCGACCTGCCAGAACCGGAAGCGGTCCAGGACGGCGGCGTGGGTGGTGAGGACGCCGTGCACGACGGACAGCAGCAGCGCGTTGATCGCGGCACCGGCCAGCGCCAGCTTCACCGGGGTGGCGCCGCCCCGGCCGCGCGCCGCGACGGCGTAGACGGCGACGGAGGCGAGCGCCGCGCCCGCGAAGGCCCACCACACATAGCCGGACAGCGTCTGCACCCCGGCGAAGGTCATCGCGAGGACCACGCCCAGCGAGGCGCCGTGGCTGATGCCGAGGATGCCGGGGTCGGCGATGGGGTTGCGGGTGATGCCCTGAAGAACCGTTCCCGCGATGGCGAGCGCCGCGCCCACCATCACCCCGACGACCGTGCGGGGCAGCCGCATCTCCCGCACGACGGCGGTGGCCTTGCCGGGGGTGCCGTGCCAGAGCGCGTCGAAGACCTGGGAGGGCGGGGTCGTCCGGGCCCCCACGGCGAGGCTGAACAGCACCGCCGCCAGCAGGGCGACGACCGCGGCCGCCGTCCAGCCGACGCGGCGCCGGACCCGTGGGGACCCTGGGCTGCTGATCGGGACGGCGGCTGACATCGCTTCCACTCATGGCTCGTACGGACATCGGGCGCGGCGGTGCCCTCGATCGCCGGACGGCCCGGGGGCGCCGCGGACCGTCGGTCTCGTGCGGCACACCTGGCCCGCCCCGCGGCCGGGACCACGTCCGCCGGACGGAGTCCGCGGGGGCTCCGCCGCGGGCGCCGGCCGGCACGCGGCTCGGCACACCGGCCCCACCGGCCACGGCCGAGGTTAGGCGACGCTAAGTGTACGGGTCGGGCATCGCGGCAGAATGTGGGGCATGACCTTGCATCCGCGGCCGCCGGCCGACGCCCCGTTCACCGTCGGCTTCGACCTCGACCTGACCCTCATCGACTCCGCGCCGGGCATCCGGGCCGCGTACGAGTCGCTGGCCGCCTCGACGGGCACGCGCATCGACGTCGACCTGGTGTGCAGCAGGCTGGGGCCGCCGCTGGAGCAGGAGCTCGCCAACTGGTTCCCCGCGGACCGCGTCGCCGCGGCCGCCGCCGACTACCGCGCGGTCTACCCCACGCTCGCGATCGCCGCGTCACCCGTGATGCCGGGCGCGCGCGAGGCGCTCGACGCCGTACGGGAGCTGGGCGGCCGGTCGGTCGTCGTCACCGCGAAGTACGAGCGCAACGCACGGCTGCACCTCGACCACCTCGGACTCGCCCCCGACGCGCTCGTCGGCGACCTCTGGGCGGAGGGCAAGGCCACGGCGCTGCGCGCGCACGGCGCGAGCGTCTACGTCGGCGACCACACCGGCGACGTGCGCGGCGCGCGTACGGCGGGTGCGCTGTCCGTAGGGGTCGCGACGGGTCCGTGTGACGAGGAGGAACTGCGCGCCGCCGGGGCCGATGTGCTCCTCGCCGACCTCACGGCCTTTCCTCGCTGGCTGCGCGGCTACCGCGAGGCGGCCGCGCCGTCCGGGACCGCGGCCGGCAGCGAGGCGCGCGCCTGACGGCGCTGCGCCGCGACGGAACGCAGCACTCCGGCGGCCGCGATCAGGAATCCGACCCCCATCAGCATGCAGACGAAGTACGCTGCCGACGGCAGCGGACGGGCGCCCAGGAAGAGGGGCGCGACCGTCGCCAGGGTGGCCACCGCGCCGACGAGGAAGACGATGGCGCCGACGCGTACCAGCAGATCCCCGTCCCGGGGAGTTTCGCTACTCACCTGACCAGGGTAGATCCATAGCCGACGGCGCGGTGGCACCTCTCGCCCCCGGCGCCGTACGGAAAAAGGACGTCTTGTCACCGGGCCCGGGACCATTAGCCTTGGGGGTAGCGGGTCTTACGACCCGCTGTAGTGCTATCAAGAGCTGTTTTTCCGTTGATTGCAGACGTTTTCCGTATTTCCGACGAGACACGAGGACGAGGACAGACGTGCCTACCGGCAAGGTCAAGTGGTTCAACAGTGAGAAGGGCTTCGGCTTTCTCTCCCGCGACGACGGCGGAGACGTCTTCGTCCACTCCTCGGTGCTCCCGGACGGGGTAGACGCCCTCAAGCCCGGACAGCGGGTGGAATTCGGTGTCGTGGCCGGCCAGCGCGGCGACCAGGCGCTCACGGTGACGCTGCTGGACCCCGCCCCGTCGGTCGCGGCCGCCCAGCGCCGCAAGCCCGATGAGCTGGCGTCGATCGTCCAGGACCTCACCACGCTCCTGGAGAACGTCACCCAGCAGCTGGAGCGCGGCCGTTACCCCGACAAGGCCCATGGCGCGAAGATCGCCGGAATGCTGCGGGCGGTGGCCGACCAGCTGGACGTCTGACCACCGCTCCCGCTCGCGAGAGGTGCGGGTGACCGCCCGACGGGCCGACCGTCAGGCGAACTCCAGTGCCTCCGGGCCGAGGGGCGGCACCAGCCCCTCGGCCGCGGCGCGGGTCAGCAGCCCGCGCACCGCGGCGTAGCCGTCCTCGCCGAGGTCGGCGGTGAACTCGTTGACGTAGAGCCCGATGTGCTGGTCGACGACCGCCGGGTCCATCTCCTGGGCGTGCGCCAGGACATACGGCCGGGAGGCGGCCGGGTCCTCCCAGGCCATCCGCACCGACGTCCGTGCCGCCCGCGCCAGTTCACGCAGCCGGGCCGCGCCCAGCGAGCGCTTGGCGATGATGGCGCCGAGCGGGATCGGCAGGCCCGTCGTCGACTCCCAGTGCTGCCCCATGTCGGCCAGGCAGTGCAGCCCGTACTGCCGATACGTGAACCGCGCCTCGTGGATCACGAGTCCGGCGTCCACCTTGCCCTCCCTGACGGCGGGCATGATCTCGTGGAACGGCAGGACGACGACCTCGCCGACCCCGCCCGGCACCTCCGCCGCGGCCCACAGCCGGAACAGCAGATAGGCCGTCGAGCGCTCGCTCGGCACCGCGACCGTCTTCCCGGCCAGCCCGGCGGCCCCGCCCGGCTCGCGGGTCAGCACCAGCGGACCGCAGCCCCGGCCCAGGGCGCCGCCGCACGGCAGCAGCGCGTACTCCTCCAGGACCCAGGGCAGTTCCGCGTACGACACCTTCAGCACGTCGAACTCGCCGCGCTCGGCCATGCCGTTGGTGATGTCGATGTCGGCGAAGGTGACGTCGAGGGCGGGCGCGCCGGGGACGCGGCCGTGCGCCCAGGCGTCGAAGACGAAGGTGTCGTTGGGGCAGGGCGAATAGGCGATCTTGAGCGGTTCACTCATGGGGTCCTCCTCGCGTGCGGTGACGGTGCTGCGGGGACCGGCGCGGGCCGGGCCTTACGGAAGGTCGGTGACGTGCGGGAAGACATCCGCCGCCGCCCCGAGGGCCCCGGGCAGCGCCGCGAACGCGTCCGCGAGGGCGGCGAGGGCGTCGCCGATGCGCCAGGCGGCGCGGTCGCGCGGGCCGACGGGGTTGGAGACCGCGCGGATCTCCAGCACCGGCACCCCGTGCGCCGCGGCGGCCTCGGCCACGCCGAAGCCCTCCATGGCCTCGGCCAGCGCGCCGGGGCGCAGCTTCGCCAGCGCGCGGGCGCGCTCCGCGGAACCCGTCACCGTCGACACGGTCAGCACCTCACCGCGCCGGGCGCCGGTCGCGCCGGCCACGGCCGCCACGAGCGCCTCGGGGGGCCGGTGCTCCACGGTCCCGAAGCCCAGCTCGGTGACGGGGAGGAAGCCCTCGGGCGTCTCGGCGCCCAGATCCGCGGCGACGATCGCGTCGGACACGACGAGGGAACCCACCGGGGCCCCCGCGGGCGCGCCCGTGAAGCCGCCGCCGATGCCCGCCGAGATCACCAGGTCGTACGGGCCGCCGGAGACCGCCGCGGCCGTCAGGGCCGTCGCGGTGCCGGCCGCCGCGGCGGCCGGGCCGACACCGGCGGCCAGCGCGTCGACCACCAGCGGGACGGCACCGGCCGCGGCGGCGCCGACGGTGCGCCGCAGCACGAAGCCCGGCACGGCGAGCTCCGCGGTCTCCGCCGTGCCGCCGGCCCCCGCCGTGCCGCGGGTGACCGCGTCACGCTCCGCCGCGACGGCGGTGACGACGAGTACGCGCATCAGCGGGACCTCCGGGCCGTCAGTCCTTGTCGAGCTCGAGCTTGACGCTCCACACGCCGTTCTTGCTGACGACCGACAGGACCGTGGACTTGTCCAGGGTGCCCATCTGCTGGTTGTAGAAGAGCTGGTCGCCCTCGAGCGAGGTGTACGTCTGCTTCGTCTGGTTCGAGCGCGGCTGGTTGCCGGCCACCACGAACCAGCTCTCGTCGGCGATCTTCGGCTCGACGCCCACGCGGATCTTGTCGCCCTGCTTCACCTTGATGCTCTTGACCGACTTGTCGGCCAGGCACTTCTGGAGGGCCGACTGGTCGAGCGTCTTGCTCTCGTCGAAGCAGGCGGCCTCGGTGGTCACCGTGGTGGAGCCGACGGACACCGTCGCCAGGGGCGTCGGCTTGTCGCAGGCGGAAAGGGCGACGAGGCCGAAGGCGACGGCGCCGACAGCGGCAGCGGCACGTCGGCGCTTGCCCTGGAAAAACGCATCGGTCATGCGCGCAGGCTATCGGGCCCGTCCACTCACGCCACGCGCGGGTGCGGCGAGCCGCGCCGGGCCGCCGTCAGCAGACCCCGCACAGCGGTGGCCACACCCAGCGCCAGCACCCCCGCGGCCACCGACATGCCGAGGGTGCCGTTGAGCGGGAGCACGATGCCGATCGCCCCGCCGGCCACCCAGGACATCTGGAGCAGCGTCTCGGAACGCGCGAACGCCGACGTCCGCACCTCCTCCGGCACGTCCCGCTGGATCAGCGAGTCCAGCGACTGCTTGCCCAGCGCCTGCGCGATGCCCGCCACGGCCGCCACGACCGCCACGAAGAAGGCGCTGAAGAAGGCGGCCGCGGCCACCGTCGCGCCCAGGGACAGCGTCAGCACCAGCGCGATCGTCTTCTCCGGGCCGCGCGAGCGCAGCAGCGCGCCGATCGCCGTGCCCAGCGCGTTGCCCCCGCCCGCCGCGACCGCCACGACACCCAGGGAGAACGCCGGGCTCAGCCCCCCGATCGGGTGTACGCGCAACAGGAAGGCCAGGAAGAAGGTGAGGAAGCCGGAGAGCATGCGCATGGCGCTGTTGGCCTGGAGAGCGTGCAGCACCGAGCTGCCGACGGTGCGCAGGCCCGGCCGGGGCGCCTTGCCGTTCTTCTGCCGCTCCTTCCGGCCGGTCTTCCGCCGTACGGTGCTCCGGTGCCGTTCCAGCGCGGGCCGCAGCGCGGAGCGGTGCTCGCCGGAGACCAGCTGCGCCCTCGCCTCGCCCTTCGCCGAGTCGACCTTGTGCGGCAGCGAGAACGACAGCAGCGTGCCCCCGGCGAACACGACGAACGCCCCGTACAGCGGCCACGCCGGCCCCAGCTGGTGCAGCCCCGCGCCCAGCGGGGCCGCCACACCCGTGGCCAGCAGCCCGCCGAGCGTCACTCTGGAATTGGCCTTCACCAAGGAGATGCGCGGTGGCAGCAGCCGGGGCACGACCGCCGACCGCACCACGCCGTACGCCTTCGACGCCACCAGCACGCCCAGCGCCGCCGGATACAGCTCCAGGCCGCCGCTCGCCACCGCGCCCGACATCGTCAGCGCCAGCAGCGCCCGCGTCAGCATCGCCCCCGCCATCGCCGCCCGGCGGCCGTGCGGCAGCCGGTCCAGCAGCGGCCCGATCACCGGGGCCAGGAGGGTGAACGGCGCCATCGTGACCGCCAGATACAGCGCCACCCGCCCGCGCGCCTGATCCGTGGGCACCGAGAAGAACACCGTCGACGCCAGGGCCACCGTGATCAGCATGTCGCCCGCCGAATTCACGGCGTGCAGCTCGATCAGCTTGCCCAGCCCCGACTCGCCCGCGCCGTGCGCGTGCGTGGCCCTGCGGACGCCCCGCGCCGCCCCCGTGAACGGGCTGCGCAACACGCGGCCGGCGCCCCGGGCCGCACGGCGGAGCGGACCGCCTTCGGCTGACCGGATGGCTCCCACCACGCCATACTGCCCCAACTGCCACCGGGCGTGGCACTTTCCGCCCATCCGTGGGGCGCGCCCGGCGCCCTCTGTGCCCTCCCCGCCCGGGGGCTCGCCGAAGCCCGGGTATCCCCCGGGTGTCCTGGCGGGGTAGCGTGCGTAGCGCGCCACCGGTGGTCGTTCTTGGCCGCGCCCCGAGTCTCCATCCCGCAGAATGGGAGTGACTAGGTGCGCCCGAGGCCGTTCGGGCGCGGACGTCGACGCGGTCCTCCGGTCCGCTCCGTCCGCCGACCCGGCCGTTCGGCTGGCGCACTCGTGAGACGGCGTGGAAGAGAGAATCGATTCTTGTGAGTGCTGCGATGCGAAGCCGTACCCCGGACCGCCTGTGCGCCGAGGCGGTCGAACTCGCCCGTACGGCGGCCGAGGAAGCGGCGCTGCCGGGCATGGTCGGCGACCATGTCGAGGTCGCCGCCGACGGGGACCGCGTCGTCACCCACTACTTCGCCTGCCTGGACCCCGGCTACCGCGGCTGGCGCTGGGCCGTCACCGTCGCCCGCGCCTCCCGCGCCAAGGTCGTCACGCTCGACGAGACCGTCCTGCTGCCCGGCCCCGATGCCCTCCTGGCCCCCGAGTGGGTCCCCTGGAGCGAGCGGCTGCGCCCCGGCGACATGGGCCCCGGCGACCTCCTCCCCACCGAGGCCGACGACCTGCGCCTGGAGCCCGGCTGGACCGGCGAGGACGCCCCGCCGCCGAACTCTGCCCTCGCCGAGGAGATGGACCGCCTCGCCGAGGCCGAGGACGCCGACGTCACCGTCGGTTCCCCTGCCGTCCAGGCCACGCCGCCCGCCCGTGGCTCCATCGCCGCCGTCGCCGAGGAACTCGGCATGCGGCGCGCCCGCGTCCTCTCCCGCTACGGCCTCCACTCCGCCGCCGACCGCTGGGACGACTCCCACGGCGCGAAGACCCCCATGGCCCAGGCGGCCCCCGCGTCCTGCGTCAGCTGCGGCTTCCTCGTGCGCCTCGGCGGCTCCCTCGGGCAGGCGTTCGGCATCTGCGCGAACGAGTTCGGGCCGGCGGACGGGCATGTCGTGTCGCTGTCCTACGGGTGCGGGGGGCACTCCGAGGCGGCGGTCATGCCGAAGGCTCCGCGGCCTTCTCCTCCTGTGATCGACGAGACGTTGGTGGATCCGCTTCAGCTTCATCCGGTGGCGGGGTCGGTTTCGGCTTCGGCTTCGGCTGATGGGCCTGATGAGGAGCTTGGGCACTCCTAGCGTTTGCGGTTTTTTGTCGGGTGCGGGTTGTTTGTGGCCGGGGTTCGGGTGGCCTCAAGCGCCGGCCGGGCTGGGTTGTGGTGGGTGCCGGGGGTGGGTCTTCCGGGCTGGGGACCTGGAACGCGGTGCGGGTGCCCTGATTCTCATCGAGTGCCGTGCCGACGCACCGCGTTCCAGAACCCCACCCTCCAGCCCCACCCCCTCCCACCGGAGGGTGAGTGCGGGAAGTGGGTGCTTGCCCGTGGGCGCGGGTGGGTGAGGGCCCGCCCTTTCGCCGGTGGGTGAGGGTGGGGAGCAGATGTCGTCCGTGCGTGCAGGTGGGTGAAAACCCGGCTTCGGCGCGGCGGGCGGGGTGGGGGTGTGGGGGCTTAGCAGACACTCTTACTAGTGGGGTAATCGGAGTGGCGGCCAAGGGGAGGGCGATCATGGACCCTGATCCGGCACCGCGCAACCGCACCCGACGGACGTTCAGCCATAGCAACCCCAAGGTCAGGGAGTAGACGTGAGCGGCATCCGATCCGCGCCCCGCGAAGCCGATGGAACGGACCCGTTCGGGACCATGCGGCTCCGACGCAACGCGTTGGACGCCTGGATCACCGCACCCGCGCGGTTCCGGGAGGACGCCAACGCCGAGGAGGACCTGGTCCTCGGCGGCTACCGCGACCGCCTCGTCGTCGAGCTCGCACAGAACGCCGCCGACGCCGCCGCACGGGCGGGCGTACGCGGCAGGCTGCGCCTGACCCTGCACCCGGCCACGGCCGGCTCGCCCGCCGTGCTCGCCGCCGCCAACACCGGCGCCCCGCTCGACAACGCCGGCGTCGCGTCGCTGGCCACGCTGCGGGCCTCCGCCAAGCGCGACGAGACGCGGGAGGCCGTCGGCCGCTTCGGCGTGGGCTTCTCCGCCGTGCTGGCCGTCAGCGACGAGCCCGCCGTCATCGGGCGCTCCGGCGGTGTGCGCTGGTCGCTCGCGGAGGCGCAGGCGCTGGCCGCCGGGGCCGCCGCGGGCAACCGCGACCTCGCCGAGGAGATCCGCCGCCGCGACGGCCATGTGCCGCTGCTCCGGCTCCCGCTGCCCGCCGAGGGCTCCGCGCCCGAGGGTTACGAGACCGTCGTCGTCCTCCCGCTGCGCGACGGCGCCGCCGAGGACCTGACCCGCCGTCTGCTGGGCGGGGTCGACGACGCGTTGCTGCTGGCCCTGCCCGGCCTGGCCGAGGTCGTCGTCGAGCTGCCCGGCGAGCCCGTACGCATCCTGGACCGGCGCGACGAGGGGCCGTACGTCCTCGTCCGCGACACCGCGCGCGGCGCCACGACCCGCTGGCGGGTCGAGCGCGCGGTCGGGCGGCTGGAGCCGGAGCTGCTCGCCGACCGGCCGGTGGAGGAGAAGCTGCGCCCCCACTGGTCGCTGGCCTGGGCCGTGCCGGTGGGTCCGGACGGCGCGCCCGCGCGGCCGGAGACGGCGCCCGTGCTGCACGCACCCACGCCCACCGACGAGCCGATGGGGCTGCCCGCCCTGCTCATCGCGACCTTCCCCCTCGAACCCACCCGCCGGCACACCGCCCCCGGCCCGCTGACGGACTTCCTCGTCGAGCGCGCCGCCGAGGCGTACACCGCGCTGCTGCGCGACTGGCAGCCCGTCTCCACCGGCACCCTCGACCTGGTTCCCTCGCCGCTGGCCAGCAGCGCCGTCGACGCCGAGGTGCGGCGGCTGGTGCTGGAGCGGCTGCCGCGCGTGCCCTTCCTGCCGCGCGCCGTGCGGCCCGCGGACGTGCCGGAGGAGGCGCGGGAGGCGTACGCCCAGCCCCTGCGGCCGATCGACGCCGAGGTCGTCGAGGGTGCCGGAGCGGAGACCGCCGCCGTGCTCGGCGAGCTGTTCCCCAACCTGCTGCCCGCCGGGCTGGAGCGCCGCCCCGAGCTGCGCGCGCTCGGCATCACGCGCGTCCCGCTGGGCGAGGTCGTCGACCGGCTCGCGGGTGTCGACCGCGAACCCTCGTGGTGGCGCAGGCTCTACGACAGCCTCTCCGGTGTCGACCCCGACCGGCTCGGCGGCCTGCCCGTGCCCCTCGCCGAGGGCGCGCGCACGGCCATCGGCCCCCGGCAGGTCCTGCTGCCGCCGCCGGGCGGCACGGAGCGGCTGTCCAGGCTCGGGCTCAAGGTCGTCCACCCCGACGCCGCCCACCCGTTGCTGGAGAAGCTCGGCGCCACGCCGGCCTCGCCCCGCGCGATCCTGACGACCCCTCAGGTGCGGGCCGCCGTCGCCGCCTCGCTCGACGCCGACGAGGTCTGGGACGAGGACACCCTCGACAGCGAGGCCCTCGCCGAGACCGTGCTCGCTCTCGTGCGCGACGCCAACCTCGCCCCCGGCGACGAGCCCTGGCTCGCCGCGCTAGCCCTGCCCGACGAGGACGGCGAGCTCGCCCCCGCCGGTGAACTCGTCCTGCCCGGCAGCCCCTTCGAGAGCGTCATCCGCCCCGGCGAGCTCGCCGCCTGCGACGCCGCGCTGGCCGAGCGCTGGGGCGAGCAGCCGCTGACCGCCGTGGGCGTGATGGCCACCTTCGCGCTCGTACGCGCCACGGACGTCGTCCTCGACCCGGACGAACTGGAGCCCCGCGACACCGACTTCGCCGAGCCCGACGACGTCGGCCTGCTCGAAGCCGTCGACGTCTGGTGCGAGGACGTCCTGGACCAGCTGCCCGAGTCGTCCGTGCCGCCCGTCGCCACCGAGATCGTCGCCGTGCGCGACCTCGACCTCGTCGACGACGACGCCTGGCCGCGGGCGCTCGCCATGCTGGCGCGGCCGCCTCTGCGGGACGCGCTGACCGCGCCCGTGCGCGTGCTGCTGCCGGACGGTACGACGGAGTCCGTACGGCCCTACACCGCGTGGTGGCTGCGCGGCCACCCCGTGCTGGACGGCCGCAGGCCCGCCGGGCTGCGCGTCGCGGGCGGCGATCCGCTGCTGCGCGGGCTGTACGAACCGGCGGACGCGGCCGGGCTCGCCGACGACCAGGTGCTGCGCGCGCTGGGCGTACGCACTTCCGTGGCCGCGCTGCTCGACGAGCCGGGCGGCGCCGCGGAGCTGCTCGGGCGGCTCGCCGACGAGGAGCGCGCCGTCGACGCGGCTCAACTCCACGCCGTCTACGGCATCCTGGCCGGGCTCGACCCCGATCAGGTCACCCTGCCGGACGAGCTCCGTGCCGTCGTCGACGGCGAGGTCCGCGTCGTGGACGCCGCCGACGCGCTGGTCGCCGACGCCCCCGACGTCCTCCCGCTCGCGGCCGGGCACCCGCTGCTGCCCGTGCGGCCCGCGCGGGCGGCGGAGCTCGCGGAACTGCTCCAGGTGCGGCGGCTGAGCGAGGTCTTCGCCGTGCGCGTCCCCGACGGGGAGGGCGCGCCGCGGAGCGTGCCGGAGGGGGTGCGCGCGCTGCTGCCGGGCGCGCCGGAGACGTATGTCGAGCACGAGGGGCTCGTGGTCGGCGGTGTCGAGCTGGACTGGTGCCTCGGGCAGGACGGCGTGCTGCACGCCACGACGCTGGAGGGGGTGGCGGCGGGCCTCGCGTGGGCGGCCGGCGCCTGGTCCCGGCGCTTCGAGGCGGCGGCACTGCTGGAGGACCTGTCCCGCACGGCCGAGCTGGCGCGGGCCCGCTGGTTCGACTGACGGCTCCCGCCCGGAACTACCCTGGAATGGAGCCCACTCAGGAGGCCGTCATGACCAGGAAAGTCGCCGACTGCCGCAGGTTCCCCAGCGAGACGAACTGCACGCTGACCATCACCGGCGAAGAGGACGAGGTCCTGGAAGCCGCGACTCAGCACGCGATCTCGGTACACAAGCATCAGGAGGGCCCTGAGCTGCGCGAGCGGATCAGGGAGTTCCTGGAGGACGAGAAGGCCAAGGCTTAGCCGTCGCCTTGCGCGGGTCCGTTGCCGCCCGCGGGTTGCTCGCGCCTTGCGGTGGGGTGGCCTCGAGCGCCGGCCGGGCTGGTGTGTGGCCGGGTCCGGTGGGTGGGGTCGGGGCTGTGGGGTGTGCCGGTCAGGCCGGGAAGCGGCGGCCCACCCAGCGCCAGGTCAGTTCCAGGGCCGCGGCCGCCGCCGCGGCGATCGCGACGCCGGCCCACGGCATGGTCGTACCCACCAGTTTCAGCGCGAAGAAACGCTGGAGCCACGGCACGGCCAGGACGACGAGGAAGCCCAGGCCCATGGCGAGGACGAGGGCGATCCGCCACCACGTGTACGGGCGGGCGATGATCGCCAGGACCCACATCGAGATCAGGAACAGTGTCAGCGTCGCCACGCTGGTCTGGGCGTCGAGGCTGTCCGGCCCGGTGTAGTAGGCGCGCGCGGCCAGATACGCGGCGAAGGTGGCCGCGCCCGCGAGCAGGCCCGCCGGGACGGCGTACCGCATCACTCGGCGTACGAAGTGCGGCTTGGCGCGCTCCGTGTTGGGGGCCAGCGCCAGGAAGAAGGCCGGTACGCCGATGGTCAGCGTCGACAGCAGGGTCAGGTGGCGCGGCAGGAACGGATACGGCACCCGGGAGCAGACGACGAGGATCGCCAGCAGCACGGAGTAGACGGTCTTGGTGAGGAAGAGGGTCGCGACCCGGGTGATGTTGCCGATGACGCGGCGCCCCTCGGCCACGACGGACGGCAGGGTGGCGAAGCTGTTGTCGAGCAGGACGATCTGCGCGACGGCCCGGGTCGCCTCGGAGCCGGAGCCCATGGAGACCCCGATGTCGGCGTCCTTGAGGGCCAGGACGTCGTTGACGCCGTCGCCGGTCATGGCGACGGTGTGCCCGCGGGACTGGAGGGCGGCGACCATGTCGCGCTTCTGCTGCGGGGTGACGCGGCCGAAGACGCTGCCCTTCTCCAGGGCCTTGGCCATGGGTTCCTTCTCGGTGGGCAGGCGGCGCGCGTCCACCGGCGCCTCGGAGCCGGGCAGGCCGAGCTTGGCGGCGACCGCGCCGACGGAGACGGCGTTGTCGCCGGAGATCACCTTGGCGGAGACGCTCTGCTGGGCGAAGTAGCCCAGGGTGTCACCGGCGTCGGGCCGCAGCCGCTGTTCGAGGACGACGAGGGCGGTGGGGCTGACGTCCTCGACGACGCGCGGGTCGTCGAGCTCGCGCTCGGCGCGGGCCAGCAGCAGGACCCGCAGCCCCTGGGCGTTGAGCTGCTCGGTCTCGGAGAGGGCGGGGTGGCCGTCCGGCAGCAGGACGTCGGGGGCGCCGAGGAGCCAGTTGCCGCTCTCGCTGTCGGGGCCGTTGAGGGCGGCGCCGCTGTATTTGCGGGCGGAGGAGAAGGGCAGCGACTCGGTGCAGCGCCAGCCCGCGCCGTCGGGGTAGGCGTCGACGATGGCCTTGAGGCTGGCGTTGGGCCGCGGGTCGGACTCACCGAGCGCGCCGAGCACCTGGCGGACGTACGCCTCGTCCGCGCTTCCCGGCAGCATCCGCAGCTCGCTCACGTCCATGCCGCCCTCGGTGAGGGTGCCGGTCTTGTCGAGGCAGACGGTGTCGACGCGGGCCAGGCCCTCGATCGCCGGCAGCTCCTGGACCAGGCACTGCTTCCGGCCGAGCCGGATCACGCCGATCGCGAAGGCCACGGAGGTCAGCAGCACCAGGCCCTCGGGGACCATCGGCACGATGCCGGCCACCATCCGCCGGACCGCCTCCTTCCAGTCGTGGCCCTGCACGACGAGCTGGCTGATGACGAGGCCGACGGCGGTCGGGAGCATCATCCACGTCACGTACTTGAGGATCCGGCTGATGCCGGTGCGCAGCTCGGAGTGGACGAGCGTGAAGCGGGACGCCTCCTCGGCGAGCTGGACGGCGTACGCCTCGCGGCCGACCTTGGTGGCGGTGTACGAGCCGCCTCCGGCGACGACGAAGGAGCCGGACATGACCTTGTCCCCGGGCCGCTTCAGCACGGGGTCCGCCTCGCCGGTGAGCAGCGACTCGTCGATCTCCAGCCCGTCGGCTTCCCGGATCTCGCCGTCGACCACGCACTTGTCCCCGGGGCCCAGCTCGATGAGGTCGCCCAGCACGATCTCCCCGGTGGGGATCGCCGAGGGCTCCCCGTCCCGGCGGACGGTCGGCTTGGCCTCGCCGATCACCGCGAGGGAGTCGAGGGTCTTCTTCGCGCGCAGCTCCTGGATGATGCCGATCGCGGTGTTGGCGACGATCACGAATCCGAAGAGTCCGTCCTGGATCGGCCCGACGAGCAGGATGATCAGGAAGAGCACTCCGATGATCGCGTTGAACCGGGTGAAGACGTTGGCACGGACGATCTCCGCGGTCGACCGGGAGGAGCGCACGGGTACGTCATTGACCTCACCTCTCGCTACGCGCTCGGCGACTTCGGCTCGGGTGAGGCCGGGGGGCGGGGCCGGGGGGTGTGCCGGTTCGCTCATGGGTCCGACGGTAAGGGGTGCGGGGGGTTTGTGCCTTGTTTGTGGGGCGGGGGGTTTGTGGGGTTCGCTGTTGTCTGGTGCGGGTTGTTTGTGGTTGCGGCGGGTGGCCTCAATCGCCGGCCGGGCTTTGGTGTGGGGGTTCGCCGTTGTCTGGTGCGGCTTGTGTGCGCCTGCGGCGGGCGGCCTCAATCGCCGGCCGGGCTTGGTTTGTGGTGGGTGCCGGGGGTGGGTCTTCCGGGCTGAGGACCTGGAACGCGGTGCGGGCACCGTTTCTCGTATGGAGTGCCGTACCGACGCACCGCGTTCCAGAACCCCACCCTCCAGCCCCACCCCCTCCCACCGGAGGGCAAGTGCGGGTTGTGTTTCAGCCTGTCCGGCGTTTGAGGACAACGCGCGAAGCGTGTTGCGGGGTCTGGGGCGGCAGCCCCAGTTTCGGGAAGGGGCGGGGCTGGGGAAACAAACAGCCCGTCCGGCGTTTGAGGACGCGGCCGCAGGCCGCTCCCGCCGCAGGCGGCAACGGACCCGCAGCGGGGGCTGAGGCGCGAGCCCCCGCGCGGCGCGTATCCGCAGATCAGGCGACAGGGAGCGGCAAGGGCCCGGCCCCGGTCAGCGCGGAGGCGCCGCCGGTTCCCCCCGCCCGGCCACAGACGCCGCATGCCGCCGAATCGCCGCATCCCGCTTCCGGACGTACCAGACCCCGATGAGCCCCAGCCCCCCACCGGCCGCACACGTCCAGACCCACCACAGATGCCCGTGGTCCTGGAACCAGCCGTAGAACGGCAGCTGCACGAGGAAGAGGACGAACCACAGGATCGTGCCGCCGGTGATCGTGGCGACGACGGGCCCTTCGAGGGGCTCCGGTGCCTCGTGCCTGGGTGTCCACTTCGTCATGGGGCGAAGCCTAGTCCGTGCGGCCCGGCGCGCCGGGAGGGAGGCCCTTGTCCTATAGGGGTCTACGCGCGGAGATAGCAATTCCGGGTTTGTTTATTCATACTGAATCGAACCGGATCTGGTGAGATTGTTTCGTTCGATCATCCAATCAAGATCCTTTTTGTTCACCCGCTGTCTCCCACGCCTCCCCCAGGCCCGTACCGACTGAGGTCTCGCATGCCCTCCTCGGCCACCTCCCCGGTCGACGCCCAGCAGCCGCCGTCCCCCGCCTCCGGGGGCTCCGCCCTCGACCGGTTCTTCCGGATCACCGAGCGGGGCTCGTCCGTCTCCGGTGAGCTGCGCGGTGGCCTGGCCACCTTCTTTGCGATGGCGTACATCATCGTGCTGAACCCGATCATCCTCGGGGCCGGTCACGACAAGTTCGGCCACCAGCTCGACAACGGTCAGCTGGTCACGGCCACCGCGCTGATGGCCGGGCTCTCCACCGTGCTCATGGGCGTGATCGGCAATGTGCCGATCGCCTGCGCCGCCGGGCTCGGCATCAACGCCGTCGTCTCGCTCCAGCTCGCGCCCAAGATGAGCTGGCCGGACGCGATGGGCATGGTCGTGCTGGCCGGTCTGGTGCTGATGGTGCTGGTCGCCTCGGGCCTGCGGCAGCGCGTCATGGACGCCATCCCCGGCGGCCTGCGGCGAGCGATCGCGATCGGCATCGGCATGTTCATCTCGCTGATCGGCCTGGTCGACTCCGGCTTCGTCACCCGCAACCCGGACGGCGCGCACACCACCGTGCCGATGGGGCTCGGCCAGGGCGGGCAGCTGCACGGCTGGCCGGTGCTGGTCTTCGCGATCGGGCTCGCGCTGACGTTCATCCTCGTCGTGCGCAAGACGCGGGGTGCGATCCTCATCGGGATCGTCGCGATGACCTTCGTCGCGATCATCATCAACTCGCTGGCCACGATCCCCGACGCCAACTGGGGTCTGAGCGTGCCGCAGGTGCCGGACAACGTCGTCGGCACCCCCGACTTCGGTCTCGTCGGCAACGTCAGCCTCTTCGGCGGCTTCCACGAGGTGGGCTGGCTGACCGGCTGCCTGTTCGTCTTCACCGTGCTGCTGTCCGGCTTCTTCGACGCGATGGGCACGATCATCGGCGTCGGCGAGGAGGCCGGGCTGACCGACGAGCAGGGTCAGCTGCCGAACATGGGCAAGATCCTGATGGTGGACGGCGTCGCCGTCGCCGCGGGCGGCCTCGGCTCGGCCTCCGCCAACACCTGCTTCGTGGAGTCCACGGCCGGCGTCGGCGAGGGCGCCCGGACGGGCCTCGCGAACCTGATGACCGGCGGGCTCTTCCTGCTGGCCCTGGTCTTCACCCCGCTCGCCAAGATCGTCCCCTCGCAGGCGGCCACGCCCGCCCTGCTGGTCGTCGGCTTCCTGATCATGGCGGCCAACGTCAAGGAGATCGACTGGAGCGACTTCACGATCGCGATCCCCGCGTTCCTGACGATCATCTCGATGCCGTTCACGTACTCGATCACCAACGGCATCGGCATCGGCGTCCTCGCCTTCATCCTGCTGCGCATCGCCGACAAGCGGACGCGGGAGATCCCCTGGCTGCTCAACGTGGTCGGGCTCTGCTTCCTCGTCTACTTCATGCTCAACCCGATCGAGCAGATGCTGGGCGTGAAGTAGGGGCGGATCCCGCGTGGGGAGCGGCCGGGTGCGACGCGCACCCGGCCGTTTCGCGTGTACGGGGGGGCGTGCGGCGACGCGTGCGGCCGGAGCGTGCGGGGGCGCGCGGATCCCGCCCCACGGCCCTCTGCCGCCGGACGCCCCCGTCCCGCCCCGAGCGCCCCTGGCGCCCCGCTTTATTTAGCGCGGGTAATGAGTTAACCTAAGGAACATGTCGGACCCAGGCACCCAGGACAACGCCAGCCAGGACGACACCGCGGCAGTGGACTCCCTGCGCTCCGGTGTCATGCGTCTGTCGCGTCGGCTCAAGCACCAGAGGGTCGACGAGTCGCTCAGCCCCACCGAGATGTCGGTGCTGGGCACCCTCGCCCGCTGCGGTCACGCGACCCCCGGCGAGCTCGCCCGCAAGGAGCACGTGCAGCCCCCGTCGATGACCCGCATCGTCGCCCTGCTCGAAGCCAAGGGCCTGGTCCGGCTGGAGCCCCACCCCGAGGACCGCCGCCAGAAGGTGGTCACCCAGACCGAGCGCGCCGAGGCCATGCTCGAGGAGAGCCGGCGCAAGCGCAACGTCTGGCTCAGCGAACTGGTCGGCCGGCTCGACGAGGACGAGTGGGCGACGCTGCGCGCCGCCGCGCCCGTGCTGGAGAAGCTCGCGCATCTGTAACCCCCACACAAGTGAGGAGGCGAACCCACTTTGAGTACGGGACCCGGAGCAGACTCCGCACCCGCACCGAAAACCCCCGACGACATACGCACCACCGCCCTGACCAAGCCCAAGGGCGGCACCTTCAGCTCACTGAGGATCCGTAACTACCGGCTCTTCGCCACCGGCCAGGTGGTCTCCAACACCGGCACCTGGATGCAGCGCATCGCCCAGGACTGGCTGGTCCTCAGCCTCACCGGCTCCTCCACGGCCGTCGGTATCACCACCGCGCTGCAGTTCCTGCCCATGCTGCTCCTCGGGCTCTACGGCGGCGTCATCGCCGACCGGTGCCCCAAGCGGCGGCTGCTCCTCATCACCCAGACCGCGATGGGCGTGACGGGCCTCGCGCTCGCCGTCCTCACCCTCTCCGGGCACGTGCAGGTCTGGCACGTCTACCTCATCGCGCTCGCGCTCGGCCTCGTCACCGTCCTCGACAACCCCGCCCGGCAGGCGTTCGTCGTCGAGATGGTCGGCCCGGCCGACCTGCGCAACGCCGTCAGCCTCAACTCCGCGAACTTCCAGTCCGCCCGCCTCGTCGGCCCCGCCGTCGCCGGTGTGCTGATCACGGCCGTGGGCAGCGGCTGGGCCTTCCTGCTCAACGGCCTGTCCTTCATCGCCCCGATCACCGGGCTGCTGCTGATGCGCACCGCCGAGCTCCACAAGGTCGACCGCGCCCCCCGCGGCAAGGGCCAGCTCCGCGAGGGACTGCGCTATGTCGCCGGGCGCCCGGACCTCATCTGGCCCATCGTCCTCGTCGGCTTCATCGGCACCTTCGGCTTCAACTTCCCGATCTGGCTGACGGCGTACGTCAACGACGTCTTCCACGCCGGCGCCGGCACCTACGGCCTGCTCAACACCCTGATGGCGGCCGGTTCGCTGGCCGGCGCCCTGCTCGCCGCCCGGCGCGGCACCTCGCGGCTGCGCGTGCTCGTCGGCGCCGCGCTGCTCTTCGGCCTGCTGGAGATCACGGCCGCGCTCGCACCCGAGTTCTGGATCTTCGCGGTGCTGCTGGTCCCGATCGGGATGGCCGGCCTGACGATCAACGTCACCGCCAATTCGAGCATCCAGCTCGGCACGGACCCCGCCATGCGGGGCCGCGTCATGAGCCTGTTCATGATGGTCTTCATGGGCGGCACGCCGCTGGGCGCGCCCGTGGTCGGCTGGGTCACCGACGCGTACGGCGCCCGGATCGGCTTCTGCGCAGGCGGCGCGGTCTCCCTGCTGGCCGCTCTCGGCGTCGGCGTGGTCCTCGCCCGCGTCGGCGGACTCCGTCTGAAGATCGGCCTGCGCCACGGCCGTCCGCATGTGGCGTTCGTCCCCAAGGAAGCGGCGCCTGTCCTGACGGCTGCCGCTTGAGCCGTGCCGTTCGCGGTGTGTGTTTCGACGGTCGCTGTTTGAGCCGTGCCGTTCGCGGTGCCTGTCTTGACGGCCGCCGACCCGGACACGCCGTCCACGGCGCCCTCACAACCGGACGGGCTTCTCCTCAGCCCGTCCGGTGACCGGGGGAGGGACACTGACCCCATGCGACTTTTCGCCGCCGTGAACCCGCCGCCGGAGGTCGTCGCCGAACTCGCGGCCGCCGTCGCCCCGCTGCACTCGCTGCCCGGCGCGGCGCATCTCCGGTGGACCGCGCCGGACACCTGGCACTTCACCCTCGCCTTCCTCGGCGAGGTGGACGAGGCGCTGCTCCCGGAGCTCACCGAGCGGCTCGGGCGCGCCGCGCACCGGCATCCGCCGCACGAGCTGCGGTTCGCCCGGGGCGGGCGGTTCGGCGACCGCGTCCTGTGGGTCGGCGCCGACGGCGAGCGCACCGTCCTCCGCGACCTCGCCCGCTCCACCGCCGCCGGGGCGCGCCGCGCCGGGGTCGCCGTCGACAGCACCCACGATTTCCACGCCCACCTCACCCTCGCCCGGGCGTCGGGCCACCCGGTCCATCTGCGCCCGTACGCGGAGGGGCTCGCCGACTTCGCCGGCATGCCGTGGACGGTGGACCGGCTGGAACTCGTCCGCAGCCGGCTGCCGGTTTCCGGCTTGCTGGGGGAGCGGCCGCGTTACGAGACGGTGGGGGTGTGGGAACTGGGCCGTTCCGGAGTGGTTCCGGACGGCGGTTAGGCTCATGGGGTGGACCCGAAGACCAGAAACCGGATCATGAGCGGTGTGCTCGTTGTGATGCTTGTTGTCGTGGTTGTGGTGGCTGCGGTGCGGTGATCTTTGTTGCCGGGTGCGGTTGTTTGTGGCTGGGGTTCGGGTGGCCTCAATCGCCGGCCGGGCTTGGGTTGTGGTGGGTGCCGGGGGTGGGTCTTCCGGGCTGAGGACCTGGAACGCGGTGCGCTGCGGGTCTCCCGCATTGAGTGCCCTGAAAACGCACCGCGTTCCAGAACCTCACCCTCCAGCCCCACCCCCTCCCGCCGGAGGGCATGTGCGGGAGGTGTCCGCTTCAGGGTTCGTATTTCAGCCCGTCCGGCGCTTGAGGACAACGCGCGAAGCGTGTTGCGGGGTCTGGGGCGCAGCCCCAGTTTCGGGAAGGGGCGGGGCTGGGGAACAAGACAGCCTGTCCGGCGTCTGAGGACGCGGCCGCAGGCGGCGAACCGGCCCGCAGGCGGCGAACCGGCCCGCAGGCGGCGAACCGGCCCGCAGCCGGGGGCCTGGGGCGCAGCCCCAGTTCCGGGGCGCGCAATGTTGCGGGTTTGCCCCCCACGCGGCGGAGCCGCACATCAGATACAGCCGGGAAGGGGCGGGGCTGGGGGCGCGAGCCCCCGTGTGGGAGCGCGCCCCGAGGGACAAGGCCGCCGCAGGCGGCAACGCCCCGCCCCCGACGGAGCCTCACCGTTAGAGGGAGAAGCTCACCCGAATGGGTTAATCCTGCGCCCGCAGCAAGAACGAGGGACCGCCACGCGCCTACCGTCGCCGGGATGATGACCAGGAGGCCCGAGCCCCCCACGCACGCCACCGGCGCGCACCGCGCAGGCCGCGGGGCGCCGCGCGCGGCCCGTACGGAGCAGGAGACGCTTGCGCAGCGGCCGCCTCTTCAGTACGACCCCCACCTCGACGGCCTGTTCACCTACTGCCTGTCCGTGCTGTGCGAGCACGACAGCGCGACCGCCGCGCTCGGCGAGGTCCTCGCGATCGCCGAGCGGCGCGCCGACCGGGCGCCCGCCGGTGACGACGTGCGCCGCTCCTGGCTCTACGCCCTCGCCCGCTGGGCCTGTCTGCGGCGGCTCGCGGAGCCGGGCGGCAAGCTGGGGGAGCGCGAGGGCGCGGCCGCCGACGAGCAGCGCCGTACGGAGCTCGCCCAGCTCGCCTGGCCCGAGGCCGCCGGGACCACCGCCGAGCAGCGCGAAGCGCTCGAACTGGCCGTACGCCACGGCCTCTCCGCGCACGAGGTCGCGGCCGTGCTCCGGATGGAGAGCGACGCCGCCCGCACCCTGCTGTCCAGCGCCGCCTGCGAGGTCGAGCGCACCCGGACCGCGCTGGCCGTCGTGGAGTCGGGCCGCTGCCCGGTGGTGGCAGGGTTCGCGGGCGACACCCGGGTGCTGCTGGGCACCGCGCTCCGCCGCGAACTGGTCCGGCACGTCGACGACTGCGCGGACTGCCGCCGTACGGCCGAGCGGGCCACGGCGGGCGAACCCTGGCCCGGCACCTCCGCCTCGTCGGCCGCGCTGCCCGTCATCGAGGCCCCGCGGGCCGCGGTGCACGCGGCCATGCTGGCCGCCGTGAGCGCGCGTACGCAGCGGGGGTCCGCCGCGCCCCCCAACCCCCGCTTCGACCGCCGGGGCTTCCCCGTGGACCCCAAGGACCGCGTCGCGCGCCGGGGCCGCCTCCGCAGCCGGGCGATCACGACCACGGTCGTCGCCACCGTCGTCGCCGCGCCCGTGCTCGCCCTGTGGGCCGCCTACCGCGGTGCCCCGTCGACGGGGGAGGCCCAGAACCCCACCTCCGTCACCGCCGAGGAGGCCGGCGGCCCGGCCGTCTACCCGCCGGGGGAGGCGGGCCCCGCCGACAAGCGGATCGGCTCGCGCAGCGCGACCGGAAGCCCGGTGACCGGTGTGTCGGTCTCGGTGATCGGGCCGGACGGCAGACCCGTGCCCGTACCCGAGGAACAGCCCGGCGGCGTGCCGCCCTCACCCACCGGCAGCGCGGTTCCCCTGCCCGGCCCCCCGCCGTCGCCCGCGCCGGGCCCCGGGCGGCTCACGATCACCGCGCAGCCGAGCGGCAAGGCCACGCTCATCACCCTCACGGCGAGCGGCGGGGAAGCGGTTCCCTGGTCGATGACCACCAGCGCGCCGTGGCTGCGGCTCAGCCGGACCGGTGGGGTGCTGTGGCCCGGGCAGTCCATCACCGTCGTCGTCGACGTCGACACGGCGGAAGAGCCGGCCGGGCCGTGGAGTGCGCGGGTGGCTGTGGCGCCGGGGGGTACGACGGTGACGATCGAGGGGCGGGGGCCGGTGCCGATACCGTCGCCTCGGCTTTCGCCGTCGCCTCAGCCTTCCGGCTCGCCGCCGGTGGGGTGATGGGGGGTGCGTGGTCTGCCGGGTGCGGATCGCTCACGCCTGCGGCGGGCTTTTCCCCAGCCCCGCCCCTTCCCGAACTGGGGCACGCGCCCCAAGGCCCCCGGCTGCGGGTCCGTGGCGTCTGCGGCGGGCTTTTTCCCCTACCCGCCTTCCCGAAACTGGGGCTGCCGCCCCAGACCCCGCAACGCGCTTCGCGCGTTGTCCTCAAACGCCGGACAGGCTGAAATACAAGCCGATGTCACCCCCGGCACCCACCACAAACCAGCCCGGCCGGCGATTGAGGCCACGCCCGAAGGGCGCTCCCGCCGCAGGCGGCAGCGAAACCCGCACCCGGCAACGGCAAGCCCGTAGGGGCGCCCCCGCAGGCCACCCCACCGCAAGGCGCAAGCAACCCGCAGACCAAGAACCAGAAGAACCAGCCGTCACCCATCCGCCGGATGCGGAGCCAACGGCAGCAGCGCCCCCATCCGCTCCTCACAAAGCTCCACCAGCCGCCCGTACGCCTCCTTGCCCATGAGCTCCGTGAGCTCAGGCGCGTACGTCACATACACCGGCTCACCCGCACCATGCGCTGACGTCGCCGACGTGCACCACCAGTGGAGGTCATGGCCGCCGGGGCCCCAGCCGCGGCGGTCGTACTCGCCGATGGAGACCTGGAGGACGCGCGTGTCGTCGGGGCGGTCGATCCAGTCGTACGTGCGGCGGACGGGGAGCTGCCAGCAGACGTCCGGCTTGGTCTCCAGCGGTTCGCGGCCCTCCTTGAGGGCCAGGATGTGCAGGGAGCAGCCGGCGCCGCCCGCGAAGCCGGGGCGGTTCTGGAAGATGCAGGAGCCGTCCCAGCGGCGGGTCTGGCGGTCGCCGTCGTCGTCGACCTGGGTCCAGCCGGTCGACGTGCCGACGTCGTGGAACTGCCAGATGTCCGGAGTCAGCCGCGCCACGTGCCCGGCGACGCGCTGCTCGTCCTCCTCGTCCGAGAAGTGCGCGCCCAGCGTGCAGCAGCCGTCGTCGGCGCGGCCGGCCTGGATGCCCTGGCAGCCGCTGCCGAAGATGCAGCTCCACCGCGAGGTGAGCCAGGTCAGGTCGCAGCGGAAGACCTGTTCGTCGTCGGCCGGATCGGGGAATTCGACCCAGGCGCGGGCAAAGTCGAGCCCGACCTCGTCGGCGACCTTCGCGGGGACCTTCGAGGAGGCCGTCGCAGAAGCCTTCGCGGAGATCTTGGACCGCTTCTTCCCGGCCTTGTCGAGGGATTTGTCAGGCTTGGCCTTCTTCGTCTTTGCCACCCCTCAAGACTATGCGCCCCGGCCGGTCGCAGTAGCGTTCAGGCCATGAGACTCGGTGTCCTCGATGTGGGTTCGAATACGGTCCATCTGCTGGTGGTGGACGCGCATCCGGGCGCCCGTCCCCTGCCCGCCCACTCCCACAAGGCAGAACTGCGCCTCGCGGAGCTCCTCGACGACGAAGGGGCGATCAGTGAGGCGGGGGTCGACCGGCTCGTATCGGTCATTCAGGAGGCGCAGGAGGCCGCCGAGGACAAGGGTGTGGAGGAGGTCCTGCCGTTCGCGACCTCCGCGGTGCGCGAGGCGGCCAACGCCGACACCGTGCTCGCGCGCGTCCGGAAGGAGACCGGGATCACTCTGCCGGTCCTCACCGGCGACGAGGAGGCGCGGCTGACGTTCCTGGCCGCCCGCCGGTGGTTCGGCTGGTCGGCCGGAAAGCTCCTGGTCCTCGACATCGGGGGCGGCTCCCTGGAGATCGCCTTCGGCATGGACGAGGAGCCCGACGTGGCCGTCTCGCTGCCGCTGGGCGCGGGCCGGCTGACCACGGCCTGGCTGCCGGGCGATCCGCCCGACGCCACGGACGTACGGGCCCTGCGGCGGCACGTACGCGCGCAGATCGCCCGCATCGTCGGGGACTTCGCCCGGCACGGCACCCCGGACCACGTCGTCGCCACCTCCAAGACGTTCAAGCAGCTCGCCCGGATCGCCGGAGCGGCCCGCTCCACCGACGGCCTCTACGTCCAGCGCGCGCTCACCCGGCGCTCCCTGGAGGAGTGGGTGCCCAAGCTCGCCGCCATGGCCTCGGCGGAGCGCGCCCGGCTGCCCGGCGTCTCGGAGGGCCGCGCGCCCCAGCTGGTCGCGGGCGCGCTCGTCGCGGAGGCGGCCATGGACCTCCTCGGCGTCGAGGAGCTGGAGATCTGCCCCTGGGCGCTGCGGGAGGGCGTCATCCTCCGGCGGCTCGATCACCTGCCCACTTCCTGACGCGGCTGCCGCGAAGGGCGTACCGCCGGTGCGCCGCACGGCCACCTCCATGCCCGCGGTCCGGGACACGGTCGTACGCTGTCCCTCGTGACAGAGCCTGTGGTGCGCATCCCGGATGCGAAGGTCGCGCTGTCCACGGCCTCGGTCTACCCGGAGTCGACGGCGACGGCCTTCGAGATCGCCGCGCGCCTGGGCTACGACGGCGTCGAGGTCATGGTGTGGACCGACCCGGTCAGCCAGGACATCGAGGCGCTCCGCCGCCTGTCCGACTACCACCAGGTGCCCATCCTGGCCGTCCACGCGCCCTGTCTGCTGATCACGCAGCGCGTCTGGTCGACCGACCCCTGGGTCAAGCTCCAGCGGGCCCGCACGGCCGCCGAGAAGCTGGGCGCCACGACCGTCGTCGTCCACCCGCCGTTCCGCTGGCAGCGCGGTTACGCGCGGGACTTCGTGCAGGGGATCTGGCGGATGGCCGACGAGACGGACGTCCGCTTCGCCGTCGAGAACATGTACCCCTGGCGCTACCGCGACCGCGAGATGCTCGCCTACGCCCCGGACTGGGACGTCACCAAGGACGACTACCGCCACTTCACCGTCGACCTCTCGCACACCGCCACCGCCCGGACGGACGCCCTCCAGATGATCGACCGGATGGGCGACCGGCTGGCGCACATCCACCTCGCCGACGGCAACGGCTCCGCCAAGGACGAGCACCTCGTGCCGGGCCGCGGCAAACAGCCCTGCGCCGAGCTGCTGGAACGCCTCGCCACCACCGGCTTCGCCGGCCACGTGGTGATCGAGGTCAACACCCGGCGCGCCATGTCCGCCGCCGAGCGCGAGGCCGATCTCGCCGAGGCCCTGGCCTTCACCCGGCTGCACCTCGCCTCCCCGACGGGCGCGGCCCGTCCGTGAGCGCCCCCCGTACGGGTGACGGAGCCCCCAGGAAACGCGGCAGGCCCGCCCGCACGGAACTCGGCGGCGGCCCCGGCGCGCGGGAGCGCATCCTCGCGGCGGCGCGCGCCGAGTTCGCCGAGCGCGGCTACGACAAGGCGTCCATCCGGGCCATCGCCAGGGGCGCGGACGTGGACCCCGCCCTCGTCCACCACTACTTCGGGCCCAAGGAACAGATCTTCGCCGCCGCCATCGAGGTGGCCTTCGCGCCCGCCCTCCAGATGCCCCACGTCGTCCTCGAAGGCGGTCCGGACACCGTCGGCGAACGCATGACGCGCTTCTTCCTCGGCCTGTGGGAGAACCCCGTCACCCGCGAGCCGCTGCTCGCGATCGTCCGGTCCGCCGTCGCCAACGAGACCGCGGCCGCGGTCTTCCGCGACCTCGTCTCCACCCGGCTGATGGCCCGCATCGCCGACGAACTGGACGTCGAGAAGCCCCGGCTGCGCGCCGAGCTCGCCGCCGCCCACCTCGTCGGCGTCGCGATGCTGCGCCATGTGATCAAGGTCGAGCCGCTGGCGTCGGCGGACGTGGAGGACGTCATCGCCCAGGTCGCGCCGGCCATCCAGCGCCACCTCACGGAAGCCCCGTAGCCGCGAGACGCCCGTCTCACATACCGGAGACCCTGTCCGGATCTTGGATCACCGGCGTAGGCTCGTAGAACGCGACACCGCGCAGCGCGAAGCCGCCGCCACCAGGCCGCCGCCACCGCGCGCCGACGCCTTTCGAGGAGTGGAGCAGGATGCCCGAGCTGAGGTCCCGCACCGTCACCCACGGCCGCAACATGGCGGGAGCCCGCGCCCTGATGCGCGCCTCGGGCGTAGCGAGCGGGGACATCGGCAAGCCGATCATCGCGGTGGCCAACTCCTTCACCGAGTTCGTCCCCGGCCACACCCACCTCGCCCCGGTCGGCCGGATCGTCTCCGACGCGATCCTGGCGGCGGGCGCGGTGCCCCGCGAGTTCAACACCATCGCCGTCGACGACGGCATCGCGATGGGCCACGCCGGGATGCTCTACTCCCTGCCCTCGCGCGATCTGATCGCCGACTCCGTCGAGTACATGGTCGAGGCGCACTGCGCCGACGCGCTGATCTGCATCTCCAACTGCGACAAGATCACGCCGGGCATGCTGATGGCCGCGCTGCGCCTCAACATCCCCGTCGTCTTCGTCTCCGGCGGCCCGATGGAGGCCGGCCAGGCCACCCTCGTCGACGGCACGGTCCGCAAGCTGGACCTGATCAACGCCATCGTGGACGCGGTCGACGAGAACGTCTCGGACGAGGACGTCCTCCGCATCGAGGAGAACGCCTGCCCGACCTGCGGCTCCTGCTCCGGCATGTTCACCGCGAACTCCATGAACTGCCTCACCGAGGCCATCGGCCTCTCCCTCCCGGGCAACGGCTCCGTCCTCGCCACCCACACCGCCCGCAAGGCGCTGTACGAGAACGCGGCCCGCACGGTCGTCGAGATCACCAAGCGCTACTACGAACAGGACGACGACTCCGTCCTGCCGCGCAACATCGCCACCCGCGCCGCTTTCGACAACGCCATGGCCCTCGACATCGCCATGGGCGGCTCGACCAACACGATCCTCCACCTGCTCGCAGCCGCCCAGGAGGCCGGGCTGGACTACGACCTCAAGGACATCGACGCGGTCTCGCGCCGCGTGCCCTGTCTGGCCAAGGTCGCGCCCAACGTCGCCCCCGGCGGCACGTACTACATGGAGGACGTGCACCGCGCCGGCGGCATCCCCGCGATCCTCGGCGAGCTCTACCGCGCGGGCCTGCTCAATGAGGACGTGCACACCGTCCACTCGCCCGGAATCAAGGACTGGCTGGGCACCTGGGACGTCCGCGGCGGCTCCCCGTCCGCCGAGGCCGTCGAACTCTGGCACGCCGCCCCCGGCTGCGTCCGCTCCGCCACCGCCTTCTCGCAGTCCGAGCGCTGGGAATCCCTCGACACGGACGCCGCCGGCGGCTGCATCCGCGACGCCGCGCACGCCTACTCCAAGGACGGCGGGCTGGCCGTCCTCAAGGGCAACCTCGCCGTCGACGGCTGTGTCGTGAAAACGGCGGGCGTCGACGAATCGATCTGGACGTTCGAAGGACCGGCCGTCGTCTGCGAATCGCAGGAAGAGGCCGTCGACAAGATCCTCCGCAAGGAGATCAAGGAGGGCGACGTCGTCGTCATCCGCTACGAGGGCCCCAAGGGCGGCCCCGGCATGCAGGAGATGCTCTACCCCACGTCCTTCCTGAAGGGCCGCGGCCTCGGCAAGTCCTGCGCCCTGGTCACCGACGGCCGCTTCTCCGGCGGCACGTCCGGCCTCTCCATCGGCCACGCCTCCCCCGAGGCCGCCTCCGGCGGCACGATCGCCCTCGTCGAGGACGGCGACCGCATCCGCATCGACATCCCCGCCCGCTCCATCGAACTCCTCGTCCCCGAAGAGGAACTGACCACCCGCCGCACCGCTCTCGAAGGCCGCTACGCCCCGAAGTCCCGCGAACGCAAGGTCTCTGCGGCGCTTCGGGCTTATGCGGCGATGGCTACGAGCGCGGATCGGGGGGCTGTGCGGGACGTTGGCCGCTTGGGCTGAGCGGGGTTCTTCTGCGGGTTGTGTGTGGTTGCGGTTCGGGTGGCCTCAATCGCCGGCCGGGCTTGGGTTGTGGTCGGTGCCGGGGGCAAGTGCGGGCACGTACGGCTTCGGGGTTCGTAATCAGCCCGTCCGGCGATTGAGGACAACGCGCGAAGCGCGTTGCTGGGGGTCCGAGGTCTCCCCGGTTTCGGGAAGGGGCGGGGCTGGGGAAAAAGCCCGCCGCAGGCGCCACGGACCCGCAGCCGGGGGCCTGGGGCACGTGCCCCAGTGCGGAACGGGCGGGGGCTGGGGAACAAGCTCGCCGCAGGCGCGACCTACCGCCACGACCCAGGATCGTGATCACTGACCGCGAACACCGTCCCATCCGGCGCCGCCCCGAAAACCTTCCCATCCGCCGCCACCGGCGCAGGCAGCAGATCCAGATACCCCCGCCCCGCCCGAGTCAGCCGAGGCGACGTCTGACCGAGCAGAGCACCCCGAGCCGTATCGACGGCCAGCAGCCGCCCGTCCGCAGCGGAGAAGTACAGCCGGTCGTCCGCCAGGACGAGAGCCGACGCGTTGGCCACGGACGTGTCCAGCCGCCACCGCTGCCCTCCGCCCGTTCCGGCCGGATCGACACCCACGGCCGTCAGGCCACCGTCCGAGGACAACAGATAGACCGCGTCACCCCGGGCCGCCGCACTCGTGACGCTCAACGGCGTGCTCAGGGGAACCCGGTGCTCGCTCTGTTCGGCGGGGGAGTAGCGGACGACGGCGGAGACACGGTCGCGGGAGTCGACGGCCGTCAGATACAGCGCGCCACGCGGACCCACGCCCACCGGCGTCAGATCGCCGTCCAGCGTGCGCTGCCACAGCGTCGTGCCGCGCAACGGGTCGAGCGCGAGCAGCTGCGTACGGTGCTGCCCCGGACCGGCCGGGGAAACGGCGTAGACGGGCGCACCGAGGTCGCGCCCGCCGACGACCTGGGGATCGGCGTAGGAACCGGCGTCGGAGTCCGCGAAGGAGGAGAACACCGGCTTCGCGTACCCCGGCAGCTTGTGACTCCAGCGCTCCCTGCCCGACGCACCGTCGACGGCCGTCACTGTTCCGTCGGCCGCGACCAGCAGCAGCGTGTCCCCCGCGTGATAGACCCGCCCGTTGTAGACCGACACGTCCCGCGTCCAGCGCTGCTCGCCCTTGACCGGGTCGAGCGCGAAGAGCCGGTCGCCGTCCGGCGTTATGACGTGCACCAGGCCGCCCGAGACCACCGGCGCGGGCGGAGCGCCCGGTTCCGTCTCCGCGGGGTGGGAGGTGTCGACGGGCCGCCGCCAGACGACCTCGCCGCTCGCGGGGTCGATACGGGCCGCCTGCACGCCCGGCGCGGAGCAGTAGAGCGCGGCCTCCCCGTACGTACAGAACCCGGCCCGCACCCTGCCGTCACCCGCCGCGTCCGGAGGCACGGACGCCTCCCACGGCTGCCAGTCCGCGCCCGCCGCCGCGGACCGTGACTGCGCCGGCCGGTGCGACACGTCGGCCTGGTTCAGCGCCCAGAAGCCGCCCGCCCCCAGCGCCGTCGCCACCACCGCGGCGGCGACGGCCCACAGCGCGCGCCGGGTCCACCGGGCACGGGAGCCGGCCGGTGCCGCCGCGGCGGGCTCCGGCGCCTCGGGCTGCGGGGGCACGCGTACGTGCGTGGGGACGGCGTCACGCGCCGCGCCGTGCTCCGGCGGGGCGGGAAAGCTCACCGGTGCCGACCCGGACACCCGCGGCAGCCGGGCCATGATCGCGTCCGGCGTCGGCCGCTCGGCGGGCTCCTTCGCCAGACAGGCCCGGATAAGCGGAACGAGATCGTCCGGGACCCCGGCGAGATCCGGTTCGTTGTGCACCACCTGATAGGCGACGATGTACGGGCTGTCCGATTCGAACGGCCCCCGCCCCGTCGCCGCGTGCACCAACAGCGACGCCAGCGCGAAGACATCCGCCGCGGGCCCCACTTCACGCGGCCGCTGGAACTGCTCGGGAGCCATGAAAGGCGGCGTCCCGATCAATTTCCCGGTCTCGGTCCGCAGCTCACTGTCGCGAGGGCGGGAAATACCGAAGTCGATGACCTTGGGGCCGTCCTCGGCGAGCAGCACATTGCTCGGCTTGAGATCGCGGTGCACCACCTGGGCGCGATGAATGTCGCGCAGGGCCTCCGCGAGTCCCGCGGCCAGCCGCCGCACCTCGTCGGGCGGCAGCGGCCCGTTCCGCTTCACCCGCTCGGAGAGCGTGGGGCCGGGGATGTAGAGGGTGGCCATCCAGGGGCGCTCGCCGTCGGGGTCGGCGTCCACGACCGGAGCGGTGAAGGCCCCGCTCACCCGCCGCGCGGCCGCGACCTCCTGCCGGAAACGGGCCCTGAACTCCGGGTCCACCGCATACTCGGCGTGCACCACCTTGACCGCGAGACGCAGCCCGGACGGTGAGCGGGCCAGGTGGACGACCCCCATGCCGCCGGACCCGAGACGCCCCTCCAGCCGGTACCGACCGGCATACCCCGGATCCTCCGCTTCCGGGCCCGCCCCGGTCGTGCGCAGCGGCGGCATTCCCCCACCCCCGTGTGTATTCGGCCGCGTACGGCGGCTTCCGGAGCCTAATCGATGGCACCCGGGAACCCCGGGAGGCATGGCCGTGCCTTGCTAGCCTGCGCATGTCATCGAGCAACGCCTCATTACTGCGCGGGGGAGGGCCACATGGCCGTCGGCGAGATCAACGAGAGCAACGACAGCGGCACGCGTGACGAGAGTGCCGGCCTGGCCGTATCGGTGCGGTCCGCGAGCGCTGTCTACTATCCGGTCGCCCCCGGCACCCAGGTCAACGTCCGCCGCGGCCCGAACACCGGCAGCCAGATCGTCCGCGTCCTCCCCGAGGACTCCGAGGTCCAGATCCGCTGCCAGACCCGCGGCGAGACGGTCACCGGCCCCTACGGCACCTCCGACATCTGGGACAGCATCGCGCCGGGCCAGTACGTGTCGGACGCCTATGTGAAGACGGGCAGCAGCGACTTCGTCGCGATCCGCTGCTCCTGAGCCACGACGCCGGCCGCCGGGCCGGTGGCGATAATCGGCGTATGAGCGACGAGCGCGAGCCCACCGGCCCCCGGCCCGAACCGATCCGGTTCTTCGGTACGACATGGGTCGACCACGGCGGCGGCTACGCGCTGCGCCGGGTCGGCGCCGGAATCGGCGCGCTCGTCACAGCGGCAGCCGGCGCCCTGGTGCTGCGCTTCGGCTACGAGGGCCTGACGATCGCCAAGGTCGGCAACCTCGTGAACATGCTCGTGGTCGTCGCCTTCGCCGTGTGCAACGCGCTCGCCTTCCGCCGTACCTGGGAAGGGTTCAGCCGGCGGCCGGCCCCCGCGACGGACGCGAGCGCGGAGCGCTCGACGCAGAGCATGCTGCTGATCGGTTTCATCGGCTCCCTGCTCGCTTACGCGCTGCGCACCCTCACCGAGGCCCCGGGCGAGAAGCTGCGCCGCAAGGAGTACGAGGAGGCGCTGGCCCGCTACGAACGGCGCCGCGCGAAGTCAGGCAAGCGGGGCAAGCGCCGCTAGCCGGCAGCCGGGGCGGAGCACTGCCCGGACTGGTGTAGAGTTCTTCGAGTTGCCACGGCGTCCGCGAGGACGGCGAGGCGGCCACTCACGCCGCACCGGCGGCAATCTCTACTGCATGTTCCCTGAACGGGATGGATTTCGGCGTGCCGAATTCCGGACCGGGCGCCGATTAGGAGCCACCGGGGAAATACGCTAAAGTAGTGATCAC